>JANQRQ010000361.1 GCA_028284485.1 Planctomycetaceae bacterium | reverse complement strand
TCGCGGCGGACGACACGGACCTCAAACGGCTATCCCTGAGCGTGAGTCGGGGCCTGATCGAACTGGCCCCGGTCAATCTGCCGACCGCTCCCAAAGGTGACAACGATCATTTTGGCTGGCCTGTCGCTACGATGGTGGACGACACGCTGATCGTCGTCCACCGAGCCATGCCCGGTCACAACCGCAAGCTTTCCGGCGATGCCGACGACGACACCACGTATTCAACGGTTGTCCGCTCAACTGATGGCGGTCAAACGTGGTCCGAGCCGTACGACGTACGACACTGCATGACGGAGAAAGACCGCAATCGAGGCGGATCGGTTCCCCTGTCTCATCGCTACAAGTTCGATCCCGACAACCATAGCCCACTCGGTTACAAGCTGCATCTCAACGCGTTTGGAACAACGCGCGACGGAGCCGTCGTCCTCGTCAGTGATCACGGTGCGTTCCGTAGCGAAGACAAGGGCCGCACATGGAAACACCTGCGAGAAGCCTTTCGCGAAGACCGCCACGACGGCCCGTTCGTCTCGGTCGGTCCGCGAATCATCGATCATCCTGAGCACGGTTTGCTGCTTTTTGCACACCACACAGTCTTTCGGAATCATCGTCCCCACGACATCGTGCGCGAACTGGCGATCTACCGCTCACGCGATCGTGGCGCGGGCTGGGAAAAGACTCGGCTCGCGTTGCCGGACTGGTGCAAGCCGGCTGAGCCCGATGTTATCTTTCATGACGACCACTTTGTGGCCATCGTCCGCAACCAGCCGCCAGCGAATATGCTGGCGCAGATGCGATTCCGGTACGGCGACGCGCAAATCAACGATGTCGCCAATACCAACATGACGACGCGCCGCTCGGTTGATACGTCCGCGATCTGTTTCAACCCGATCACGAAAAGGTACGAAGTCATCCAGTCCAAGCGCGAAGACATGAGTATCAACCTCTTCAGCATCGCGCCGGAAGACTGGGGCACGGCGAAGTGGCGATTGGAAGGACAACTTTTTAAACGCAAAGGCTCTTTCTACTCAACTGCTGACGGCTTCCACACCGGTGGAGCCGTTATCGACGAGAAACGCGGAGTCCAGCATATCTTCTTCTACAGCGGCCATCCCGGCGGACCAGCCGGAGTCTTTCGCCTGACGCGGACTCTCGACACGCCGAAACTGGCGGAATTCCTGAAGCCGAAAAACCGGTCCGACAAACGCGACACTGTCCACTGGACTGGCAATGCGAAGTCGACCGACTGGAATGATTCCGGCAATTGGGATCTCGGAGTTCCGGATCAACACGATGTGGTCATTTTCGGTCAGCGGTCCGCAGGACGATCGATACATGTTGATGATTTCGTCAAGATCGGGCGGATTGAATTGCGACTGGAGAAAAAGAACGACCGGTTGACGCTCACCGGATCCGGCAGTCTTGTAATCCATGGCGCGGAATCGATCCGCAACAAGTATTCCTCAGCGCTGATCGAGACCGGTATCCTCGACCTCGGCCCCGAGTTGAATGTGGAGATTCGCAACCAGCGATTCGTTGCCGGCAATCAGGATGGGACGGTCGTCATTCGATCGAACCGAGTTCCCGGCGGAAAGAAAGAGTCGACGAGTAACAACTACAAAACCGATGGCGAGAATCTGAAGCTGGGCGTCACCGATCGCGGTCGAATCTTGCTGATGACAAATCACTGGGCCCCCGGCATGTCGCTCGATATGTCGGCAAGCCACACGAAGGGTCCCAAGGTCTTCGATTTTGCGTTGAAGGATGTCCAGCAGGGCGTGACGTTCGTGCGTCTGAAGGAGCACGACGGCGATTCGGTCGAAATCCGCGGTTTTGATGACGACGACTTTTTTCGCTTCGGCGCCGACCCGTTCAAGTCATCTGACAAGGGCAAAGAGTTCCGCATCGACGCAGTGAAGTTTGTTGGCTGGCCCAACGACGGCAAAGCAGCCGTTGAGCAGCGCGGAGAATACTGGTACCTGCAACCCGCCACAGCTACTTCGACAGAGAAGCTGCCATGAGGACCTGTCTCCTTCGTGCAGGACAGCAGCGCAAGCGTGGCTTTAGCCTAGATATTCATCAAATACTTTCTGCCACCGGGCAAGACCGGATGCGCCAGAGGGGCTGATTGAAGACCTCGATTCCCACAATGACCATATAATAGCCAGTCATTTGGTCATCGAATGCTTCACCAAGTGTCGCAGCAAATGCGGCCGCACGAGGGGTGAGTCGACTCCTTACCGCTTGGCTAGCTTCCGAAATAATCCGCTGCCACCTTGCAGGCTATCAACCGCGTCGATCAAAGCGTCGAGCTCATCTCGGCCGAGATCGAAAAAGTCGAACACACGCGCCCCGCAATTCCGCAGTCCCACGGCGGTCGTTTGCCACCACAGTTCTGTTGGAATGCCGGTGTACCTCTCGGACGGCCAACGGGCTGCTGCCGCATATTCGTAAAGCAGGTCCAACTCCGCGTGGGTCAAGACGCGCGGAATCGGATCGTCTTCCGGCAGAGCCTCGGGATACTCGATGTAATCGATGACCCCCAAAGCGCTGGGGTGCTCCCGATCGCGCGGCATCAACAGCGAGATGAGCGGATGCAGCACCCGCATGTTCTTGTTGATGGTTGCGCTGGACCGTTTCTCTCCGTCTCTTGCTTTTGGTTCCGCCTGAAGATCGGCGCGGAACTGAAATATCATCGCGGATGAGATTTCGTCGCTCGGCGGATCTCCGGTAAGACGCTCCCAATGATTGAGCAGCGTCAAATACGACTCGCGCGTCGCATCCGAGATGTGCTGCAGCTTTGGCAAGAGATGGTGCAGATAAATCTGACGCAAGCGTTTTCGCCCCTGACTTTGAGGAGTTGAAGGGGACGAGTCGGAATCGCCGGTTTCGGTTGTGGTGGGGGGGCGATAGAGATGAACCGGTGATTCTTTCGACTGCTGTTTGCGACTGGGTTGTGACATGTAGACACTCTCCCAAATAAAAGTTGGCAGCGCGCCGCGTCGACACTCCTAGCTCAATGGATGAGTGGGCGTCGCAACACTCCGTTGACTCCTCCGTGCTGGCAAACCGCAAGTTCTCCAATCCCACAAACGACCCCAATAGCCTGGCAGTGCCCACACGTCCTTGCATAGCGTTGTTTCCCTCAAACCGACACTTCTGCGCGCAATTCGACTGCAGAAGGTCGCTTCCGTGAAACTTTGCTGAGCCGATCAGTCGTACTGATCAAAAAAGCGGGTATGCCATTGCCAGCGCGTACACCGGCAATGGCACATGTTTCATGAGCGGTGTCGGCGGCAGTGCTGACGAACCATAGAAAGTCCCGCAAATCAACTCAGCAAACGAGGGCCGGTCATCACCCCACTAGGCAAGGGCCGACCATTTCACCGGACTCCAAAATGTTTGGCGTCCTTGGTCGTACGACCCTCTGCTGAGGAAGACTCAAGCGGTGGGCGAAGCAATCGCGGACGCCTAGTAACAATGACGGCGACCACTTTACCCGACAGAATTGGATTGTCAAGCAGGGTGGCAAAGAAATGAACCCCGGATGCAATGAACCATTCGGGGCGGAAAAAGAAGATGCGGGGGAGTTGTCATCATCACTAGGCGGAGTCCGAAGACTCTGAAAGCGTTTGATTCCAGCCCTTACGACTGGAAACTCACCCCGCAAAATTCCGAGATATTGAAGGTGTGGCGACCGGATACATACTCCGGTATACACTTTTCAATAAAACGTGACCCCGAGGGGATTTGAACCCCTGTTACCGGATCGAAAGTCCGGTGTCCTAGGCCTGACTAGACGACGGGGCCGAGCATTCGGAACACTTTAAGTCTTCCGGGCACGATGTCAAGCCGGAGCGATAGCAAATACGACGTGATTCACGTTGAAATTCGCTAACAAGATCGCCTGCCGCGTTCGGGCCAAGATTGCTGCCCACGAAGTCACTTCGCTGAAAAGCGATGGATGTCACCGAGACAGGGCGAATTCGTCGATTCGCGAAGCATCGTCAAGAGGCCGATGCGTCCTCGTTGGCAGTCGACGAGCTGGCTGAATTCCCGGCTTCGATGGCGTCGCGAATGGCCTCATGGACCTCTCGACGATGAATCGGAACTTCGCGTGGCGCTTCGATGCCGAGGCGCACCTTATCACCGCGAACTTCCACGATCGTGATCACGATATTCTCGTCGATCACGATACTTTCATTTTTCTTTCGGGAAAGGACCAACATCTCAGGGGTATCTCCGGCAGCGAGAGACCAGTCCTCACTCTGTCCCGCATTTGGCAGATTTCACATTGACCTGCCGCAATGCCATCCAATGAGGGGCCGTGTTGAGATACGGTCTCCACGCTCCATTCCAACTCTCTCGATTGTAGGGTTCCGAGATCTGTTGGTCAAGAGTGTAGAGGAACAAGCGCGCAGCGAAACTACCTATTCCCCGCATTTAATGCAGGAAGACAGGGGGGCCTTGCCAGAGTCCGCGCTGAGAGATTTCCCTAACCCGATATTCTTAATAATTTTATGACTTGTCTTATACCAGTGGCCAAAAACGCAACCGTAAAAGCTGAAGGTAATCGCCTGCCGCCTCGACGAATCGAGCACGTTTCCTCACCAAGATGTTACGCATGTTGGCCAGAGAACCGGCATACGAACAAGCGTCAAACCATTTCCTTCAAGCCCTTTAGAGGCCGAACTTTCACAACATTGCGGGCTGGCTTCGCCTGAAAGACTGTCTCTTCGCCCGTAAATGGGTTAATGCCTTTGCGAGCTTTTGTCGCTGGCTTATGAACGCGAGTAATCTTCATCAAACCAGGAATATTGAATACTCCCGGGCCGCTGCTGCTGAGATTCTTACCGATCAGCGAGCCGAGTTGGTCTAAGAATTCTCCGACTTCCTTTCGACTCAATCCGGTCGATTCGGCCAATGAATTCAGAATCTCTGATTTTGTCATTGGCTTGGCGGTGGCTGGCATCGCAAACTCCTTTTTCCGAGTGGGCGTCTTGTCCGTAACTGCTCGTCTTTGAGCAGGGGACCACTGAAAGTAGTAAACTGCCGTTGATTCCGAATGTCAACAAAAGCACCCCATTTTTTGCAGTTTTTCAGGCCTTTCGTGCTTGGGACGTCGGTCTCACCTGCACGACGTCGAATCGAGTGCAGACGAAAACCACCCGGATCGCCACAGCTGTTGGGTCCCAAGTGATGTCTAAGACGGGTCGTATTCGGCGACAATGGTACCGAAAACGGTCAAAAACGATCCCGCAGCGAATCCAAAGTCTGTGAGATCAATGACACGGCGAAATGGAATCGTCAGCGTCATCACGCCTGTTTCCGCATTGGTGACAAGTGATGAATCGGCGACACCTTGCGCGGAATTCGTCATCACTGAACCATTGGAACTGGATCGGATCGGCGGATCCTCGTTCTGTTGCCGATCAACAAATCCTTCCGTCACGCTCCAATTCTGAGTCGTTGCCTCAAACTGCCCGTCGGAAAGACCGATCCCTTCCGCGGTTGTCAGCCCGACAATGAAATCGCGAATGGCGACATCAGTGGTTACCGGACCTCCAATCGTCAGAATTGTCTCGGTAAATGCAAAGTCAGCAGGGTCGGCTGGATTGCCGCTTCCAGGGATTCCTGGAGGAAATGCACCCTGGCTCGCAAAATCGAGGCTGGAGGAGAGGATCCCAATCGACGTGGGGTCCGTCATACTATCACTGGCCAGTGTGACTGTCCCATCAACGGTCGCCAGGTCGGAACCGAACGATTGAGGATCCATTTGGGATTGAATCGTTCCTCCAAAGCCGTCGGGAATTGCAAGATTCAGTTCCGCAGTGATACTGCCACTCAATTCCGAATTGATTTCGAACGGCAATGTAAAATGATCATCAACCGAAAAGATCAAATGACTTGCAAACGGACCGGCCAAGCCGTTAGCGCCAATCGCACGAACCGTCCAAATGTATCGGTTTTCATTTTGCAGCACGCCAGGATCAGGAACAAAGGTCGTATCAGCGACATTAGAATTTCGAATAATCTCCGTTTCGCCGGTCGTCAGATTGTTGACCCAAATATCATAGTGGTCAGCACCAGCGACCTCAGTCCACGTAAACTCGGGTTGCTGCTCGATGATTTGACCAACGGGCGTTAACGCGGTGGGAGCTTCCAAAACCAGCGTGTCGGTTGTGAATTCCAACGACCAGGAAGTCAGCGTTCCGACCTCGATCGAAAGTGTGTTGTTGATTTCCAAAGTCCAAATCCCGTTGGGATTCGTAAAGTCAAAAACTGAAAGCGACTGATTCGGTTGAAAGGTTCCTGTAAATGGCGGTAATTCGTCTGCGATCGAGTCCGAAGCTTCATCATCGAGAGTTGTCCCGGTGAAATTCGCACCCGGATTGCCGGTCACACTGACCAACTCGATCTTTGTTCCCCCCGGTCCGGTCAGAGAAACCGACAACTGCCCAGAATTGGGATGAGTAATCTCCAGCGAGACATTTACGTCCTGCAACTGATTGCTGAGACCACGCACATCGATTTGCGATGTGACACCTCCTACCGCCGGAATCGCTATTGGCACATCGCGAGACGCTATACGATTCACACCCTCGATTTGATTCGGCGTGAACAGCCGATGTGTGGCCCAGAAACCACCAGCGCCACTGGCCGCAATGCCTCGCACCGTCCACAGCAGGTTATCGCCAGGACGGATGTCGAAATCGGGGGTGAACGACGTGTCCCCGATATTCATGTCGCGGATGAAACCCGCTTCGCCGGTCGTGAGATTGTTGACCCAAACATCGTAGCGATCGGCCCCGCTGACTGGCGTCCAAGAAAACACTGGACGCGTTGAAGGAGTCGAGCCAATCGGCCCCAAGATTTGTGGAGCCGCGGGAACAATTGTTGTTTTGCGATGCGTTGCCCAAGGACCACCGACGCCGTTGCCGTCGATGCCGCGCACCGTCCAGATATATTGATGGCCGACCGTCAGATCTTCAGAAGGTGTAAACGACATCGACGCCAGATCAGTTTGGCGGATGATCGAGGTAACTCCGGTCGTGACGTTGTTCACCCACAAGTCGTATTTGACTGCACCGGTCACAGCGGTCCATTGCAATTCGGGGCGGACTTCCGACGTAGCGCCCCCTGGTTGCAGCAATGTCGGCGCGCCAACCGTCACCGTAAATCGACGATGGGTACCCCATGTTTGGGTAACTCCCCCAATCACTGCCCGCACCGTCCATATGTACTCATGACCCGTGACCAGGTCCTCTGTCGGCGTAAACGTTGTGCCGTTGACGGTCATTTCGCGAATAACACCACTTGTGCCGGCAGTGACATCATTGACCCACAGGTCGTAATGATCCGCATTCTCAACGGCCGTCCATTCAAAATCAGGGCGAGGTTGCGGTGTGAGACCGATGGGCGCGACGAGACTCGGCACGGTCAGAAGAGTTCGCTGCTCCAAACACTCAATTTGGGCAGCCACATTTGCCAAACAGGATTGCCAGTGCTGCTGTCGTCGGCGCGAGTACTGTCGCTGCAACCACAATGGCATCATGTTGGTCCCGCATCGATTTCCCAGCCGGTCGTAACAAAGAAGTTACGACAGGCGCACGGGAAATGGCCATTTATCACAGTGTTCGTTACGACTGCCCTGTCGAAAACATCAACGGATTTACCTTTTGTAGCCCAGTCCGTAACGAAACCAAGCCCACAAAGATCTTGGCCGGCACAGCTCCCCCGGGAATTCTTTTGCTTCCCACCCAGGCCGGCTAAGGGCCGTCACGCTCCTTCGCATTCTCCAACGCAGTAACATTAATGGCCCGCAGTCCAACGCAGAAAAAACCTACGTTGTCGTAGCCTGGGCTTCCCAGTCAACGCATTTTAATCTGTACAAATCCAGGACTACTTATATCTACGATAACGGGCGACCAGCCAACTGCATAGAGACAAAATGTCTGAACTCGGGAAATTCAACGAGAAACCCTGAAAACGTAGGCGATTTCGGCCTTGGTCTCGCTGATCCCAACACGACACTTAGGATGCGGGTTCTGGGGCCGGGACTCCTGACGGATTCCAAACGATTCTTCAGCGTAATACGCTGACTTGGGCCGCGAAAATCGCGTTTTGTTCCCCGGCCGTTGGTTCCCACCAGCCAGAAACGCCCACGAGAAAGAGTAAACCGCTTTAAGGGATCGACTTCGGGCTTCCCGCAACCGAGGGACGATAAAACAGTCCGAGCGGCACCATCAGCACGGCGGTGATCAAGAACGTCCAACTGATGCCGATATTCAGCGACGTACATGCTTTCGAGCAGGCATAGTAGAAAGGTGCCGACAGAAGAATTCCGATCCAGGTCACCAAATTCATCGTGCCAATCATTCGGCCTTTTTGGTCCTTGGGTGGGCGAATCTGCAAAAAGACTTGCAGTGGCACGACAAAGATCCCGGAGAAGAACCCCAGAGAAATCAAGCCCACGAAACCAAGATTCAAAACGACTCCGCCAGGCAGGCCGCTAACACCCAGCCAACTCAAGGCGACAAAAGAACCGATCATTCCCCAAGTACCGATCGTGACCAATCCAAAGCGTACTCGGTGCCGGGAGAGCTTTCCCGACAACAGACATCCAAACGCAATGCCGATGCCCACGCACGCCACGAGAAAACTTGTCTGCCGATCGTTGAATTCCATTTGGCTTTTTCCAAAGGCGTTGACCGTCGGCAGGATGACACCGCCCAGGAACCAAAACAACGCGGCGACGAATAGGACACCACGGAGCGTGCGATCGCCCTGCAGTAACTTCCAATTCTCTTGATTGACACCAAAGGTAGATATTCTGAATTCCAGACCGGGATGGGCAACCGGAGTCTTACGCACAAGCAGCGAGGTCATTGTGCCCGCAATAGCAATCGAGACGCAAAAGGCGTTAATCACCCATAACTGATTGGCCGACAATCCCTGCTTTGCAATTCCCGAAACAGCCGTGCCAAAAATGATCGCCAAAAACGTCGTCATCTGCATGATGCCGTTGGCCGCCGGTAGATCTCCCTCACGCAACATTTCCGGAAGGATTCCATATTTGGCAGGTCCGAAGAAAGCACTTTGCACACTCATGCAGAACAAGACGGCAAACAACCCGTAAAGGACGGTTACCGATTGGGCGTCACTCATTAAGAATACGAACATTCCGGCGAGCATCACCCCAATTTCGGCGATCTTGGCCAAAACAACGATCGTGCGTTTGCTCGTTCGGTCTGACAGAAAACCAGCGAAACCTGAAAAGACAACGAACGGGATCGCGAAAATGGCTTGCGCCAATGACTGGTAGATATCGGCTCCCTCCGATTGCCGGTAAAACTCCACACACAGCAGCAACACAACCTGCTTAAAGACATTGTCATTGAATGCACCCAGGAATTGCGTGGCGATCATCCCCCAAAACGATCGGTCTCGAGAAAGCAACGGCAGGCTTTGCAGTTCGTCGGCTGATGAAGATGGTATGCTCAACGATTCGTCTCTATAGCGTCCTACGCTCGTTTATGACTGCATCAAACGCGAATTGCTGGTGTCCACGAGACAGCTCCGCGAACGAAAAACTGCAACGCGCATCAATGCAATTCGCGATTCAATGTCGCGTATCATCACGAATCGTACAAATTCTCGCCAGAGAACAGGCGTGCCGTCTGAAATGGATCGCAAAGAATCGCGAGTCCTTCATCGCCAGGAATCAAGCAATCTAGAATACTCTTCAGGAATTGATCTGAAGCAATGGTCTACTCACATCACGACTTGAGAACAACCTGAATCTCGGTGAGATACTTCTTCGGATTCCCACGGAAGATCATACCCGGCCCCTTGATGTAGACCTCGCGGGTGGGCATTTCGAATTCGTAATTCTGGTCACGAAGATAGCCGAAGACCCGCTCGTACGAGCGTCCCAGTTCTTCATAGGGACCTTGATGGATCAAGGAAATGCACCGACCACCGCGTAACTCGTGTACGTCGATACCGTCAACGGAATCTCCGCGTCGAATCGGCATACACGGTTCGAAATTGGCATCGTCTTCTCGATATTCGCTGTCGTAATGCAGCATAAGCGGCTTATCGCAAATATGGCGGCCAAACTTGCGCCCAATCTTAGAGAATGCCTTTCCACATTCGCTGTACCGGCCCTTCATTCGAATGCCGGCGACGAGAATCGGCTCGAGTTGTTTCTCTTCGATATCATAGTTGATTTTTCCCATAAGACTGCGTGCCTCCTCCTCTTTACGGATGATTACGTCCAACGAATTTGTGATCTGATTGTACCGTTCCAATTGCGCCGCGATTTCCTGACGATGAGAGCTCAAGAATTCCAAAATGTCAGAATCATCGTCGGCTTGATTCAGGATGGCCGATATATCCGACAACGAGAATTCCAACTCCCGTAGGCTGCTGATGACACGTGCATAGTCGATCAATTCCGGCGCGTAGTATCGATAACCGGTCCCCGGGTCGACGTGAGACGGCTTGAGGACCCCCTGCTCGTGGTAAAAGCGCAGGGTCTTCACAGTTAACCCGGTGATCTTAGAAAACTCGCCGATACTGAACATCTGAAAGCCTGCGCCCTCCCACGATTGCTGAACGGCCCCATCCTACAGCCTCCAGTAACGGGAGAGTCAATAGAGCGGTTTACTTTTTCTCGTGGGCGTTTCTGGCTCATTCCGGCCAGCTATCGTTGAACGAAACGCGATGGTCGCGGCCACGAATCAGCGGAATACGCTTCAAAAGAGATTCAAGATTTGCCGCCGCCCGCAGAGAGGCCCAGACAGGTGCCACACTCATCGATCTACGCCAGAACTCTCGTCAGCTTGGCAGCCATTCGGCAGCAAGCACATTCCCCTTGGATTCAATTTGAACCTGGCCGGCGCACCAATGGAGTTTGCTGGAGTACGACAACGATTACTGGCTAATTCGCAAATCCTCGAATCGAGCCGTCAATTCACGCTCCGTACCGTTCAGGACATGCACGCCGATTCGAATCTTGCTGGAAGTCTACGTCTTATCGATGATACGCACGAGGTCTTCACCAAGACTCTAGCAGTGGCATTATTCGTCTGCCGCCTTCTTCTTGCTTGCGGCGTTGCGGCGCCTTTCAAGTATTCCTTCGAGTTTTTCCGCTTCGGCTTTGAGCTGCTCTTTGGTGAGCGGCTGAGGAGAAATCGGAGTGCGATCAAGTTGATCGTCGTCCCCCAACTGCCGCAGTTTAATCCCCCTGTACCACACAGGATCGCCATGATCTTGCAGACTGAGATTGGCACCACGGTCGGCCAAATCGGCACCTCGCTTATTGATCATGTCAACGTTGAAGGCCCATTTCTCGTCGGCGTAGTCAAAGTCGATCACCTTCTTACCGTTCAGCCAATGCTGTACGACGGTTCCTTTGCAAATGACCTTGCCGCTGTTCCATTCGCCGATCGGATTGGTGGCGTCATGCGACGGCGCCATACAAAAGTAAAGCGACGCCGCACTCGTGCGCGGGTTCTTGCCATCAGCATGTTTGGCGTTATCGAGAATTTGATACTCATACTGACCGGGACGATAGTACACGCCGCTATTACTTCCCTCGGCAACCTTCCACTCAAAGCGCAATTCGAAATTGTCCGGAATCTTGCTCGCCTCGTAAATCAGGCTGCCACCGCGACCGGAACGTGACAAAACGCCACCTTCGACTCTCCAGTTTCCTCCATGCGTCCACCCATCCAATGACTTTCCATCAAACAACAACTGGAAGCCAGCGACCCGTTCGTCCTCAGAAAGCGCATTCGGGTCATCTGCCGCGGCAAGGTTGGCAAACAAAAGGCAGAAGCTGAATAACAACCAGAGTTGGCAAGATCGAGTATTCATACTATTTGGCTCCACAATCGATTCCTGTTCGTAACGGAATTGTTCGGCATCGTGAATTCACTGGTCGTACACCGAATCGGACAAAGATCAAAGATTCTGACGATCCGGCAAGCGGACTCCTAGTTCAAAATATGCGACTTTTATCTCCTGTAATTGGGAGAAATTGCAGGATCCGGAAGAATTTATCATGACGTGTGCCCCGTCCAAATCAAGCGCCGACCCCAATCTGCGATTCGATGGTAAGAACGATCCACGGACCTCGACGCGGAATACAACAGCCCGATCGCGTCGAAAACCCATGCAAATACAGTGCAAAAAGATCGTCTGGACACCCTTTGCCCGGCTGAACTAGACTTTCCCCCGTTTTTCGCGGTTGGCGACATGTCGTTCTGCCATCGGTACAGCGACTGTTGAATTTTGATCCGACCGGATCCGATATTCGAACAAAGATTGCTGACTGAAATAGCTCGCATATACAACGCCCAACCAGCCGGGATCGCCCGGACGTGGAATGGATGTCACGGGGGTGGACTGTGTTGAAAACCGAATTGACAACCTGTTGTCTTTGCGGCAGCGACGTCTCCAAACTGCTTTTTGCGGAGACGTACCGGCTGGGATCGGACTCCGCCGATTTGGCCGTTGTCCAATGCCGCAGTTGCGATCTGATCTATGTATCGCCGCGCCTCACGCTGGAATCTACGGCATTCGTGTATGCGAACGATGCGCAGCAAACGATTAGTCATAACTATTGTTGGGATGGCAGCGAGGATGGTAGCCGATTCACGAACCTGCTAAACCGCCTGGAACAATATGCGCCGACCGGTCAACTGCTGGATGTCGGCTGTGGCGGCGGACATCTTCTCGCAGAAGCCAAACGTCGTAACCGGTGGAAATTAATCGGATGCGACCCGTCTGAACAAGCAGCCAAGCAGGCTGAAACGGCAGTCGGTTGCCGGGTGTTTTCTCATGCCGTGGAAGAGGTCGAAATTGAATCAGCAAGTTGCGACATCGTGACCATGCTGGGAGTTCTGGAGCACTTGCACAACCCGGTTGCAACGTTGCGTCATGTCGGCTCATTAATGCGGACCGGCGGGATCCTCGGGGTTTATGTCCCGAATTTCCAGTACCTGCGACTGAAGGATACAGGGCTACTCTCGTACGCTCGAAGTCGACGCTGGAGCGACCTCCATCCGCAAGAACACCTCCACCAATATACTCCGCAAACCTTGAAAAACTTGCTGAATCATACGGGATTTGAATTGCTCCATGTTGAGATCGGTCATCCATTCATGCACGGAAGCGCCATGAAGCGGTTGATGAAAAAGTCGGCCTACCAAGCGGTCAAACTTTTGAAATTTGCTACAGGGATTCATTTTGGTGGACTGGAAGTCACGGCCCGTTTTCGAGGTGCGGCCAAGGCAAAACGTGCGGCATAATGTGGTCGACGATTAATGGATCGATGACGCATGTTCCCAGAATTCTCGTTGTCGATCGGTGAAACAACAATCAATTGAAGAGATCCAACAGCTTGGAAGATCCAAGCTGACAGCCTTAAGGACGAACGCAATGAATGTCCTCGTATCGAGTGCGGGCCGTCGTGGTGCACTCGTCAAAATCATTCAACAAACCATCGAGTCGTTGGGTGGACGAGTCTTCGCCGTTGATGCCGGCAATTGGTCCGCCGCTTGCCGCCTGGCCGAACAATGGAAACAAGTTCCGCGCTGCACGGATGCCGGTTTTGTTCCAGCGGTATATCAATATTGCCGCGATCACAACATCCAACTGATCATCCCGACGATTGATACAGAATTGCCGATTTTTGCAGAAAGCCGACAGTGGTTTGCGGAGAACGGCATTTCGGTCGCTGTTTCGGGACCCGAAACGATCAAGATCTCCCAAGACAAACTAACGACACACGACTTTCTCATCGAAGCCGGTTTGCCCACTGTCCGCAAGTTTGATGTCGAACCGAATTCTCGGCTGGATCATTTGCCGTACCCGGTCCTCATTAAACCGCGCTTCGGCAGTGCATCGCATGGCGTGCAGACCGCCTCGGACGCCGAAGAGCTGCATTTTTATCTTCGCCGCACTGAAAAGCCGATCGTGCAAGAACTCGCCCAAGGCCGAGAGTTTACTGTGAATTTTTATGTCGATCGCGGAAACCAATGCATAGCAGCAGTTCCCCATCTGCGGCTGGAGACCCGCGGGGGAGAGGTCTCGAAGTGTATCACCGTACGCCAGTCTGCACTGATCGAGATCGCCAATCGACTGACTCGCACCCTTCCTGATCCCTGGGGTGCGATGTGCTTCCAAGGATTTGTCGACGACGACGGCCATGTCAAAATCATCGAAATCAATCCGCGGTTTGGCGGTGGATATCCGATCTGTCATCAAGCCGGTGCCGATTTCGTGCAATGGCTAGTGGACGAAATGACCGGTCGTTCGACTTTACCGACAGATGTTGACTGGCGCGACGGAGTGGTGATGACACGTTGGGACGACGCCGTTTTCACAAAAGTCGAAGATTTGAAGCAATGGGCTGCTTAGATTTTCCCGCCGTCCTGGTTTTCGATATCGATGACACGCTTTATTTGGAGCGTGACTACGTGTTCAGTGGGTTTCGTGCCGTGGGAAACTACGTCGCGGAATTCCATTCTCGACCAGGATTCGAAGACGCATGTCGCCAATTGTTTCACGGCGGACTACGTGGACGCATCTTCAACGCTGCGATGGAAAGTCTTGGCGGACCGACCGATGCACAAACGATTAGTCAGCTTGTCGAAGTTTATCGCACACACGATCCTCAAATCGCATTGCTGCCCGATGCATTGGAACTGCTTCAAGGATGCCCGGAACATGTCCACATCGCCGCCATCAGCGATGGTCCTTTGAGTTCCCAACAGCGTAAATCAGCGGCGTTAGGGCTAAATCGTTGGATTGACCCGATCGTGCTGACCGACGTTTGGGGTCGTGAATACTGGAAGCCGTCAAAACGGGCATTTCAGGCGGTCGAGCAGGCATTTCAACGCTCAGGTACCGATTGTCTCTACATCGCTGACAATCCGTTAAAAGACTTTACCGCCCCACAGGCGATGGGATGGCAGACGGTCCGCATCCGCCGCGAAGGAGGGTTACACCGCGACTTGGAGTCACCGCAAGTTCCGGGTCCTGACCGGGTTGTCGAAGACTTACGGGAATTGTTCGGGTTGACCCCCATCCGGGTTTTTCAGTAGATTCCTCGCCCGCATACGGTTCCGACAGGCAACTTTCGGGGCTACAGGACCCAATTCTTTTCAGGCACTTCGCCCTTTGATTTCCAAGGGAGTTTACGTTGCCCCAGAACTCGGCAAGACACCCGCAACTTGCCGTCGATGGCGGAATGGCCGTTCGATCGACCCCGTTCGCGCCCTGGCCATACTTCGACGACGAACAAATCGCCGCTGCAAGTCGCGTTTTGTCATCAGGCCGAGTCAACTATTGGACCGGTCAACAGTGCCGACTATTCGAAGAGGAGTTTGCCAAATTCGTCGGCAGCCGTCATGCCATCGCCACGGCCAATGGAACATTGGCGTTGGAGCTGGCACTGCAGGCTTTGGGAATCGGTCCCGGCGACGACGTTATCGTTCCGGCACGGACGTTTATTGCATCTGCGAGTTGCGTGGTCATGCGAGGCGCCAGGCCGGTCATCGCTGATGTTGATCCGGAAAGCCAGAACCTGACAGCCGATACGATAAGGGCAGCACTGACGTCAAAGACCAAGGCCGTCATCGCCGTGCATTTGGCCGGCTGGCCCTGCGACATGACACCGATTATGGAGCTGGCAAAAGACCACAATCTCAAGGTGATCGAAGACTGCGCTCAAGCGCACGGAGCCTCATACTGCGACCAACCGGTCGGGGCCATCGGCGACGTCGCCGCCTTTTCGTTCTGCCAAGACAAAATCATGACCACCGGTGGCGAAGGTGGCATGCTAACGACGAATAACCGCAGCCTTTACGAAAAGGCGTGGAGTTTCAAAGATCATGGTAAAGATTGGGCCGCCGTTCACGACTCTCAACAGACGACCGTTTTCCGCTGGGTGCATGAATCGTTTGGTACGAATTTCCGTATGACGGAGATGCAGGCGGCCATTGGGCGGGTTGCGTTACGGAATCTCCCCCAATGGCTGACGAAACGGAGGATGCTTGCTGCAGTTCTGAACCGGGAACTCAGCCGATTCCCATCGGTACGTGTCGTGCGGCCACACCCAACAATTGGGCACAGTTATTACAAGCATTATGCCTTTTTGCGTCTCGAGGAACTCTTGCCCGACTGGACAAGGGATCGTGTCGTTCGGGCGTTGCAAGCCGAGGGTATTCCCTGCGGAAGCGGGATTTGCCCGGAAATCTATATGGAGGGTGCATTTGCCAATGGCGGCCTGCAGCCCTCTCATCGATTGCCAACAGCACGACAAATCGGCGAATCGAGTTTAATGTTTCCGGTCCATCCAACATTAACTGACCGCGACATGCGGGATATCGGTGCAGCAATGCAAAAGGTTCTGGCTGTGGCGACCAATTCAGCGACTGCGCATCTCCTGGCGACGGCGTAGTCACCTCCAAAAGGATATTCAAGCAATGGACAATGCAAATATCAGCGACTTGTTTGAAATCCTAGTCTGTCCTTGCTGTCGGGACAGCAGCACGCTGACGATTCAATCTCCTGGCGCCGACCAGGCATTGAAGTGGAAACAAGATCTCAACGAATCTCACGAAATCTCGCGTTCCATTCTTTGTAATGGTTGCCAGCGGACGTTTCCGATAACGCACGACGGAATCCCTGTGATGTGGTCCGATACGTTGCAATCCACGTTTCGGACACTTTCCGACGACATCGATGACAGTAGCCCCGACGAACGCGACGTCAAAGCCGCAAACATTCACGTCTACGAAACGATCGTCGACGATTACGACAAAGCGGGAGTCCATTTTGACGACGTGACCCAACAACGTATGTTGGGAGCACTGACAAACACTGCCCAGCAATTATCCGGATGGCATGTTGATGTCGGTTGTGGCGGCGGCAATATCTTGCAAATGACAGACAAGCTGAACCTCGATCCAAAAGTTGGTGTGGATATCTCACTTTCTGCATTGCGGGTCGTGCATCGAAAAGGCTATTTCGCAGTTCTCGGCGATGCGGAGAATCTTCCTTTTAAATCTTCAGCCGTTGGGCTCGTCACCGCGTCGTCTGTGCTGCACCACCTCTTTGCGCCGGAAAGACTCATCGGCGAGGCGAACCGCATACTGAAAAATGATGGTCTGTTCTTGACTGATTTCGATCCCAACAAAAGAGCTGCTGACTGGGGAGTGGCAGCAAGAGTTTTGTACCAACTTCGTTTGCCGGTCTACTTGGCACTGTCGAAGTGGCGTCCTGGAAAAGTGGGGCATAGCTCTCGAATTGTTCAAACTTGGAACAAGATTGCCGAATTTCATAACCACCCGGGAGCCGGATTCGAACCGGAAGAGCTGACCGATGATTTGAAACGCTCTGGTTTTGATGTTGTCATGCTGTTTCGGCATAACACCAAAGACGGCGATGTCAATCCGACCATATTTTCCCGACCGAACTTGCGCTCCGCCGTAACGCAAATTCTTTCATTTCGAAATCCATTTCTTCGCACGAACGCAGATACCTTGCTAACCTTATCCAGAAAACCGGCTTCCCGGTCGCAACACGAGCGGCCAACTCTTCGCGCGACGGCGTAGTTGCCAACTCGCGGCGTATGCTATCCCTTTCATCTGCTGCCAATCCAACCAAAGTAGATTCCGATCAAATCTACTACACGACGCGACGACTTCCAGTCCGTCCAATAAGTCAATTGAAGTAACGCTATTCCCTTGCGGATTAGGAACAATGAAGTACCGGCTTGCCGCCATCATCCCCGTCTACTTGCTTGTTCTCGCTGCGTGTTACTACACAGCGTATCTGCTGCGATTCGACTTCGGTATTTCGGATGACCGAATTCAACAACTGATGGCGACCCTGCCGATCGTTGTTTCAATCAAACTGGGACTTCTGTTGATATGTGGCGAATGGCGCAGCACGTTTCGCTACGCGACATTGGCCGATTTGCTTTATCTCTCAGCCTGCTCGACTGTGGCTGCAGCGATTTGCCTGGGAATCAACCTGACCTTGCTGGCCGACAACATGGTTCCCAAAGGCGTGATCTTGATTGATTGGACGTTGACCATTCTGGCGATTGGTACCTTGCGCAGTAGTTGGCGTGTTTATCGCGAGGTCCTGCAACCATACCTGGGATCTTCGACTCAAAGTCCGACGTTGATTTATGGCGTGGATGATGCTGCAATTGGAATCCTCAAGACGCTTCAAACATCACGGCGAGAGTTTCGCGTCATCGGGTTCATTAACGATAGCCCGATTACTCGCAACTCGCGGATTTCCGGAATCCCCGTATTCTCTGGGAAATCGAATTGGAGATCGTTCAAGCGAAAGTATGGTGCCAAGCATCTGCTGATTCCCGGAACTGTCGCCGGCCGCACCGTGCGTGACGTTCTTGAACGCTGCGCCGAAGCCGGCCTGAAATCAAGCATTATCCCCGCTGTCAACGAACTCGTTGACGGTAAATACCGTTTGGGTGTGCGTGATGTCACTATCACCGATTTACTTCGTCGCCCTCCGGCAGATCTCGACATGGCATCGATTCGCGAGTATGTCGCCGGTCGCCGGGTTTTGGTCACTGGCGCGGCCGGCAGCATTGGATCGGAAATCTGCCGACAAGCTTTGGGCTACGATCCGGAATCGCTTATTCTGCTCGATCAATCTGAAGAAGGCGTGTTTAACATCGAGCGAGAGCACCACCATTTGGCCAAAGAGCGGGCTCTCCATTTCATCGTGGGAGATATCGGCAATCACGATACGATGTCCCGAGTGATGGCCGAGTATCAACCGCAATTGGTATTCCATGCGGCGGCATACAAACATGTGCCGCTAATGGAGCTGCACCCGCAGGAAGCGATCCGCAATAACGTATTCGGCACTAAGAACATTGTCGACCTGGCCCATGAGTACGGCGTCGAGCGGTTTGTACTTATTTCCACGGACAAGGCGGTACGGCCATCGAGCGTGATGGGCTCGACGAAGCTGGTGGCCGAAAAATATGTCCAATCGGTTGCGTCGTATTCACAAACACGGTTTATTACCGTTCGATTCGGCAATGTCCTCAATTCCGCCGGAAGCGTCGTTCCGACATTTCGTAAGCAAATCGAAGCCGGGGGCCCGATTACAGTAACGCATCCTGAAATGGTTCGGTTCTTTATGACCATTCCGGAGGCCGTACAACTTGTCCATCAGGCAGGAGCCATCGGCGATTCGGGCGACGTCTTGATTCTCGAGATGGGTGAACCGGTTAAGATTGTCGACTTGGCTCGCGACATGATTTTCCTTTCAGGGCTGAAGTACCCCGACGATATCGACATCGTATTCTCCGGAATTCGACCAGGTGAAAAGCTGTATGAAGAATTGTTCTACGAATCCGAAGAGGGTGCCAAGAAGGTCCACGACAAGATATATTGCGCATCGCGAAAGTCTATTTCTGCGTCAGAGGTCAATTACGACATCGCCAAACTTTCCGAGTCACTTTGTGGAACTCGGGGAGATGCATTGACAACATTGCGAAAAGTCGTCGATCGCATTGTCTCTGGCGATCAATCCGCCAAACCAGACCTGAGAAGAGCCGCTTGAGAATTGCCAACAGGAGTCGACCACGATGCGTGTGCTAGTAACAGGCGGGGCCGGGTTTATCGGCAGTCATATTGTCGACCAATTGCTGGCAGCTGGTCACGAACCTTTTGTTGTGGATGACCTGTCGTCTGGCAGCCGCGAGAACCTCCCAGATCATGTCACCCTGTTCGAAGTCGATATCTGCGACGATGCAACGCTTCGCTCCGTCTTTGACGAGGTCAAACCTCAGCGAGTTTGTCATCAGGCGGCTCAAATGTCGGTCAGCCGCTCGGTTCGCGAACCGGTATTCGATGCGCAAGTCAATGTGATGGGATTGCTACAGGTCTTCGACAACGCCGTTCGTGTCGGTGCTGATCGAATCGTATTTGCATCTTCAGGCGGTGTCCTGTACGGAGACGTGTTCGAACCAGCGGGTGAGGATTCGCCGGCCGGGCCAGTTTCGCCTTACGGAATCAGCAAATGGGTCGGCGAACGGTATCTGCAATTCTTCGTTCGCGAGCACGGAATCAAAGGCGTCGCTTTGCGGTACGCGAACGTCTATGGCCCCAGACAAAACCCCCATGGCGAAGCCGGTGTGGTGGCCATCTTCGCGACTAAAATGCTGGCAGGCGAACAGGCGACCATCAACGGAGATGGAAAGTACATTCGCGACTACGTGTATGTAGAAGACGTCGCTCGAATTAATGTCCAGTGCCTGACGGAAGAACTCCGTGAGCCGTTTGTTCCGATCAACGTTGGTACTGCTGCCGGAACCGATGTTAACGAACTGGCTCACGAAGTCCGCGAACGCTGTGTGGAGCAACTGTCGAGTGCGGGCGCACCATCGGAAGTTCCGGCCCCAAATCATGGCCCTCCGCGAGCCGGTGATCTGCGGTCGAATCTGATTTCGCCCCAACGTGCGGCTGACGTTCTCGGTTGGAAACCGCAAGTGTCCTTTCCCGATGGAATTCGAGACACCGTCGCTTGGTTCGCGCAAAAAGTTGGAATCCATTGATCGCGTTCGGTGAAGCGTTTATCACACCGGGTCATTTGAACGTTCATCGGGGAAAGCGGTCTGGCGCGCCGTCGCTATTGCGATTGCCGATGCTCATGATTGTGCAGGTGTTCTTCGCAGTACTCAAAGTTTCCATCACACTTTGAGCAAAAGCGAAACTGCATGTCGATGTCGGATTTCTCGGTCATGCCGCATTCGGCACATTCGTGAAATGCTTGACGTTCCTGCCTGATTCGACGGACGGCTCGCTCCATCGTTCGTTGACCGTGCCGGACGCGCAAAACGATGTCGTAGCCGAAAAACAACAGGAAGTTGCTGATCGACGCCAGCACCAGAACACGAGCCATCATGCTGCCGGTGGCCAGGGTCAAAAAATATCCGGCCCAAGTGATCCAGGCGAGATACTTGACCTTTACCGGCAAGATGAACATCAAAAGTATCTGAAAATCGGGAAACAGCCAGGCGAAAGCGAGAAAAACCGAACCGCCAACGTAGGAAACTGTCGCCGCATCGCCAGGGACTAGAAACGCGGCAGCAATCGTTGCGATGTAGGCGATGAGCACATAGACGTTGTATCGGAACGCGCCCCATTGCGCTTCCAACGCGCTTCCCATAATGAAGAACAGATAGATCGCAAAAAACACCAGAATGTTAATTCCTGGTGGAATAAAAACGAACGTGATCAGTCTCCACCACTGTCCCTCCAGGACTAGTTGAGGGACCAACGCCCAGCGCTGAAGAAACTCGGCATTCCCCCAACCGAGGAAGATCCCGACTACCTGGCCCGCGACGATGAGTCCCGTCAAATTGTGAATGGCATAGCGACCGAATCGCCGTTCGAGGCGGTCGAGCAGTGTCATTGATTTTGGCTCCGCAGAATGTCGGCGGATTGAGGTTTCGGCATGATCTTCGATCAAGCCGGGTCGTTCTCGATGATCGGCCATTTCAATCGGGAATGCATCGATACCACGCGGGAAACGGCGCGAGGCTTGATCTTAATGGCTGCGATACGATTTTGCACACGACTAGACCCTGTCTAGTCTTAATGCAGCAGCTGGCGCACTGTGAATTGCGTCGAAAACAACTCGATCGTCGCTAAACCAAGTCTGACACGACTCACGTCTGCGCTCTGACAATCGGGGATCGCCGTATGGCGAGTTCCCGATCCGTGACACCGATCGTTGCGCCACCGCAAGTTCGTCATGTCGTTAACAATCACGACTACCGGTAGGCCAACCACTGATAACTCGTACCGCTCGACGAACCCGAACCAGAGTACGACCGCTCGACAAT
This sequence comes from Planctomycetaceae bacterium, assembly GCA_028284485.1. Classification (GTDB taxonomy): domain Bacteria; phylum Planctomycetota; class Planctomycetia; order Planctomycetales; family Planctomycetaceae; genus JANQRQ01. Next base: position 10,183 of record JANQRQ010000361.1, on the reverse strand, counting down.
CCACATGTTTCGAAATCGAACGGGGTTGCGGTGATCCTGAAACTTGGTCGGCAAAAGGCTGGACGCTTCCGGTTTTCCGGCACCCGTTTTGGCAACGATTTCGATATTGTTGTGGATCACAACTCCGTTGTGCCGGACAGTAATTCTTGCGTTCTCGGTCTTCCGTCCATCGGAGTCGAAACGAGGCGAACGAAAGTTGATATCGTAAGACTGCCAAACCAACGGCGGCAGGCACATATTCACGCTTGGGCGCAACTGCTTGTACAAGGCCCCGCATTCGTTTTCGACACCTTCCAGGCCAAACGAATCAAGAATCTGCACTTCATAGCGGCTTTGCAGATAGGCTCCGCTATTGGCGCGCCCTTGCCCACGAGCGTACGGCATGTAGGGCAATCGGAACTCTAAATGCAATTGAAAATCGCGAAACCCTCGAACCGTCTCCGTCCCTTCCATCAACAGACCATCGGAGGTGATCTTCGGGTCGACGAGTTGCCCGGTATCTGTCCCGTTGAATAACACAATCGCGCCCGGAGGAGGTGGAGTCCCCAGATCCGGACTCGTGCGATGAGTCTTTTTAAGCGTCCCTTGTTGAAGGCCTTGGGAGAAATTACCGATTGTCACCTGGCCCTTATGGAGAACAGCACTATGGGGACCGCTCATCAACACGACGACGTTTCCATTGCGTCCCCCTTGCATTACAAACCGATCCTTGCCATTCCAACCGGCTCCGGGAAGACCACCTTTGTACTGCATGCCCCCGAACTCGCCGCCACCCATAGCGACAATTTGTAAACCGACGCGGCTACTATTTCCAAACTGGTCCTGAATCGTCCCCACATATTCACCTTGGACGTGGTAATCCTCGTCGACCTCACTCAAATCGGTGGCAACCAATTCTTGCGCCCATGTCGGAGCGGCAAACGTACACAAGAGAGTCAGCGAAAAGATCGCAGCACATCGGAGATGAAACATTATCAAGAAGTCTCCCCTAAATGGTCTAATCATTCGTGGCGATGTCGGGATTCACGCTCGGAAAGATCCAGTTTGGCCCGGTCACCCGTCTGTCGCAAGTGAGACTTCGACGAAATCCTCAATCCCGGTTCCGCCGTTGCCAGCATCCCCGGTAAATTGGAAGGCCAGCCTGTCGTTTTTTTCGTTCGAAGCTCGTACGAAAGTCCATATCGTGCTGCGGAACAGTTTCCGGCGATGTTGGGAGCGACTCGAACCGATCGTCGTTGTCCATGAGCGCTGCAATGACGTGATAGTATTCCTCCACATCGGTCCACGAATGGACGAACCCCCCGGGGCACAAAACCGCCGACATTTGGTCAACAAGTTGGTCCGTAAAGACACGCCGACGACGGTGTTTGCGCTTCCACCACGGATCGGGAAAATAGACGTGGACAGCAGCGACGGACTGCTTTGGCACGAACCGATCCAGGGCAATGCGAGCATCGCCACCTATGACTCGAGCATTGGTCATGCTCCGCTTGAAGATTCGGCGAGCGGCTCTTCGGCCTTCCCGGTAGTCCAATTCAAGTCCGAGGTAATTGACATTGGGGTGTGCTACGGCGGAATTGAACAAAAACAGCCCGCGTCCACATCCAACGTCGATCTCGACCGGATTGTCATTGCCAAACAGGGAACACCAATCGATCGGGCCGTCCAAATCATCGAGTGTTTGAAAATACGGTTTGAGATCGACTCGCGGCTCGCTTCGCATAACAAATTGTTCAACGTCGCAGTTAGTCAATCTTTCGGTCGCGCTCGATGGCCATTCCGATGAGAGTTCCATTGAATGTCAGCTTTTCTTCGACGTAACCCTGAAACTCGAATTCCGCTCGAGATCGGCCGCGTTTATTGATCAGGCGGGCCATCACAACCAGGCGACAACCCGGAAAAACCGGCCGTCGGAATCGAACCTGCTCCAGACCCCCGAAGCCGAGGTAGTCCCCCCCGACAACATTAAACTTGCGGGCATAGAATCCGGCCAACTGTGCTGCACATTCGATCTGCATGACGCCCGGCATTAGAGGGAAACCAGGCATGTGACCGGCGATCCAAAACTCTTCTTCGGTGACATCCTTGTATCCGATAAGAGAGTGATTCTCTTGGTCGATGTGCACGATCGCTGTGAGCTGTTCGAATTCGTGACGCTGAGGATTGATGCGGCGAATCTCGTCGAGCCCGTGGATGGGCTTCGAAACATCGAATTGTGTAAATTCAAAAATTTGTTGCGGGCGCATTCGAATGTTCTCCCACCAATACGAATCCTCGCATTGATGTCGGAAAATTAGAATCTAATAGTGAGCCAATCTTGATGCGTTGTACGCGAGACTCACCGGTTCGAATCGTCAAATACCGGCTGAAACGACGTCTTGCCGCCATGAGGCATGAAGCCGTCTATCTCGTCTTGCGAGCCAACCGCGGTAGTGTACCCGTAAGGCACAACGACCGCAACATTTGCAAATCCCAAACGAATCGCAAATGTGGGTCGATGACAGCCTTGGAGATCATCAGCCGGTAAGGCTTGCGACCGCTGCCGAAATCGCGTCGATCCCCGCCACCGGCTCCTGGCATCGGCCACGTTCGCAGAGATAGACCGTCGGCAATCCCTGCTGAGGTTCTTTGCCAGCAGTGATGCTTCCCATCGCGGAATGCTCGGCGGACCCTGATTTCTTCCGGATGACAACCTTGTTCGGCAGGAAACCTTGGTGAATCAAAGCGATTGCCGAATCAGCATCTTCGACAGATTCGCCGTCTGCCAACACAACTTCGTAGGTCTCACCCAAAGACCAATCGAGGGCAAGTAAGGCTTGCCCGCTTGCCATCGCGAATTTCGCCAACTGTCCCGACAGGAGTTCCAATGTCTCCATTGCGACCTTTTCCCAATCATCCCGGTCTGTTAATCGAGACAGACGAAGCAAGGCATACGCAGCCATCGAGTTCCCGCTCGGTGTGGCTGAATCCTGCGTTTCCTTATTGCGAACAATGAGTTGCTCGTGGTCGTCCGATGTGTAGAAAAACCCCCCTTCCTTGTCATCGTAAAAGTGATTGATCATCTCCTCAGCGAGTCGCGTCGCCTCTTCAATATAGGATTGGTCGGAGGTCGCCTGGTAAAGGTCGACGAATCCGTCGACCAAACAGGCATAGTCGTCAAGGTAGGCATTGAACCTCGCTTGACCGTCCTTGTAGGAATGTCGGAGCCGCCCGTCGGGCGCTCGCATTCGCTGCAGAATGAATCGCGCCGCCGCCTCAGCCGCAGCCGAATACTCCCGCACACTTAGAATCTGCGCGGCCTGGGACAGCGCGGAGATCATCATTCCATTCCAGGAAACCAAGACCTTATCGTCCCGACCTGGTGCAATTCGCTGCATTCGCCGTTGCAAAAGCCGATCTCGCGAATGCCCAAGCGATTCCCGCAACGACTGCTCGTCGATTTCGAGAATCTGGGCGCAGTCGCGGAGCGACTTGGGGCGATTGAGAATGTTCGCACCTTCCCAGTTTCCGGTGGCCGTCACATCGTACACATAACCGAAGATTTTGGCCTGCTCCTCTCCCAAGCAGTCGACAATCTCATCTTCGCTCCAGACAAAATACTTCCCTTCGACGCCTTCGCTGTCGGCATCTTGTGTGCTGTAGAATCCACCATCTGGTTGAGTCATTTCTCGCAAGACATATTCCAGAGTTTCGCGGGCGACTCGCTCGTATTCCGAATTCTTCGTCGCCTGAAACGCTTCGAGGTAAGCCGGCACCAATAGCGCGTTGTCGTACAACATTTTCTCAAAATGCGGCACCAACCAGCGGGCGTCTGTGGAATAGCGATGAAAACCACCGCCTAAATGATCGTAAAGTCCGCCTCCAGCCATTTTGTCGAGCGCCAACCGTGCCGTCGACAATGCCTCGTCGTTGCCAAAACGTTTCCAGGCTCTTAACAACACTCGAATGTCCACGGGATGAGGGAACTTTGGAGCGCGGCCGAATCCGCCATGAACCGGATCGGCAGCCCGCGACAAGTCACGGGCTGCATTTTGCAGAAGCGACTCATCAAGAGTTGCTGCCCTTCCCTGGGGGACAAAGCCAGCTTGAATTGCGGCAGTCAGTTCCGCAGCACCTTTGTTGACATCGTTTCGGCGCTCGGTCCATGCCTCGTGAACTTTTTCCAAAACCTCTCGGAAGCCGGGCATTCCCATTTTCGATTCGGGAGGCCAATACGTTCCCCCGTAGAACGGCTGGAGCTGGGGTGTCAAAAAAACCGACATCGGCCATCCACCACGTCCCGTGATGAGTTGAACGGCTGTCATATAGATCTGGTCGAGGTCGGGCCGTTCTTCTCGATCGACTTTGATGCAGACGAAATATTCATTCATCACCGACGCAATTGAGGGATTCTCGAAGCTTTCGTGCTCCATAACATGGCACCAGTGGCAAGCGCTATACCCAATCGAAAGAAAGACTGGCCGATTAAGCTCTCTCGCTTTTGCCAACGCCTCCTTGCCCCAGGGATACCAATCCACAGGATTTCGCGCATGCTGCAACAGGTACGGGCTGGTTTCGTCGATCAATCGGTTCGTTGATTGGTCGCCTGTCGAATCATCATGCGACATGATCGCTCCGTTAATCGTTACTGCAACGCCGTACGCATTTGGACCAAGCCCGGGAATCCTTCAAGCCATACGCTATCGCATGTGGGATCGGGTAGTGACGGGTAGCACAATGCCGCGCAGCGACTCGTGTGACGTCGAACAACAGCGCAAGAATTCACCCAACGGCATCGTAGGTGTAAACTGGCAGCGCGACAACCACCGGAATTGACAGGGGATTAGCGATCAGTCAATCCGGAGTGCCTGGTCGTCCCTCTGCGGCAGTTGTGCCAAATGCGGCTTCATTGCCGGACTCTCCTTCTGAGCGTCCGGCGGCGTAGGGTCCGAGTCTTGAGTAGCGCGGACCCTTCTTTCCAAGAGGTATCCCAATGGGCCGGCCAATAGCGCGGGTAGAACAATGATGTCGGCAATCAAAGCTGCACCGATCATCGCCGCCATTAGCCAACCAAACCGGCTTACAAGCAGCAATTCGACGGGCAAAAGCATCACCAGGCCGGAACCGACAGCCAGGCTGGTCTGCCACATCGCGGGACCACAATGCCCCAATGCCTGTGAGACTGCTTCAGAACGAGATTGCCCCTGTTGGATGCCGTGCTGAAACCAGGTCATCAAATGCAACGTTCCATCGACGGCGATCCCGAGCGCGACCGACGCGGTAATCATCGTTCCGATATCGACGCGAATTCCGTACCACGAGATCAACCCGAACACGAGTGCCACTGGCATCAGGTTGGGTAGCATCGTGATGATTCCGGCTGCGGGATTCCGAAGCACGACAATCAACACGACGGCAATCACTGCAAATGCCAATGCAAAACTGGTAATCAGACTGTCGAGTACGGCATCCTGCGTTCGCAGGAACAACGGAACCATGCCGGTAACGACATGAGCCGTGCCAGGATGATACTTCAGCACCGACTTGGCGATTTCATCCAGCGCACCAGTCTGTTCATGATTTGTCAAAGTTGCATAGTCGAGGTCCGACATAATGGCGACCTGGGCGGTAATCCGCCATAGCTCGTCACCGGCGGCGTTGAGCCTTGCGTCCCCTTCTTCACGCAGGTCAGCCGCTTCTTCCGCTACGGTGTAGAAGGACTTGGCCTGCTCGTCTTCGCGTACGCCTTGTTCGGTCGTATTGGCAGTCCGGTTGTATCGCATTTTTGCCAGACTACTTGCATCGTCCGACAGCGTGTCGGAAACCGGACGAAAATCGGGCAGCGAAAGCACACCACTGATTTCCGGATGTGCGCGGACTCCGTCGCCAATTTCCCGCACAATTTCCATCCGTTGGAGGAAGTTCAAATCATTCTGTGCGTTTTCGTCGAATCGGACGACCAATTCGACGGGAATGATGCCTGCCAAATTCTCTTCGAGGTAGTAGTAGTCCTGTACGACCCGCGTGTGCTCCGGGAAGTACCGAATCACCTTTGTTTCTGTTCGAAACCACTTCAAACCGTAGGCGCTGCCGACAAAAACTCCCATCGACAACACGATGACAATCGCCGGATAGCGACTTAAGAATCGGCCGAGTTGTTTCCAGTTCGCCCGATTGACTTCTTCCGCCTTGGGTGGCTTGGCCGGCCAATACTGTAAAAGGGCCGGCAATGCGAACAGGACCAGCACCAGCGAGATAATGCATCCGATCCCGGAATAGACACCAAAATCCCGCACGGGAGTCAACGGACTCGTTGTCAGCGAGAACAAGCCGATGGCGGTCGTCAGACTGGCGAGCAAACAAGGCAACTTCGCCATTTTCGCCGCTTCTACTACGGCGGTTGACATATCTTCGTGGGCAGCGTGTTTCCAGTAGTTGGCAACATGGATCGCCCCGGAAATCGTCAAAACCAGCAGCAAGGTCGGCATCACCACCAAGACCATGTTCATGCTGCCACCGGTCGGGTAGATCAATGCCACCGTGAACATGACAGCGCAGTTGGCGACGATTTGAACGAGAATCGCCAGGCGGATGCTACGCAACACGATAAAGGCCAAAATCACGCCGACGACACACGACATCAGCAACGGCGAGCGTCTGTGGATTTGCCAAATGGGATAGTCCGTGTTCCAACCCGCTTTGGCCACAGCTTGGTTAAGTGCTGATCCGGCAACCGGCTGTCCACCCAAATGGAGCTGTTCCTCGGGAATGCCGATTTTGAAAGCGGCCTGACGGACGGTTTCCACCGCCTCACGTGCGTCGGCAATGCCTGCTTCGGAAAGCGAAATCATTAAAGCGACGGGAGACCCAGTCGCAAAAAATGACTCGTCGACGAGGGAATCCTCCCCACCACCAATCGCAGGCGCGGTCAACGATCCTGCCAATTCAATCAGTTTGGCAGCCTCGTCACTTTTGGGACTAATCCCTGCCCAATGGATCTGTAAATCGTGATCGGGAACAGGCGGAAAAGTCACTTCCTCTGTTTCCTCAACGGCAATCTCTTCACCGTCGGCCAGTTCCAAATCGGAATCTTCGAAGTATTCGATCAGCGGCGGTCGAATCTCGATTTCCAATCCGAGTTGGGCCAGGGCTTCGGATTTCAGGCGTTCTTCGACTTTGGCCTGCGAGGATCGTCCAGCCTCTGTCAGCCGAACTTTTAGATCGCCGGTTCCGACGAGCACACCGTTAATCCGTTCGATTGCTTCGTCCTGCTCGACCTTCATTCGAGCAACCAGGTCGGCCGGTGTCACCACGCGCTTAATGTATTCGGAGCCGCCGTGCCGGACCCCATGTTCGTCGACCGTCCCTTCCAACTCGCGGGCGAACGCGGGGATGCGGGGGTCGTTGAGCGAGCTTCCTTCCCAGGTTGCCAACATCCCAATGTCATGATGAAAGTGCTCGTGGTACCAGATGAGCGCCTTCGCCTCGGGATCGTCGGGAGGCAGCCAATTCTCAATATCATTTTCAAGGCGTAGGTGCCCATTGGACCACAACGCCACGGGGGTCAAAAATGCGATAACCACGAGCACCCAAAGGGACATTCCATGGCCCCAGCGGTCGCGTTTCTCGAAGAAGTGCGTCATCCTTTGGGTTCACCCAGGTCGTAATCGAATCGGGAACAAAAACTACGTAATCGTAACATCGACGTACCAGCATGTTGGATTTCTCCGACACGCACCGCAATTGCCGATTTGTCCGAGAATCGCCTTTGAAGATGACTCAGCCGGATTCTCATGGAGCAATCAATCAGGATAACCAAGCACAATCGGCAATTTCTAGCGAGGTCGAGCTCCCGATTTCCCGGATTCTAGCAGTTTCGGGCGATTTGATGAAAGAATGATGCAGCGGTTTTACTCAATCAGCAGGCATCAATGTGGAAATCGACCGGTCACATAGCATAGCAAATATGCACAAAATGCGGCAACATGGCGACCCGGATCGCACCTTCTCGGTTGCAGGATTCCGAACGATCGGCCTGAACCGCCAAGTCATGACATTTCCGGCGAATTCAACCCTTCTCTGGGTCGAATCCGCGGGCCAATTCCTCGTCCCACTCCGTCAAAAGAGGCCAATCGACGGCGCAGGTTCCGAAATCGGCCATATGCTGATATTCCGTCAGGCGGTCGATCGTCTTCTGCATCATGTCCCGGTCTTTGCGGAATACCGGACCGTGGCTTGGCAGTAGCCAAGTGACATCGCTATCTCGAATGCGGGACAATGATTTGATGAAATCCGGGATGTCTGACCCGTGATGCGCGTCGATGTTACCGACACAACCATCGCGATAGATATTGTCTCCGGAGAATAGTAACTCCCCGAATCGAAAGGCCAATTGGCCGCTCGTGTGCCCCGGCGTGTGCCACACCTCAATTTCCAAATCACCGAGCTTCAGCACGTCGCCTTCGCCAATGGTGCGATCCAGTTTGATCGGCGGAAAGTCCATCGAGATTCCCTGCGCTGAAATCTCCGCATAGGTCAAGATCCGGTCGCCATCAGCCAAAGCACGGGCGGCATCTGCATGTCCGACGGTTTCAGCGGATGGAAGGAGCTCTTTGGCGACCTTCAACCCTTGCACATGATCGACATCGGCGTGAGTCGCAACCAAGTACCGGCAATTCGACAGCGGGAAATCCATCTGCCGAATCATCTCGATGATTTCCGCGGTCGTATCTTCATAGCCGATATCGATCAACAACCAATCGTTCTCGTGAAACACCAAATAGACGCAGCAACCAAGCCGCTGACGCGCCTGATAGTTCATCTCGATCACATGGGGAAACAACTCAACCCGCGGTAACATTGATTAATCGTCTCCTTGTCGTTGCCTCAGAATGAATTTCTGGAATACGGTTGAGGCAATGACTAATTGGCAATCCGTCTTTCGGTCGATCAGCACGCTTTCGTCGCAGTGCGCGAGCCTGTACAAACCAAGGTGGACGCGGCACGCCCCTTTTTGCCCTGCGGCGGACTATCAATTCGTCGTTGTTGTGGAATCGTCCCAAACTGAGAAGTGTGATCGACGAAACCGCATTCTATTCGCGGGAATTCTTCAAGACAAGCATTGTCCCATGGCTGCGAGTTGCTGGTCGTACCGCAACGCCACGAACCGAGTCCTGCAAAGATTTGCGAATGCCTTGTCGACGGCGTGTGGAATCCGAGTAAGATGGTATTCTGAGAATTTCCATTCGCCAACAGTGAATAAACCTCCCCAGGACTCGGCATGGATCAGCATTCCTCCGGCGCTGCACAAGACCCATCAATCGGTTCAACGGCTGCCGACCGCGCGACCAAATCACAACCGACAGCGGCCGGCAGCACGCCGACCATCGATGCCGTTCAGGCAGACTCACGGTCCCCAACCTCAAATGGTCCACAAACGTCAACATGGCGAAACTTCGCGAGGCTATTGGGCTGCAATCTCATAGTGTTCGTGACCAGCATTTGCATCATGGTGTTGGAACTGACCGCCACGAGGCTCCTCGCGAAACATCATGGCAGTTCGCTATACACTTGGACTTCGGTCATCGGGGTTGTGCTCACCGGTATCACACTCGGGAACTACGTCGGGGGATGGCTAGCCGACCGGGTCAATCACCGTAAGGCATTGGCTTGGCTGTTTCTGCTGTCCAGCGTTTTGTGTTTCGCAGTTTTGTGGCTCGACCAAAACGTGAGTAATGTTTCGCGTCCGAATACGATGAGTTGGCCCGCTTGGATCCTTTGCGTGGTCGCCGCGATTTATCTCTTGCCTTCGATGGCGATGGGGACCATCTCTCCGTTGGTGGCCAGCATGGCATTGTCTGGGGAATCTCGAACTGGAATTACCGTGGGTAACGTATACGCCTGGGGAGCGCTTGGTTCCATTGTCGGAACATTTCTCGCCGGTTTCTTCTTGATCGATACGTTTGGGACACGCGCCATCGTGGCCATGACTTCGGTAACGTTGGCAGCCATGGGTGTTCTGGTGGCGTCGGGGCAAGTTGTTTTTCGCACAGCGGTATTATGCGGTTGGTTGCAACTCGTTTTTTTTGTCGGTCTCGCGGCCGCCGCGACATCGGAATCGCTCGGCGGTTTTGTGCATGCCATCTCATTTCGTTGCATCGGGGTATCGCAGGCCATCGGAGATTTGCTTTCCGATACAACCCAA
>JANQRQ010000031.1 GCA_028284485.1 Planctomycetaceae bacterium | reverse complement strand
GAGGTGAACTCGACACGGCGTTTCGGCATTATGAGGAACTGGCAACTCGGTTTGGCGACCGGGTGATGGTCCGGCCCGATAACGACAAAGTGACTGTTCGTGCGAGTCGTTGGGCGGCAGAACGCCTGCGCAACATTTGGGAACGCATGGACGGCGAACACCGTGTTGTCGTCGGGCAGATCATCGAACTGGCAGCGGGAAGTATTGACTCCGACTCGATCAACCGACGAAAAGAGTTCGCTGCGCTGTTTTCATTTCACCCCGAGGTGCATCGTCTGCAGATTCAAATCGCCGATTCTGATCGTGCAACCGAAAATCTCGCAGGAGCGGAGTCTCAGCTATTGGCTTTGTTGAACTCCGCCGATTCGCAGTTCGTTGCCGAAAGTCAGCAGCGGTTGTCGTTCCTTTATTCCGAGTTTCAATCACGTTGGCGGGATCCCTCGGTCGAGAGTTCTTCGGATGGTTCGGTTTGGGGCCGATTTTCCATGCGGGCCGTTCCAAGTCAGAATCAATACTCGTATTCCGGGCAGGAAGTCACCACGTTAGAGATTGATTCCGATTTGGAATTCTTCAAGCGGCATCGGTTTTTGCATAACTCCCAAAGCCAGCGCTTGCTGATTCTCAACAATACGAACGATCAGGTTTACTGGTCGGTGGCATTACGCAGTCACACACGTTCGTCCAGCCAGGCGCAGATTTTCCTGCCGACGGCCGGCCATCTGATGTTGGTCGAGCATGGCGGAGTTCTCCATTGCCTGTCGCCACTTGATCGGAGGGTATTGTGGACGGTCAATTGGCGTGGTGTGTCTCCGTCTCGGAGTTCTTTTGGCTATCGTGGTCTTCAGGTCGGTGCAACCAAGTCGTTGATTTCCTCATCGGCTCTGGTGTCTCAAGTTGGAATTCTCCGTGGTAATGCAGACGAATTGGGATTCGTAATTGCCGACAGTGACTTTGTCGCACTGCTCGATCGTCGAACACTAAGCGTCTACGAAATCGAGAGCGGAGAGATCCGTTGGCAGCACGAAAACATTCCCATGGGGTCACGAATCGCCGGTGGAGAACAAACGATTTACGTTTTTCCGCCGAATCGTTCCGAGGTGTTCGCCATTCGGTCCCAAGACGGGCAAACCTTAAACGCCAAGAATCTTAACGAGCAGTTGAAAACGGCCGTTTCGATTATTGGACAGGATTTCATTCGCTGCCGGACGACCGGGGGGGCTTCGTTCTTCAAGTTCGGACCGAAAATGGCGGTCATCGAGCGAGTTCAGCCGCTGACAAGCGAGACGGCCTGGCAATTGGAGTATCCGGGGAACTCGTATGTGACCCTCTTGGATCAAACACATATGCTCGTCGTTTCGGCGGACGGCGAGATTCAGTCGCTCAACTTGCAGAGCGGACAATCAAGCGATCTGGGGGCTATTCCCGGCGAAACCTTGCGTGCTTATCCACAACGATTTGTCCTGGCGGACCACGGGAAGATCTATTTCTTGCTGACGCGGCAGACCCGTAGCTTTAACGGGATTAATCTCGCGCTCAATGGCGAAATTGTTGTGGTCGGACGCAACGGCGAATCGCTGCTATGGAAGCAGAAGATCTCCGGCCCAAGCCTGTTGACTCAGAACTTGAAACACTCACCAGTGCTAATCTTCAGCGAACGCAAAGACCGCCGTGCGGGCCAAATCAATGTCCGGTCGATGAACGTGACCGTATTCGACAAGCGATCCGGCCGAAAACTTGTCGAAGCACTCAGCCCGGGTAGCTCGGACTTCTACCGCGTGGATTTGAACATGGCCGAGCGGTACATCGAGCTGCGAGGGTCGAATGGCAGCATGCGGTTGTTGGCTGAATCCATCGAGTCCGACGCAGACTGAATAGTCCCCCTTAACGTCGCTCGTCATGAAAATGGCGTCCGGGTTTTTCGGTTAGGACATCGGCAATCCCCCGCAGCGGCTTGCTGGAAATCGCTTCGAAGGCTGGCGTACAGAGGGTTCGCGGCAGAGAATCCCGTCGATGGGTTGCTGTTGTCTCTGAGTCGGGTACCCTAGAGTGCGAAATCACTGGGTTAAACCCTATCGAAAATCGATTGGCGTTTGTTCGGTTTAGGGCGCTGCCATGATATTGAGGTTGCCCGCATAATCCGGGTGACATCGAAATGGCTTCAGCGGCCATCGATGGACTGCCGTGCATGTCTTGTTCGATTCGACGAACCTGCGAGGAATGACGTAAATGCGTGATTTTGAATACGCCGCACCAGCATCTTTGGATGAAGCCATTGAACTGTTCACCGGGAAAAATGGTTCGGCAAAAGCTCTGGCTGGTGGAACCGATTTGATCGACCACGTTCGAACGGGGCGTCTCTCTCCAGATTTGATTGTCGATATCAAGAAGATCTCGGAATTGAATATCCTCGAGAATTCGTCAAGCGGTTTCCGTCTGGGGGCGGCTGTTTCGTGCAATCGAATCTATCGCGATGAGACGATCGTTTCCGAATACTCAGCACTGGCCGATAGTTGTCGGATCATCGGTGGCGTCCAGATTCAAAGCCGGGCCAGCGTCGGCGGCAACTTGTGCAATTCGGGGCCCGCTGCTGATACGACACCGGCGCTTATCGCGCTGGAAGCAACGTGTGTGATTGCCGGTCCCAACGGAACTCGCGAAGTTGCTGTCGAGGATTTTTGTACCGCACCGGGGCAAAACGTCTTACAGAGCGGCGAAATTCTCGTCGAATTGAAGTTCCCACCGCGGCAGGAGAATAGCGGCTCTCACTATCGCCGTTTCATTCCCCGATATGAAATGGATATCGCCGTTGTCGGTGTCGGAGCATCGGTCGTGCTCGATTCCGACCGGGAAACAATCGTTTCGGCCCGAATCGGTTTGGGTGCAGTTGCACCGACACCATTGTTTGCTGAATCTGCTGGGGACCTGCTTGCCGGAATGCCTGCCAACGACGATTCGATTGCCCAGGCCGCGCTAGAAGCCCAGGCCGCCGCTAAGCCGATTGATGACATGCGGGGAACCAAGGAATTTCGCGTCCATGTGACGCGTGTGTTAACCGAGCGGGTATTAAAGGCAGCCGTCGCGCGTGCGAAGGGGGAATCGGTCGAAGTCGCCATCGGGCATTGAATTGAATCGAGAAAGACTTTGGGATTGCGACGCCTCAACCAATTCGTTCAACATTGAAAATCGTATGATCTAACGACAACGGACAAGATTAGAGTGAATGACAGCGTGTTCCGATGAACAATGGCTCTGGCTGTCTTCACCGACGTGAGGAATCGAATGATGGCAAAAAAACGTGTGGTCACCACGAGTATCAATGGCACGGAAACGGAGTTTCTTTGCGAGCCGCGCCAGACGCTTTTGGAAGTCCTGCGGGATGTGCTGGATTTGACCGGCTCGAAGGAAGGCTGTTCAAACGGCAATTGCGGTGCCTGTACCGTGTTGCTCAATGGAGACCCTGTTGATAGCTGTCTGGTGTTGGCCGTCGAATGCGAAGGTGCCGACATCGAGACGATCGAGGGGGTTGCTCCAACCGATGGTCTGCACCGAATTCAAGACGCCTTTTTGGAATGTGCCGCGTTGCAATGTGGGATTTGTACGCCAGGGTTCATCATGTCTGCAAAGTCGTTGTTGCAACAGAACCCGAGTCCCAGCGAAGACGAAATCCGTTTTTATCTCGCGGGCAATCTCTGTCGCTGCACGGGATATGACAAGATTGTGCGAGCCGTTCAAGAAGCCGCAAAAGCCAAAGAGGAGGTAACCGCGTAATGGCCACGATTGATAAGCCTGATGCCGGTGCTCAAACCGCGGATTCTCGTAAATACAACGTGATCGGCACGCGACCGATCCGGCACGACGGTACTGATAAGGTCACCGGGCGTGCCAAGTACGGCGCCGATGTCAAACTGACCGGAATGCTTTATGCGGCGATGCTTCGCAGCCCCCACGCCCATGCGCGAATCAAATCGATTGATACCTCGAAGGCAGAAGCTGTCCCCGGCGTTCGTGCGGTCGTCACGCATGCTGATATGCCTGATCCTGGAAGCCGCGTTGCAGAGCTCGGTGAAGGGGCGGTCAATCTTCGTCATCTCAGCAGCAATGTTCTGGCACGCGACAAAGTCCTTTATAAAGGTCATGCCATTGCGGCAGTTGCCGCTGACAACGTTCATATCGCCGAAGAAGCGGCCAATTTGATTGAAGTCGAATACGACTTGCTGCCCCCAGTCCTCGATGTCCGAGAGGCCATGCAGGACGATGCGCCAATTCTCAACGATGATGTTCGTACAGAGTCGCTGGCCGGGGAAACGGGAGACAAGCCGACCAATACCGCGATGCATTTTCGGTACGAAAAAGGAGACGTTGCCAAAGGCTTTGCCGACGCGCATTTGGTCATCGAACGCGAATTCGAAACAGCGACCGTCCATCAAGGTTATATCGAACCGCATAACGCGACCGCTCTGTGGAATGCTGACGGCCACATCACCATTTGGACGAGTACACAGGGATCATTTACCGTTCGTCAGCAGGTCTCGGAGTTACTGCAAATTCCGGTTTCGAAAATCAAAGTCGTTCCCATGGAAATCGGCGGTGGATTCGGCGGCAAAATCTCCGTCTATTTGCAACCCGTTGCCGCGCTGCTTTCCAAGAAGTCGGGCCGTCCGGTCAAATTGATCATGGACCGTGCATCGGTCTTCGAAGCCACCGGGCCGACACCAGGTTCGTATATCCGAGTTAAGATCGGCGTCGACAGCAAAGGGATGATTTCCGCAGCTGAGGCGTATTTGGCCTACGAAGCAGGGGCTTATCCCGGTTCGCCGGTCAATCCCGGCTGCATGTGTATTTTCGCGTGCTACGACATTCCCAATGGGCGGATCGACGGCTTTGACGTTTGCGTCAATAAACCACGCACAAACGCCTACCGGGCACCTGGAGCAACGAACGCGGCATTCGCAGCCGAGACCGTCATCGACGAGATCTGCGAATCCTTGAAGTTGGACCCAGTGGAATTCCGTCTGAATAACGCATCGAAGGAAGGCGTGCGGCGCATCGACGGAGTCGAGTACCCGCGCGTCGGAATGTGGGAAACGGTCGACGCCATCCGGCAAAGCGAGCATTGGAAATCGCCCCTGGAAGGCCCACACCGCGGCCGCGGCGTGGCTTCCGGGTTTTGGTTCAACTGCGGTCTCAAATCGTCGGCCTCGGCCACAGTCAATGGGGATGGGACCGTTTCGCTCGTCGAAGGCTCGACCGATATTGGAGGTTCACGAGCCAGCATCGCAATGCAACTGGCCGAAACTCTGGGAATCGCCGCCGAAGAGGTCAACCCGACTGTTGGCGATACGGACAGCGTCGGCTACACCGACGTGACCGGTGGAAGCCGGGTTACTTTTGCAACTGGCATCGCTGCCTACGAGGCCGCCTGCGATATCAAACGGCAAATGGTGGAACGGGCCGCATTAATTTGGGACGTTGATTCGCAAGATGTCCATTACGGCGACGGTACGATTACCGGCCCCGGCGACAAGGAATTCTCATTCAAGGAACTTGCGGCTGAACTGCATAAGAGTGGTGGGCCGATTATCGGCCGTGGTACATCGAGCGCTGCGAATCAGGGCGGTGCGTTCGGTACCCATTGTGTCGATGTCGACGTCGATCCCGAGACTGGCAAGGTGGAGATCCTGCGATATACGATCGCCCAAGATGCAGGAACGGCGATCCATCCCAGTTATGTCGAAGGGCAAATGCAGGGGGGCGTCGTTCAGGGGATTGGATGGGCGCTCAATGAGGAATACTTCTACGACGATTCGGGCGTGATGAACAATGCCAGCTTTCTCGACTATCGGATCCCCACCTGCTACGACGTCCCTATGATTGACACAATCATTGTCGAAGTTCCTGATCCTGAGCATCCCTACGGAGTACGTGGTGTCGGGGAAGTCCCCATCGTTCCTCCACCGGCGGCATTGGCCAACGCCATCCACAATGCTGTGGGCGTTCGCATGCGGCAATTGCCGATGTCACCGCCGGCTGTTTTACACGAGATTCTTGATAAGCAATCGTCGGGGAACGGTCAGAGTTCTTAGCAGCAGTTTCAAAATCCTCTGCTGCCTTGCGATGGCCAGGAAAACGAAAGTTCAAGAACACGCACAACCGTGTTTTGAAACGACACTAAGCATTTGAGGCGCACTTAACGATCGGGCGGAGATGTGGAGTCAACCCGTTCGGCACGGCACCTGTAGTGTTGGAGTTTTTTATTTAAGGCTCTTCCGAAGAGAGGTCTCGCGTGCCCCGCGTATTTATTCCTCCGTTAATGCGCGATTTGACGAATAATGTCGAGGCGGTTGACGTTGGTGGTGAAAACGTTCGAGAGGTGATCGAATCGCTCGACAGAAAGTTTCCCGGAATTCAACAGCGATTGTGCGATGGTGACAACTTGAAGCCGGGGCTGAGTGTGGCGATCGGGACGAAAGTCAGCAGTCTGTCGTTACTCGAGAAAACGCCTGAAGGCTGCGAAGTTCACTTCTTGCCGGCCATTAGTGGGGGCTGTTGAACCACACAGCTCGACTTAAGTTTGCGTGCTTAATAGCGCTTCGACGCGGTCCAACAATTCGGCCATATCGAATGGTTTGCGTAAGAATGCGTTGGCACCGCGTACTTCGGCCGCCTGTTCGTCGGCGTCACCTGAAACGACGATCACAGGCAAACTGTTTCGCTGCCGTTCGCTTATGCGGTCGAGGAAACCAAAACCACTTCGGCGAGGCATGACGACATCGAGGACGACCAAATCTGGCGATTCCTGCTCGACCTTCTTGAGAGCTTCGGTACCATCTCTCGCAAGAAGCACTTCATAGCCGCGTTCTTCAAGTGCAAACTGTGTGCATTCAAGGATCATTTCGTCGTCGTCGACCAACAGGATGCGTTTCATAGGACACACCGCGTGTCTGAGGCGAATTGCGTTTGAGGAGAGAGTAAGACAATACGAGTCGACGATTCCGCCGATGGGCAGATGCCGGTTCGCTAAATGGCGATTATAGGTAAGAGAAACCGTAATGCGAGATCAATTGCCGTACTGAGGTTCGATGGTCCAAACTCCCATTTCGTTGCAGTAGCAGCGACTATGGTGTCTCGCACTCGGCTCATCTGCATGGGGGCGCTGCAAAGCAAACGCAAAACTTGCGAATTCCGAGCGATTGTTGTTGGCAGCTGTTTTGTTGCCTGATTTGTAATTTCGCTTCCAAACGGGAAATACCGTGATTGAATAATATTCGACGGGAACTCGCTCCAAAAACGGACCCTGATTGGATAAACTTGTTCGGTTTGGGCGTTGAACCAGTCAATCACTGAAGTACGGGAAAAGATAACGGTGTCGGCAACATCTGTAGTTGGATTGCAATGGGGGGACGAAGCCAAGGGGAAAATCGTCGATTTGCTCACCCCGCAGCACGATATCGTCGTGCGATACCAGGGGGGCAATAACGCTGGGCATACCGTTAAATTTAACGGCCAGACGTATAAGCTTTCGCTATTGCCCGCCGGGATCCTTCACGACGGAATCGTTTCGGTCGTTGCCACTGGCGTTGTGATCAATCCGCAGGCATTTCTGTCGGAACTCGACGGCATTCGCGGGCAAAACGGCTCGGTGACCAACGACTTGTTGATCAGCGACCGGGCGCACGTCATCCTGCCGTATCATATGGCCGAAGAGGCCGTTCTCGAGCGGATCCGAAAATCGGACGCCATCGGGACCACCATGCGCGGAATTGGCACCTGCTACCGCGACAAGGCCGGGCGGACCCATGCCATTCGGGTCGGCGATCTTCTGCACGCGGACACATTTCGACAACGGCTCGACTCGATCGTCGAACAAAAAAATACGATTTTGGGGGCTTTGGACCCGTCTTACGAGCCACTCGACTCGAGCCAGATTTTCGACGAGTACCAAGGCTATGCGGAACGACTGAAGCCCTACGTTGCCGATACCACCAGCTATTTGCATCGCGCGATCAAGTCGGGAAAGAAACTGCTGTTTGAAGGAGCTCAGGGCAGTTTGCTGGATCTTGATCATGGTACGTTTCCATTCGTCACATCATCGAGCAGTTCCGGTTGTGGAATTCACAGCGGTAGCGGAGTTCCGGAACGAGCCATCGACCGCATGATTGGCATTGCCAAGGCATACACGACTCGTGTTGGCGGCGGTCCATTTCCGACAGAACTGCACGACGACATTGGCCAGCGGATTCGCGATGTTGGAAACGAGTACGGTACCGTGACGGGACGCCCGCGCCGGTGCGGTTGGCTCGATGCCGTTGCAACAGGGTACGGTGCCCGGCTAAGCGGCATCGATTGCCTGGCGATTATGCTGCTCGACGTGTTGACAGGACTCGAAGAAGTCAAAATCTGTGAAGCTTACGACATCGACGGCGAGCGGACGACCGATTTCCCGTCCCAGGTGGAGACGCTCTCGACCGCCAAACCGGTCTACCGAGTATTACCGGGATGGAACGAGGACATCACCGGAGCACGCCGGCTTGAAGATTTGCCCCAAGAGGCGCGGCGTTACCTCGATACAGTCAGCGAATTGCTGGAGACGCCGGTGGAAATCGTTTCCGTGGGGCCGGATCGCGAGCAGACGATTTTGGTTTGATCACCCGGCGGATCGGACTCTGCATTTACGGCGAGATTCGGTGGCGACAGCGGGTTGCTAGATCCTGCCTGCGGTTGCGGCTATTATGTCGCACCGATCGACTTGTCGACCCGTTAGAGTCGCAGTCGACAGGTTTCGCAGCGTTTTCCAACGAACTCGAGAAGGGCGCAATGCCGTAGTGGCGGCTGTCCTTCAAGGCCAGACTTCGGAATCGATCATGAAGATTCACGAGTACCAAGCCAAGCAATTACTGGCAGCCGCGAAAGTTGCCATTCCCCGTGGAATTGTCGCCAAAACGCCCGACGAGGCGGCCGACGCATTCCACGAATTGGGTGGCGAAATTGCAGTCGTCAAGTCGCAGATTCACGCCGGCGGCCGTGGGAAGGGCCGATTTAAGGAGCATCCTGATCAGGCGGGTGTTGTGCTGGTGCGGTCGGCCGACGAGGCCCGCGACAATGCGTCGCGAATGCTTGGCTCCACGCTGGTCACGATTCAGTCCGGACCTGAGGGGAAACAGGTTAACACACTTTATGTCGAAGCCGGATTGGACATTGCCCGTGAGTTGTATTTGGGTGTTGTCGTCGATCGAGAAACCCAAGGCCCTGTGCTTATCATGTCGTCGGAAGGGGGCATGGAGATCGAGGAAGTGGCTCAAGAGAGTCCCGAGAAGATCCTCAGCGAGCCCTTCGACGGCGAAGCTGGTCTGTTTCCTTACCAAGCCCGCAAGCTGGCATTTGCGCTGGGACTCGATGGCCCAGCCGCGCGGAGTGCTGAGAAATTCTTGCCGGCGGTCAGTCGGTTTTTCCTCGACAGCGATTGCAGCATGACGGAAGTGAATCCGCTCGTTGTCTCCAAGGCGGGAGAACTGTTGGCGCTCGACGCCAAGGTCTCATTTGACGACAACGCGTTGTATCGGCATCCGTCGTTTCTCGAACTGCGAGATTTGAATGAAGAGGACGAATCGGAAGTCCGCGCCGGGGAAGCCGGGCTGAGCTACGTCAACCTCGATGGAAACATCGGCTGCCTGGTGAATGGCGCTGGACTGGCCATGAGCACGATGGACCTTATCAAACTGCATGGGGGCGAGCCGGCGAATTTTCTCGACGTCGGTGGTGGAGCCAACGTCGATCAAGTCACCGAAGCGTTTCGCATCATTCTGTCGGATAGCAACGTTAAGGCCGTGTTGGTGAACATTTTCGGTGGCATTATGAAATGCGACACGATCGTCGAAGCGTTGCTTGGTGCCTATGAAAAGGTTGGATTCAACGTGCCGTTGGTTGTCCGCTTGGAAGGCACGAATGTCGATCTTGCCCGCAAGATGCTAAGCGAAAGTGGACGAGACATTGTGACCGCGACCGACTTGACCGATGCGGCGCAAAAGGTCGTTGCCACATTGAATTGAAGAAACACAATACCGAATCTTTTTTCCCGTTAGGGCGGACGTATGAGCATCCTGGTCGACCGTGAGACTCGAGTGATTTGCCAGGGAATTACCGGGCGCGCCGGTCTGTTCCACAGTCAGCAATGTCGTGAGTATGGTACACCCATCGTTGGCGGTGTCACTCCCGGCAAAGGTGGCACGGAAATTGACGGTTTCGCGGTATTCAACACCGTGCAGCAAGCGGTCGAAAAAACCGGTGCCAATGCATCTCTCGTGTTTGTGCCGCCACCGTTTTGCGGCGATGCCATCCTGGAAGCAGCCGACGCGGGAATTCAACTGATTGTTGCCATTACTGAAGGGATTCCCGTCCGCGACATGATTCGCGTAGCCGATGGACTCGCGAATAGTGAAAGTCGTTTGGTCGGCCCCAACTGTCCGGGAGTCATCACACCCGGCATCGCGAAAATCGGCATCATGCCTGGCTACATTCATCAGCCCGGAACCGTCGGCTTAATCAGTCGCAGTGGCACGTTGACTTACGAGGCGGCGTGGCAGTTGGGCAACATCGGGTTGGGGCAGTCCACTTGTGTGGGCATCGGTGGCGATCCCATCATTGGAACCAACTTTTTGGATTTGCTGGAACTGTTCCAGAACGATCCAGAAACAGAAGCGATTCTGATGATTGGCGAAATCGGTGGGAACGCCGAAGAGCAGGCCGCCGATTACATCAAACAACATGTCACGAAACCGGTGGCTGGCTTCATTGCCGGACGCACGGCACCCCCGGGCAAGCGGATGGGGCATGCGGGCGCGATCATCTCCGGCGGGAGTGGGACTGCTGCCGATAAAATCTCCGCGTTACAGGCCGCAGGCGTCGTCGTGGCAGAAAGTCCGGCCGACATGGGAGCCGCCGTCAAGCGCGCCATCGATCAAAGCAAATAATCCTTGGCAAATTCGCGGAGAGTCGACGCGATTCAATTTGGTTGACATTCGCAACCGATGGCGGTGATTGGGCGGTTACTTTTCATCCTCTGCGCAGACCCAACCACCCAGCGTGGTTTCGTAGTCGAGCAATCCCTCTTCGCCAAAGTAGATGGCAATCTCTCGTTCGGCCGCTTCTGGACTGTCGCTGCCGTGCATGAGGTTCATCTGGCGGCTCGCTCCAAAGTCGCCTCGAATGGTCCCCGGGGCAGCATCTCGGCCATTCGTTGGTCCCATCATGGTCCGGACGACGGAGACTGCTTCAGGTCCCTCTGCAGTAAGGGCAACCACAGGCCCCGAGGTGATGAACTCTTCCAACAACGGGTAAAATGGCTTGTCGACATGTTCTGCGTAATGCTGCTGAGCAAGCTCAGGTGTGACTTGCAGCATTTTGAGCCCAACGATTTTCAAACCCTTGTTTTCAATCCGTTGGAGTAGTGTTCCGCACAGTCGGCGTTGAACAGCATCGGGCTTAAAAAGAATCAAAGTACGTTCCAGAGCCATCGGTCTTAGTTCCTGAAGTTTGTCTATAGAAATCAATGGGCGAATGCATTCTACGGTTCGGTCACGGCCGCCGGTTCATCCGGTTATCCGAGTGCTTTGCGAAATTCGCCGAATAGGTAATGGCTGTCGTGGGGGCCGGCTGACGCTTCGGGATGGTATTGCACGCCGAATACCGGGAAGTCTCGGTGTCGAATTCCTTCGACCGTCTGGTCGTTGAGATTGATATGTGTGACCTCGACGTTGTCCGGCAACGAATCCTCCGCAATCGCGAACCCGTGATTTTGCGTCGTGATCTCCACTCGACCATTTTGCTTGTTGAGGACAGGCTGATTCGCACCACGATGACCGAATTTCAGTTTGAAGATATCACCACCGCAGGCGAGTCCCAGCAGTTGCTGCCCCAAGCAAATGCCGAAGATCGGCTTCTTTTCGATAAGGTTTCGAATAGTCTCTACAGCGTATTTCAACGGCCGCGGGTCACCGGGACCGTTTGATAAGAAAACGCCGTCGGGATTCTGCGCAAGGACTTCCTCCGCAGTTGCCGTTCCCGGAACGACCGTGACCTTGCAGCCGATCTGTCGCAAATGCCTGGGAATGTTCCACTTCATGCCGTAATCAATTGCCACCACATGTGGACCATCGGCTGGATCACTTACGACGTCGTCGTGAATCGAATCGTATCCAGGCGTGGTTGAAGTACGCACGAATTTCGGCAAAGCTTCCTGCCAAGACGAGGCTTTTTCGGGAATGACTTCCTGCACCAAATCTTGCCCGACGAGAGCAGGGCTCTGCTGCGCTTTCGCAACCAGGGATTCAGCATCAAGATCGACTGTCGAGAGCACGCCCGTCATGGCGCCGTGCGTGCGTATTCTGCGGACCAAAGCACGCGTATCGATTCCTTCCAAGCCGATGATTCCGGCATCGGCCAGGTAATCGTCGAGCGTGCTTGTCGAACGATAATTGCTCGGAGTTTGGCATAGTTCCCGAACGACGAAGCCCCGTAACGAGAGTCCGTTGCTTTCGACATCTTCGAGGTTGATCCCATAGTTTCCGATCAGCGGATAGGTCATCGTGACAATCTGTCCGCAGTACGAAGGGTCGGTGAGGATCTCCTGGTATCCGGTCATGCTGGTATTAAAAACCACTTCACCGAAGACTTCTCCTTCGGCTCCGAATGCATGGCCGGAGAAAATCGATCCGTCAGCAAGCGCAAGCTTTGCCGGTTTGCGTTTCATCGATCAGTTCTGCCAAGTCTGAATGCCTATGGAAAGTAGCGACGTACCAGAGATTTGCGTCAACTGGATCGGTCACTTCACCGTTTGTACAGATTTCATTCTGTTTGTAACAAACGACTCTGGCAAAAAAAAGAGACCGCAGATCGGTCATCTGCGGCCACTTCGAATGTCGTGGATCGGCTGATCGGCGGGAAACTCAAAAGGTGACCTGCCAGGAAGTTACGTTTCATGCGTGATCACAAATTCATCGAATCGGATTTCGTCGGGATCGGTTGTCCCAATGTTACGGAACAACTCTTCCATGACGGTGTGAAACTTACTGCGCCGAAGTGAGTAGAAGTTGTGCTTTCCGGCACGACGAACTTCAAGAAAGCCTCCCCCACGCAGCAGCGCGAGATGGTGGCTGACGGCGGGTTGGGTTTGGTTGAGTTTGTCGCATAGGGCCGAGACGTGAAGTTCGTTTTCACGTGCGAGAAACAGCATGATCTTCAAACGGGTTTCGTCAGCAAGTAGCTTGAAAATTCGAACGAGATTCTGTTCGAGTTCGTTCGAAAGCTCCGGAAAAGTCGGATTTGATTGTTCCGTAGGTGGTGAAGCGACATTTGTAATCATAGTTTTTTCTCGGGAATCAGTTTGAGAATGAGATTGGGATTTGTCGGTTGCACGGGAAGTCTGTGGGACATTGTGCGACAATGGTCAATCCTTTCAGCACTTTCGATGCCAATGAGCATCGATGCCGCCCTCCGGACGAAAGAAATATGGCTGTTGGATCCGATTGCCCCCCCAAAATGTGGATCTCCAGTGAAAGGTCTCCTTGCGCAAATCACTGGCATTTGGAGTGATTCGTCCGGGTGCATTTAATTGGGAGTTGGGAGCTGTCGAAGAACGCATCATTCGGACCAACGCCTTCATGGCTGCTATTGCAGCATCCTCGACTGTGGGCCCGCGATGTCGACAACGTCGTCAACGAAACGAAATCGATGGAAGTGCAGGATCGAATTGATTCTTAAATACGATAAACTGCGAGCGGAATTGCTCTCGTTAGATAGGTGTATGATGAACTCAGCACATGCCGGAATCGGCTTGACTCGACTGAACTCATCGGACACCAAGTATTATTACGCTCGCGACGTTGGCCGTCAATCATTTCGGTAAACTCGCCTGTTTTAAACATAAGTTTGGATTGATGTTAGGAACGACATCTGTCGGACTCCAGGTCGAGTTGCCAATTGGGGATACTAGCGTTTGTGGCCCCGACCATGTGCAAAGGAATGACTTCCGATCAAGTCCGCACACGAGTGAGGATTGGTTGATGTCGTTCTTGCGAAAGTGAGACGTTTTTGACATCGCATCGCGGGCCAGATCGCCGAAACGACAGAAATCAGCCGTTGAATACCTCCACAGTTTCCGCAACGGGGCTGCAGCGGCAATTGATGTGAATCGCAGTCCTTGCGAAGATGAAGATCGAATGTCGTGAATCGTCCCAAATCGTTACTCGCAGATCCCGTGAGATCGTTTGAACGTGTCCAATTCGTCATTTGCCGACTTAACTGGATCAAAGGCTGTTATCACCGGAGCTTCGTCGGGGATCGGGCGTGCGATCGCGAAGGAACTGGCGGCCGGGGGTGCTGACGTTGTTTTGGGGTGTCACAACTCGGTCGATGCTGGTCAAAAGTTGGTGGATGAATTACGAGAAGAGGGCCGATCAGCCGAATTGCTTGTCGCCGATTTACGAAACGCCGATGAGTTTGCAAAGATTACCGAGACCTTGTGGAACGAATCTGGCGGAGTCGATATCTGGATCAATAATGCCGGTGTCGATTTGTTAACGGGAGCTGGAGCTCAGCTCGATTATGAAACGAAACTACGGGAGCTTTTTGAAATCGATATCCGAAGTTCGATTTTGTTGAGTCGGCAGATCGGGCAGCGAATGGTAACGGCGGGCCGAGGCGTCATCGTGAACATCGGATGGGATCAAGCCGATCGAGGAATGGAAGGCGACAGCGGAGAATTGTTTGCAGCAGCCAAGAATGCCATCATGGGTTTTACCCGCTCGCTGGCAGTCAGCTTGGCACCACAAGTACGCGTCAATTGTATCGCGCCGGGTTGGATTCGAACGGCTTGGGGTGAACAGGCAGGCGACACATGGCAGGAACGTGTCCGACGGGAAACGCCTTTAGAAAGATGGGGAACTCCCGAAGACATTGCCAAACTAACACGATTTCTGGTGAGTGACGAAGCCGCCTACATTACCGGGCAGGTGATTAACGCGAATGGTGGAGCAATTCGTTAATGCAACGAGCGGTGGAGTGAGTGGTTGAGTAACGCAACCGATAGGCCCGATCGATAGTCGCGTGTATTTCGCCCACGCACAAGGACAACTGACAGCGAGAGACAAGCGAAGAGAGGGAGCAGCAGTTATGGCCGAAGATATCTTACTAACGGATGCAGAATTGGAGCAGGAGCTTCAGTCGCTCGCGGGTTGGGAAGTGCGCGATAGTTGGTTGCGACGGAAATACTCGACGCCTGGTTGGCCGCATACGATGCTGCTGGTCAACAGCATTGGCTACCTAGCAGAAGCAGCCTGGCATCATCCGGATCTTTCGATTGGATACGCACATGTCACGGTGAAACTGCAGACGCATCGTGTCAAAGGCATTACCTGGAGCGACATGGAATTAGCACGCAAGATCGACGAGGTCGTCACCTGGTTGCCCGGTGAAGCTGATGCCCTTTCCGGGTTTCCTAAGAAATGGGTGCACTAGCTAAGGGCTTTGAAGAGTTCAATGTTCAGCAGTGCACACACCCGTGAACCAATTGAGGGGAGTCCAATCTCTGAAGGTGAATGCTCTCAAACAAGCACATCCGGTTCTTGAGCAATTTGGCCGTCAGGAAACTGTATCGCGGAAATTCGGGTCGCATTGAAGCATTCGACGAGTCTGACAGGGAGGTGTGTCTTAGTTAAACGGTGTCACAATGGCTTCGGATAGAATTCTGTTCGTCACAGGGCGATTAGCAGAACAAGCATTAACAAAGATGCTTGCCGGGCTAAGCGATGAATTGAATTTCTCTTACGAAATTAAAGTGCTTGGGATTTCCGTCGCTGCGCTGATGCATGCCGATTGGGTTTCCCAGCGACTCGAAGTGAAAGACAAGTTCGATCGCATCGTCTTGCCGGGGTGGTGCGGCGGAGACACCGAGCAATTGAGTGTGCAGTACGGAACCGGTGTCGAACGTGGACCAAAAGATTTGCGTAACCTTCCCGAATTTCTTTGTGGCCGCAGCGATCCCAGCCCCGATTTGTCGAGCTACGACGTCGAGATTTTGGCGGAGATCAACCATGCGCCGCTGCTGACCGATTCGGAAATTGTCAGCGCCGCCGAAAAATACAGGGACGCGGGCGCGGACATTATCGATTTGGGATGTGTCCCTGGCGAGTCATGGGACCGAGTCGGAGATGTCACACGAATACTGTGTGAATGTGGTTTCCGCGTTTCCATTGACAGTTTCGATCGGCGAGAGGTCGAGTCGGCAGTCGCACACGGTGCGGAGTTGGTACTCAGTTGCAATGGCTCCAATATCGAATGGTTAAAACCACTCGGTGCAGAGGTGGTCGTCATTCCCGACCAGGTCCGGGACATGTCGAGCTTGAGGGAATCGGTCCGTGAATTGGAAGATGCCGGCGTTCCGTTCCGAATTGATCCGGTGTTGGAACCGATCGGGTTCGGATTTGCCGAGTCGCTGTCGCGCTATTTTGAGGTTCGTCGTCATTGGCCGGCTGCGCAACTAATGATGGGTATCGGCAACCTAACAGAATTGACCGAAGTCGACACAGCCGGAATCAATGTCTTGCTGGCCGGCATTTGTCAGGAACTGCAAATCAACAGTGTGTTAACGACGGAGGTGATTAACTGGGCCGGTTCGGCAGTTCACGAGTTTGATCTCGCCCGGCGTTTAGTCAAACACAGCGTCTCCAAGGGCGTTCTTCCTAAACACGTCGATTCACAGCTTGTTATGCTTCGCGACCCGAAGCTGCTGGAGATGGGTGAGGACGCGTTGGACGATCTCGCCCGTCGCCTCAAGGATCCCAATTTCCGCATCTTCGTCGAACGAGGTGAGATTCATGTCATGAATCGCGATGGCTATTGGCGCGGGAGCGACGCTTACGATTTGTTTGCGAAAATCATTGCTGATTCGCCGATCGATGATCAATCGCACGCATTTTACTTGGGTTACGAATTTGCCAAGGCCGTAACGGCGTTGACGTTGGGAAAGCAATACATGCAAGACGAGGCACTCTCGTGGGGATTCCTGACCGTGCCCGAGAAGTCCATCAGAGATCGTCGTCAAAAAGATCCCGACGTGTCATAATGAGCCCGGTATCGTCGTGGTCATACTCCCACGTCGTGGATTGGAACGACGGGAGCGCTCCGTCTTGGCTGTAACATCGAAGAGAACCAGTGAAGAACTCGTCGGAAGAAACGGAAACTGGTCCGGTTGCTGATGCGGACGCCAGACTTCCTCTCGTCGAAGAATTACGACCGGTACCCGATGTCGGTGCAGCATTCTTGGCGTTCTCTGACGTTGAAAAAGTTCTGCTACTGGAAAGCAGTCTCAAGCGCGAGAGCATTGGACGATTCTCATTTCTGACAGCCGACCCATTTCATTGGGAAGAGTTAACATCGGCCCGGCACGGTCTCGAACCGTTTGAGCAATTACGCGAATTGATGGCCCGGTTTGCTTCGCGAAAGATTGCGACGCTCCCCCCGTTTCAGGGAGGGGCGGCGGGCTTGTTGTCCTATGAGCTTGGCCGGTGTTGGGAGCAGATCGCCGCAGTACCGAATAACGAGTTCGAAATGCCCGATTTGGCGGTCGGAATTTACGACTGGGTCATTGCCTGGGACCATCATCAGAAACGTGCATGGATCATCTCGCAAGGTTTTCCGGAAACAGATTTGAATCGTCGAGCCCAACGTGCTGGGGAACGATCGCGATGGGTCCGCGAATGCCTGCACTCCTGTGCTGATACTGCTAATGACAACGAGGCGAGCTTCGATTGCAGCACGACTCCGGTCTTGCCGAAAAACGAACTTGCATTACAGCACGAAATCTCCGGTCCGCCCGGCTTAAGTAGCAACTATTCTCGCGAAGATTATCTTCAAACCGTCGAGCGAGTTGTCGAATACATTCACGCAGGAGATATCTTTCAGGCCAATCTCTCACAACGATTACTCATACGGCAACAATGTCGCGCGAGCGATTTATACTTACGTCTTCGCGAGGAAAACCCTGCACCGTTTTCCGGCTATCTTTCGAGCGACGATTGGGCTGTCGTAAGCTCTTCGCCCGAAAGATTCGTTTGCTTGCGTGAGGGCGAGGTTGAAACAAGGCCGATCAAGGGGACTCGGCAACGTCGCTTAGGGCCGGAAGCCGACCTGTATACTCGTGACGAATTGCGGCAAAGTGAAAAAGATCAGGCCGAGAATGTCATGATTGTCGATCTTTTACGAAACGACCTGTCAAGAGTGTGCCGACCATGTTCGATACGTGTTCCGTCACTCTGCGATGTCGAAACCTACGAAACAGTCCAGCACCTTGTGACCGAAATTCGTGGAACACTGGAATCCGCTATGACGCCGTGGGATTTGATTCGTGCGGTGTTTCCTGGGGGATCGATCACTGGCGCTCCCAAGATACGTGCGATGGAAATCATCTCCGAGCTGGAACCAACGGTCCGAGGAGCGTATTGCGGAAGCTTATTCTATGTGGGATTCGATGGCTCCCTTGATAGTAGTATTCTCATTCGTACGATGACCGTTAGGCGTGGATGGGTGCAATTACCGGTTGGTGGGGGAATTGTCGCTCAGTCGGATCCGCAGGCGGAGTATCAGGAAACTTTACACAAAGCGGAAGGAATGTTTCGCGCATTGGTGTGATCGGCCCGCGTTGCTTACCGCGGATACCGCTGACGGCGAACGATTTCGAACTGCGAGAACTGACTTTCAGCGTATGACGCTGATTTCTGGCCGCGACAATCGCGTTTCGTTCTATGTTGGTTGGCTCCGACGAGCCAGAAACGAACACAAGCAAAAGTAAACCGCTCTTGGCGTGAAGCAATTGCGATATGATTCTGTTGATCGACAACTATGACAGCTTCGTGTACAACCTCGACCGCTATTTTCAAGAGCTAGGTTGTGCAACCGCGGTTATCCGCAACGATGCCTGCATGGTCGATCAGGTCGAACAATTCCAACCAAGAGCAATCGTCATTTCACCTGGCCCCTGTACGCCTCGTGAGGCGGGAATTAGCGAGGAGGTCGTGCGGAAATTTGCGAACCGCATACCAATGTTGGGAGTCTGCCTGGGCCACCAAGTCATCGCTTCGGCATTTGGGGCGAAAGTCGTCAGGGCCGAGCGGCCGGTGCATGGGCGTACCTGCGTCGTTGAGCACAGCGGGAAACGCCTGTTCGCTTCAATTCCCAACTCGTTTCAAGCGACGCGATACCATTCCTTAATTGTTAAGGAAAATACAATTCCACCGGAATTGCGGATTACAGCGCGCAGCGACGAGGGTTTGCTCATGGCCATCGAGCATCAGGAATTGCCGGTCTTCGGAGTGCAATTCCATCCCGAGTCTGTCCTAACCCAGTTCGGCCATCAGCTTTTGGCGAACTTCTTGAGGGAAGCCGGTATTAGCCGAAATGGCAGCCGACCATTCCCCAGTTCGGAACTTAGTCATTCGACAGACCCATTGTCAATCGACCCCGGAAACGGCCCTCTTCATTGGTAACAACCTGCATAACCTGCAGAGTTGAATTGCTGGTTGCCGTTCCCTATCCTCGTCGACTTTTATCGCACGGATCGTGCGGAACAAACGGCCTGAAGCAACAGGTGAAACACAACCGTCCGTACGATCCCGATTTTCGGACCGACAACGTGTGAGCATTGAATGTTTCGTTCGATGGACCACATCCGCGTCCGAAATCGCAACCGATACTTTTATAGAGAAGGCGATTGCGAACCGGCAGCACGATGATTCGGGCGCAGTAGGCGAGCATCACAACCGGTGACATCTGATGATTCGGTCTCGGCAAGAGAGGTGTTTGATGAACAATTTTCGACCCGTTCTACTCGTTGCACTTGTAGCGGTTCTGATTATTCTCAGCTCAACTCCTGTAGAATCGGCTGTGCCTTCGTCGGTTTGGCGAAGCGATTTTGCCAGTGCGCAAAAAGAAGCTCAACGGCTTGGCAAGCCGATGGTCGTTCACTTCTATGCCCATTGGTGCGGACCATGTCAGCAGATGGAACGGGACGTTCTGAATAGCCCCGACCTCTTGCGTCAACTGCGACTCGGTTTTGTTGCGGTTAAGCTGGATGCTGACAAACACCCCGATCTCGTGAATAAGTTCGGTGTGCAGGCGTTGCCGACCGACGTTTTTGTTGATCCCGATGGACGTGTCATCACGCGGCATCAGGGGTTCGAGTCTCGTCGAGAGTATCTTGCCCGATTAACCAAGATCGAGACCGACTTTGCTCCGACATCCAAAGTCTTCATTGCAAAGACCGATTCCTCAAAA
Source organism: Planctomycetaceae bacterium (assembly GCA_028284485.1). Lineage (GTDB taxonomy): Bacteria > Planctomycetota > Planctomycetia > Planctomycetales > Planctomycetaceae > JANQRQ01. The sequence continues at coordinate 29,932 of JANQRQ010000031.1, read as the reverse complement.
CTGAAGACAACTGCGACAAGCGCTAGTGTTGCCGCCGCCAGCCGAAAAGCAGCCGAAGTCAATGTCAACAATGGTGAGCAATCGGTCGGTACAGCATTCGTTGGACTTAGTGGGTACAGCCCCGTGTCGTTGGCGAAGTCTCGCACATGGAATAAAGGGAACGCAGAATTCGCCGCCGAGTATCAGGGAATCACATACCATTTCGTCGATGCCAATGAGCTGGCGTTATTCCGAAAGAACGCAGCCAAATTTGCCCCACGGCTTTTGGGGTGTGATCCCGTGAAACTTTGGGAATCGGACCGAGCCGTTCCCGGCAATACCCAGTTCGGGGCTTACTTCGATGGCGAATTGTACTTGTTCGCGACCGCGGAATCGCGAAAGGCATTCAAATCGAACCCCCTCAGGTACACTCGGGCACGCCACGTCCTTCGGCCGGATGACATTCAGCACGCGAGATTATAAGGCAGGTTTGCTCTTGCGAGTGGCTGCATCTCCGTTGTCGGTCCGCCACACGGCCCGTTTGCTATACGATGCCGTTCAATAGTCAGGCCGTCGCAGCTGACGATCGCCATCATTGGATATCTTGCGATTCGATCTCGACCTGGTCCGGTTCGGCCTGTGCGGCCGGTTCGCCGATTTGTTGCCGGCTTCTGTGTTCTTCAAGACGCTGTTGATACCTGCGATAGGACCGCGTGTGTTTGCTTTCCGGCGGATAAGGGACACCATGTATAAACGTGCCCTTAATCTGCGTTGTGTGTTGCAAGATCGAGCCGTCTGCGATGACGATGTCGGCGAGTTTGCCCGGTGTTAGTGAACCGGTTTCTTCGCCAATTCCCAGGATTTTGGCTGGGCCAAGTGTGATTGCTTTGAGCGCCTCATCTGCCGGCAATCCAAAGGCGACAGCCATGGCGGCTTCGAACGGAGCATTGCGACTATTTGTGGCGCTATCGGAACGGATGCAGAAGTCGACTCCCGCATCATACAGATGACCGGGATTGGCATACGGGGCGTCATAGGGGTCGTATTCCGCCAGTGGTCGACGCATTACGGGGCCGACGATAACCGGAACCTCGCGACGCTTCAGTTCGTCCGCGAGTTTCCAGGCTTCGGTTCCACCGCTGATGATGATTTTCAATTCTTCTTCTTCGCCGAATAACAGTGCTTCGGCAATCTCCTTGTAAGAGTCGGCCTCGATGATGACGGGTCTTTCCCGAAGCAGATAGGGCTTAAGCGCGTCGAGTCGCGGATCGGCGACAGGGGGTTCAAACCCTTCCTCTGCAGGCAGTGATGAAAGCTTTTCGTAGTATCGTGCCTGCTCGAGAAAATTGTGTAGCTGTTCCCGCTGAGATTTCGCACGCGATCCGGTGGGCCAATTGATACGTAGAGCTGCCTCGTAGTCGAGCACCATATCGGGCGCCGTCCAGCCGGCAAGTTTCACCAGTGACGATTGTCCGGCGATCATGCCGCCCGTGGGGCAAACGAGCGTGGTTGTAATGCCACCGGCCCGCGCGACGGGAAACAACTCGGAATCGGGATTGATGGCAACACCGGCTCGTAAATCCGGCTGCAGATTGCCGCTTTCAGAATAATCTCTCGTTTCGGTGACTCGACCGATTTCCGTTAGTCCAAGCGTTGTGCCGGCGTCAATAATGCCGGGAAATACGTGCAGCCCTTGGGCATCGATCAACTTTGTTCCTGTGGGAATCGCAATGTCGCGCCCAACGGCTGCGATTCGACTGCCCTCCACGAGCAACGTCCCGTTTGCAATGACCGGACCATCGACCGGATGGATCGTTCCGCCGGTGATTGCATAGCGACCATCAGGGGACGGAGACAAGTCGAGGATCTTCTCGCGAATCTCCTGGCTGGCAAACTCTAACGTCTCGGGACGAGCTGATCGTTTTGCGGCAGCAGCGGTCATGGCTGTCGGCTGGTCAGACCGCGTGAAGTAGATTTCGCCGTCGATGATTGTTTGCTCGCACTTTGAAAACGGGCTGAGCGGGTGTCCGCTAAAAATGGCGAGGTCAGCCTCTTTGCCGACTTCGATCGAGCCAATGCGGTCTTCCAATCCAAGCTCGCGCGCAGAATTCAAAGTCACGGTGGCTAAAGCGTCAGCGGGCGACATGTTGCCGTAGCGGACGGTCTTGGCTGCCTCGAGGTTCATATGTCGGATCAGCTCCGAATTGTCGCTTTTGATAACGATGTTGGCGCCCGCCTGTTTGAGCAATGCCGCGTTGTACGGTGTGGCGTCGTATGCTTCGACTTTGTAAGCCCACCAGTCTGAAAAAGTACTGCAACTGGCGCCGTGAGCCACAATTTCCGGTGCGACTTTATAACCTTCCAAAACGTGTTGAAGCGACCACACCCGGATGCCCAGATGCGAAGCAACCCGCAGTAGCATGAGAATTTCATCGGCACGATAGCAGTGGCTGTGGATAAACTTCTGGTGATCGACGATGTCGGCGAGGGCCTCCAGCCGCAGATCGCGACGCGGCGGACGAAGGGACTCGGGGTGATCTTGTTCGGCGGTTTGCTTTTCGTATTCCATCCATTTGCGGCGATAGTCGATCGCCTCGAGAAATGCGCGGTTGAGGGTGGCTTCGACGCCCATGCGAGTATTTGGAAATCGCGTTTCCCGCGATTTGACGTTCTCGCCCAATGCAAATTTCACTCCTTGCGGAGCATCGTGCAGAATTTGTTGGCCGGCAGGCAGCCCATATTTCAGTTTCACAACTGCGTCCTGGCCGCCGATGACGTTTGCCGAGCCATGGAGTAGCCGGGCCGTTGTTGTCCCTCCGGCCAATGCGCGATATGCCGATGGATCTGCGGTGTTGACCACATCCTTCACGCGCACCTCGGGGACGATTGACTGGGAGGATTCGTTTGTGCCCGCGCTAATCATGATGTGACTGTGGGTATCGATGATCCCTGGTATCACGAACCGATCTGTTGCATCGACGACCGTGACGCCATCGTCGGTCGCGAGATCGGGTGCAATCGCCACGATTCTGCCAGACTTAATCAAAATGGAATTTCCCGTCAGTGTTTGTCCCGTTCCTGTGAGAATCGTGCCACCACGGACGAGAAGATTCCCGCCGGTGCGAACCTGCCGACGCTTGCGGTCACGCTCGGTTTCGACCGGCCAACTATCCGGACCGGAGTGGCTTTCCGACTGACGACTATCGACATCAGTCTTGTCCGAATCATCATCAGCCTCGAATGAGACAGTGACCGGGTTTGTGCTTTCACTCGATGGTTGTTGCTGGCGCTTTGCCGTCCACTTCGTTTGTGCACCGAACGCGCTCGACAGAGTGCCGGAAATGCTTTCGGCGGAGTACTCGCCGGTAAATTGAATTTTCAAGGACTGTGCCCCTGCGCCGATTTCGACATCGAAGCGTATGTTGTCGTCGGACACCGAGGCGTTGGTAACTCGCCCATTTCCACTTGCGCTTTTGAATGTTCCCTTCAATCGTTTGTCGGAGTGGTCGAGTGCCAGTGTGGCGTGGGTTGGGCCCTGGGCTGATTCCATCGTCAGTTGCCACTGCCCACTTAAGTCGAGCGAGTCGGAAGCGTCCTCTTCGGCAGGTTTCGCGTCGCGGTTGTATTCAAATTTCTGGCCATCGACCACGAGATACCGGACCCGACTTTTTTCCGAATCGAACGGCCCCGTCATAACAATCACGTGAGCGAGTTTCCCGGCAGACAGGCTTCCGACGCGCTGTTCGATGCCGAGAAGTTTGGCTGAGTTCGTTGTAAGCGCAGCAACTGCAACGTCGCGCGGCAAACCATATTCGATAGCGAAGCGAAGGTTGCGGAAGAAATCTTCCCGCTTCTCGTGGCCATGGGAACTGATCGCGAACTCAATCCCCGCTTCATGCAGCCGACTCAAACCGGAAGCAGTTTCCTCCCAGATGCGGAGCCGTTCTTTTTGAAATGCGAGTGGCGAATTGATGTCGGTTTTGAGTTCTTCCGAGGCGGGATTTGGTTTAATCTCCGGTTTCTCGCTGTAATTGATTTGAGCAACGATAGACGCGTTTGCTTGCTTGAGACGTTCGATACAGCGATAAGCTTCACGGCCTCCCCAAATCGTTATCGGGATATCGTGTTCCGTTGCAAAATTGAGAGCGCGATGGATATCGTCCCGACGATTCGCCAAGAAGACGGCCCGCTGTTGTTGCGATCGAACCTGCGATATCGATTCGAGTGACAAATCGATCGGCGGGCGTTCGACCAGCGAAGGGTTTCGGCGATACCCATCCCAATGGCTGGTGTAATGCTCCGCATCGAGAAAGGCTTGTCGCAAGTGAGCTGTTGCACCCATCAACGTTACGGGATACCCGCTACCCTGAGGCCGAAACAACTGAAACTCACTGAAGGTCCTACGAATCAATGCCGCTTCGCGACGTGGTGTTCCGCTGGTGGTGACAATTGCGCCTTGTCCGCTGGCAATTCGGCCGGATGGCAAGACATGGACTGTCGTATAACCGAGCTTTCTTAGCGACTCAAAGATTTTGGGATCGGAGGTCAAGCCATCATGAGCTTGAAACTCGGGCGTCAGGCTGCGGCGGTTATCCGGACGAGTTGCTGCCAGCACATAACGCCCGAAATCGACTCGTCGACCGGCTAATGGCTTCGGAGTGTTTTCGGAACTAAGCAGGTCAGAGGCGGCCGCATCAATAAACCCGGCGTAAACAGTCAGTCCCTTGGCGTCGATGACGAACGCGTCGCGAGGTACGACAGCATCGGGCCCCACGTCGTCGAGAACACCGTCGCGGATGATGACGTTTCCAACAGCCGATTCGCTATGCGGGCTCGTTATCAGATCGCCATCGACAATGGCAATCGTTGTCGGTTGGAATCCGGAGATTCGCTGGACTTGCGCTTGCGTGTTACCCTTCAGGGCGAGTACGCCGATTAGTGCGAGCAAAGTTATTACAATCCAACGAAGGCGTAACGGTGCAGTAATCGGCAAACTCGGCATATTGTTCGTTTCCTATCGGGGGCTGAATGCGCAGGTTTTGCGCTTAAGGGCATTCGATGAAATGATGGGATTGACTGAACTTCAGGCTACCAGAGGTAGTTAGTACGTTCCACAACGACCTGGAAAAGTCTTAAATTCTGAACAATGGCCTTGGAGTTTGAATTGACACAAACGCGCTGGAAGTTATGATATGGATGGTCTTGGAGCTGGGTTCTTCCACCATGAGCTGATCCTTAAAGGATTCAGTAATTCATCAGACAGGAAGAGCATAAAGGCAGCCCATCGGCCGGCTTCCCCCTTGGTGTGTGTGGGAATTGGCCCGTTTCGAGTCAGTGGTGAAAACGGGCGTGAATGACAATTCTCCGTCACATTTCCGTCCAAGGACAAGACATTAAACGGGGGCCGTCCGTCGGACATCGTTCGGTTTGCAGTGTTGGCCGAAGCAGCGCTTTGCAGATATTGATCGATGAGTCTGTTTCGGCGTAATCGGATTGGCACCGAAAACCCATTGTGATTGGTCGGCCAAAACCAAAATAGGTCTTTCTTGTGAGAAAGGCAGCGAGTCTGTTGCGGCAGCAGGCTTGAATGGAATTTCCAAGAAGCAGACGTCAGCATGACGTCAAAGTCTTCAACCTTCAGATTCGAAAGTTGCTACCCGTGCCATCGAACGAGGGTGGCGAACCAGCGTGTTCGTTATCGATGTGCCCTGGATTTCGAGTGAGTTTTCATTCAATCCGTTGAGGCCACATCTTGGTTTCGAGGTTGCCGGGAAAACGAGGGAAACTCGTTCGCATGCTATTTGAACCGGTTGACGGTTGCTGTGTTGAATTCGGTCGAAATCCGAAACTGCACGGACGAAATGCTCGTTCTTGTCACAGGCCCCGCATCTGGCAGAGCTGTGCGAAATGTGGGTGGCGACGGATTGGGGCGGAGTGATGGCGGCATTCAAGAGGGCAAGATTTCGTCTTTAAGAGAGATGGTCGACGGAATACCGCAGGATTTGAACAACAATGAGGGCACGGATGCTGGGGCGATGCAACAGTGGCCTCTTGACCAAAGGAATGGATTCAGGAGATGGTTGTAGCGAAAAGTGCGGACTCCCCGGCCAAGCGAAGATCTCACAGAAAAAGTTCAGGAAACGAGAGGAATGGCGGCGTCGAAGCGACGTTGCCGAGTACTGCAGATAGTAACCCCGAGGGGCCAATGAGCGATCTGAATGACGATTTTGAAGCTGACGTGACGGATTCGAGCAGTCGTACAGAGCAGTCGGAAAGTGCTGCGTCGACGGCTGACGAAAGTCAGGTCGACTCGCCTGCGGGAGACAGTGAGAACGAATCGCCGCCGTGCCGTCGCCGACGTCGTAGACGCCGCCGTCGCGGAGGCAGTTCCGGCGAAGGAGGAGGAGGCGGCGGCGGTGGTCGCGGCCGAAACTCTCAGGGACGCTCGCAATCTTCACGGGGTCGGTCGCGTTCACGTCGACCGGGAGCCTCCGGACAAAATGGCGAGGACATTACCGGAACGATTGAGGGAGTGCTCGAGTTACATCCCAAAGGCTATGGGTTTCTTCGAGATCCTCAAAAGAACTACGCGGCGCAAGACACCGATGCGTTTGTGTCGAGTTCGATGATCGAAAAACATAACCTTCGTGAAGGCATTTTGATTCGAGGAGAAGTCGGTCCCGGTTCGAAGGGACAAGGGCCTCGGCTGAAGTCGATCGAAACCGTCGACGGCAAGACCCTCGAGGAATATCAGGAAATCAAACATTTTGATGAATTGACCGCGATCACTCCGTACCAGCAGATTCGCCTGGAGACAGGTCCCAAGCCGATCACGATGCGGGTGATGGACTTGTTGACACCTGTTGGCAAAGGGCAACGAGCGCTCATTGTTGCGCCTCCGCGGACCGGCAAGACCATGTTATTGCAGGACATTGCCGATTCGGTCAGTGTGAATCACCCCGAAATGCATTTAATGGTGCTGCTGATCGACGAACGGCCCGAAGAAGTCACGGAAATGCGCCGACGCGTCAAAGGTGAAGTGATCGCTTCGTCAATGGACCGCGAAGTCGAAAGCCACGTGCGGATCAGTCAATTGATTATCGAGCGAGGGAAACGACTTGCCGAAGCGGGACGCGAAGTATTCATCTTGCTCGATAGCATCACGCGTACGGCACGAGCGTTTAACAAATGGGGCGGCAACACCGGAAGGACCATGTCCGGTGGCCTTGATGTGAAAGCGCTTGACATCCCCAAGAAAATGTTCGGGACCGCTCGCCAGTTCGACGAAGGGGGGTCGTTGACGATTGTGGCAACGGCATTGATCGATACCGGCAGCCGGATGGATGAAGTCATTTTTCAGGAGTTCAAGGGAACCGGCAATATGGAACTCGTCCTGAGCCGTGACCTGGCTGACCGCCGGATTTGGCCGGCAATCGACGTAACAAAGTCCGGTACTCGGCATGAGGAAAAGCTGTTCAGCGAAGAAGCCCTTGAGGGAGTGATCATGCTGCGGCGCAGCCTCGTTTCGCTGAACTGCATCGAGGCGATGGAGCAACTGACACGAACGCTCGATCGATTTCCTTCAAACACCGAGTTCCTGACAAAGATTCGTTCGATTCTTTAAGCCGCATTCCCCCGGCGCAAGCGAGTGCATTGTTTGTTTGATTGCACCGGCATCACAGATTGTGGTCCCCGGCTTGCCAACCATCGATGCACCGAACGATTGAGTGCGAATTCTCCTGTTCGATTCGGATTGCATATCCGACCGCATGCATTTTCTTCAGCGGCAGTGAACGAGCCGGGATGTATCATTCACGGCGCCCGATCGAGATTTGGACAAGCTCGGGCTTTCCCGCCAGCATTCTGACAGGCGCTGATCCTCACAGCCCTTGTGTTGAATCGTACCGCAAGCTTCGGTCCCTCGGCATGGATTCCATGTATGGTCGAGTGACGCGGGTGCCGAAGAAAAAGGCGGGCCGACTCCAATTCATCTGCAGGCTCCAATGGCTAACGACGGGTCCAATGACGTTGCCATGCTGCGGAAGTGCGGGCCGTGCGAGTGAGTGTCCGAACCATTTTCTCGTGGCGATGCGTGCCCGTCTCATTTCGGCTTGTTGTTTTGCACGGTGATGAATCATTTGCTCGGTTTCTGAATCGGGCAAGAGTTGAGACGAGACCGATCGAATGTTTCGATGATTGGCTGCGATCGGCAATGTGGGACGAGCTTTTGGCTGACTACTGGGGACGTAGGAATTCCACCGGTTTTCAGACTTTTCGGTCCTTCCGAAAGAATCGTCCATGACTCGTCGCGCGACGGTCATCAGAATCGGAGAATCTTGATTAGTCAGTTCCTGTTTGGTTCCGCTTGGCGTTTGCTCTGGAATGGATGTTTCGATCAAGGAAGCTTTGTTGCTTGATGGTTGCGATTCCGACCCGGTTTGCGAGGGTGTTGCAGAGAGAAATGCCGAACCAATGACAACAATGCCAACCCCGGCGAATGAAAGCAAAATACGCTTCATGGGATCGTTCCTTAATGAAATCCAATCTTGTGAGACAATAAATGGGCAGCGGGATCGGGCTCCAGCAGAATCGCATGATTCGCAACGGGATCGATGACAACGAAAACGCTGGTTGTGGAAACTTTGCCAAAGCGACGCCGCGACAGGAGAAGCGGTTTGTTGACCAAGTGATTATCGAGTTTATCGGAGCGATTGATGGCGTCGATTTACGTCTTCAACCAGCGGATTCAATCAGTCGAATAGTTGCGTTGACAGGAAATCGATTAATCACATGCTGCGGGCCGAATCGATATCTCGAGGTCCGGCATAATAAGGGGGACCGGCAGAGTCTCCGTGTTCAGGTGAATTGTTGATTGCTGCCGACGCGTCGAAATGTCGGGCAAATCGATACGACCCGATGCTTTCGGAGCGTTGCTCGCGCTGACCTACCGAATGGCACTTGGAGAGATTCATTTGCCGTAGCTTCCCGCAACAACCGAACCTGTCGGCCCATTGCCCGGAGCGCCCCTCAAGGTGCAAGGCGTCTATGACCGGGTGAGACAAACAGCAAACATTTGACTGGCTTAATCGCGTTCGGAAAAGAGACTGCGGGGGGTGAGCTGTTCGCATCACACCGGCCGGCCGCATGCGAGGTATGAGAGGGGGCCGTCTTAAGTCAGATACCGTTCCAGCATGGTTGCCAGGCGTTCCAGTTCGTTTGTGCGACCGGCAACAAAGCAGACATACACAAGTTCGGTGTCGGGATCAGTCCAGGCGGTTGCTTGATACCGCTCGCCACCGACGGATCGGTAGTGCAGCGTGGCATTGCTCATGCTGCCGGCTACCGGTGGATCTTCGAGGTACGATGATGGAACGACTAGCAGCATGCCTGTCGTTGCCCACTTTGGTGTCGCCACATAGAAGTGGAACAGGGCTGCCTCGTTATCGCTATTGTTTTTGGGTAGCCAACCCTTTGAGGAATCATCGATGATCAAAAAGCTACGTCTTTGCCATTCGATGGGCAGAGTCGGATCAAAATCTCCACTGAATTCGGCGTGATCGACGAAAGTGAGTGGAGCGTTGTTCAGCAGATCGTTAAGCCGCAGCTTTGGTTCGATCGGCCGAGAAAACCAAATGCCAAATCCGATCACCATCACCGCAGTTGTTGCTGCGATCAACATTCGACGGTGGTTTCGTCGTTTCGTATCCTGCGAAGCAGCCGGGGCCGGTTCCACATCGCCAATCGGGACAGCTCCGGACGACTCTTCGCCATGGGATGAATCCGAATGTTCGGCCTCGCTAGTGAGGGCCAGCAGATTCTCCTTCAGTCCCACTGGAACTTTGACGCGAAACATCGATTGACGAATCGCTTGATCCCATTCGCTTCGACGGGACCAGATTTCGCTGCATTCTGCGCAGGACGTAAGATGCGCGACTGCCTCGGCCAATTCCGACGAATGCAGATCTTCGGAATTCGGTCGAACAGACTCAAGGAGTTCTAATGTCGTTTCACAGTCCATAGTGACGCTCAGTCAAGATTTCGCAGATGATGCCGGCGATTCATGCTGGGGGTTCTGATGGTCGCTGGAACATTGTAATCGTCTTCGCAAATGTCGTTTTGCCCTGGCAAGTCGGCTCATGACTGTGCCGATCGGAATCTCCAATTGCGCAGCGATCTCTTTGTAGCTCAGATCTTCGCAATAGAACAAAATCACAACAGTGCGGAACTCTTCAGAGAGTTCCGCCAAAGCGTTTTGAAGTCGTTCTTCGTCAATGTCGACAACCGCACTCTTGTGATCGACCGGCTCATTCGCTGAGTCGAATGTTACGAAGCAGTTTGATTTCTCGCGTTTGAGTCGTTTTAGGTAATCATTGCGCGCAATCGTGAGCAACCAGGATCGCGCTGCCGCAGGCTCCCTGAGTTGACTCAGCTTCCGTTGCGCTGTCAAAAAAGTCTGCTGCGTGAGATCTTCCGCATCTGCCGCTGACCCCGTCAGACGATATGCGTACCGATAGACGGACTCATAGTTGCGGGTCACCAATTCGGAAAGACTCGCAGCATTCTGGGGTTCGTGCATGGCAATCTCTACCTGGATTGATCCACCGTCGCTAATATATATTCCCTCAAGTAGAAGAAATGCGGGGATTTGCGCAATTTATTGCGGATTGTCGCCGAATTGTCCTTCGCGGAAACCGGCTTTGTTGCTCGTGGTGTTGGGATATCTTGGGAATTCATGGTTGATTACGTATTTTCGACAGGAATTGACAGACTATTTCTTCTGCTTCATTTCGTCATGACAGGTTTTCACGCTTCGCCGCCGTCTTATACTCATATTCGCAGTGCATCGATAATTATTAGACGTCGAAATCCGGCGTTTATCACGGAAAACGGATTGTTAAGGGATTTGGTTCACAAAATGGATTGGGAGGAACATAGTGAAGAATCTATTCTCGCTGGTCGTCACCGTATGTCTCGCGGCAATGATTACTGGTTGCGGCTCAAAGGACGAAGCATCTGACCTTGGTGCGGATGTCGCTCCAGAATTAGGAAGTGGATCAAGTGACCCGTCGGCCTTCTTTGACATGGGTGATCCCGCTGATTCCAGCGACGCGGATGCCGACGAAGCGACTGACAATGTCGAAACCGACCAGCCAGACACTACCACTGAGACGGACGCATCGGAAGACGATTCCTCTTCGGCGACCACTCCCGAGGAAACGCATGTCCTCGAGGACGACCCGGCCGGCAACTAGGCCGATTGCATCGTTTTGTGTGCGGATCGTTGACATTTGGTCGTTGGCAACAGTCGGGCCAAATGTCGACGGCTAGACCCAGGCTAGTTTTGCTGGCGCACTCTGAGTTGCATCGAAAACAACTCGAAAGTCGCTATAGCAATTTCGGACACGCTCTTTGTTTCTGATTCAGCATTGATTGCTGTGATCGCCGAACTGGATGCATCGGTTGCCCGTTTGTGAGCGGCACATGTCTACAGTTGCGCCGGGCATTGAGCGTTTATTGCACGACAGCACGCTGTACGGTGCATTTTTCGAGTCGCGAGGGAACTGGCTGCGGCAGTTCGGTCATGGCTTGAATGGATGGCTGACCTGCCTCCGAATTAACGAGTTCGAGCGGTGGATCGGAGAGATCTTCCTGGTAGAACCGACGACTGGGAAAAATGTCCGCCGGATAGGTGAAGTTATCGAGCATCGCCAGCGACGTGCATAGCGCAGCGCCTGTTGCACTTTCCAACATCCCGCCGACCCAACACGGAATGCCGGCGTCGCGGCACAGATCATGAATCAGTACCGCGTTTGTCAATCCGCCCACGCGTCCTGGCTTGATGTTGACAAATCGGCAGCTCCCGAGTGCGATGGCCTGTCGGGCGTGCCCCGCATGGACAATACTCTCGTCGAGGCAAATCGGGGTTTTGATCTGTTGCTGCAGCGTCGAGTGGTCGACCAAATCGTCATGTTGAAGCGGCTGTTCAATCATCGCCAGTTCGAAACGATCGAGTTCGCGAAACATTTCGATGTCCGACAATCGATACCCACTGTTGCAATCGATATGGATTGTCACCTGAGGATGCCGTTGCCTGACGGCCTCGAGGATGGGAATGTCCCACCCCGGTCGGTACTTGAGCTTGATGCGTGCAAAACCATCGTTCACGGCTCGATCGATATCGTCGAGCAACTCATCTGCGCTGTCCATCACGCCGAAGTCTGCACCGACAGGAACTTGAGTTCGGCTTGCTCCCAATAGTTTGTGAAGCGGAACGCCATCGACGCGGCTCTTCAAACTCCACCAGGCAGTATCAAGTACAGCCTTGGCGAATGGGTTCCCTTTAAACAGACTCAGCCGTTGTAGCAGTTCCTCGCCCGACTCGATCTGTCTGTTGATCAATTGTGGGGCCAACCAGTCGCGCGCGACCGCAAAGATACCCCCCGCCCACTCCGGACTGTAACAAGGAGCTGCTAGCGGCGAACTTTCCCCCCATCCATCACATGAGCCACTACTCATTCGACACAGGACGGAATCAATCGCGCTGTCCTCGCCATAGGCGGTTCGCCATGGCGAGATCAGGGGCATCGACACGTGGAACAGTTCAATGCTGTCGATCTTCATAGAACTGGTTTCAAATCCTGGTTGAGCTTTTGCTCAAGACTGCGTGACCAGGGTCGGCCCGATGTAATAAAGGATGCGGAAACTGCCAGCCAGGGAAAGCTAATCGACAAGCTGCCAGAATTCGTCTTCGCCCGAGTCTTGTACTGACGAATCTTTCTTTTTGCGTTGCGGTGGTTGCTTTTTCTTCCGCTGAGGGCTCGGGACGGGGCGCGCTTTGGGCTTGGCCCGATTCTTCACAGGAGCCGTTTTGCGTTTTGCCTTTTGAGGCTTTTTCGAAGCCGCTGCAGGAATGTCAACGACATCGTTGTCTGTCAATTCGATGATTTCGTCATCGTTGGGCAATTGAACGGCTGATGGCTTTTTGCGAGGCGGTTTTCGCTTCGTCGGTTGGGCCGACTGTTTCTGTGGTTGAGCTTTGCCGGTAATGATGACTTCTTCACTAGGATCCGGCTGATGGCTGACACTCTCTTCACGGATGATCTCGGCCGTCGCGTTCACGCCACTTGTTTGATCGATGGCCGAAACATGAACTCTTGCTTCAGCATCGTATCGAATGGTCACAACGATCGCCGATTCCTCCGGTAGGTCCGGCGGGAGATCGTGGACGACACACTCACCCAGGCGCACGTACGGGTCTTCTTTCGACGTGCCGCTTTCAATGATTTGCAGACGCACGCGCCGTTGATTCTTAATGACCGTTCCAAACCGCTGCTGAACACAGGCCGGCAATGCCGTGTTTGCTGGTATGAGATAGTGAGGCACGCGCCCCGACTGTTTCGTATCTCGAACCAATATTCCCAGCGCGCGGGCACTGACACTTGTTTGATGAAACTTCGAAAGCCGTTCCGCCGCTTGCTGACTAAGGATCGATTTGGCGAACTCACTATTCGTCAACAACATGCCGGCATAGTAGGTGGCCCCATGGGCAATTGATTGGTCCGGCGAAAGGGAGGTATTTAATGTTCGCCCGCCAAGCTCAGACAGTTTTTCGCGAATCATCGGCATTCGCGACGCGCCACCGGTGGTCAAAATGACATCGACGTGTGCCCATCCCATCTTGTTGTTTTTCAGCAGCTCTTTCGTAATGTCCGCCGTTTTATCGACGAGATGAGACGTCAGCTTGCGGAATTGTTCCTCTTCGATCTGATAAGCTTTCCGGTGCCCCGCATGCTGGCACATCAGCGCGGCGCGTGGTCGCACCGTCAGGCCGCGTTTCGTGTTTTCGACTTCCGTCGTTAACAGCTGAAGACTTTCCGGATCGGTGCGCGGATCGCTCCCAAATTCGTCATCGAACTGCTTGCTAATGGCATTTTGCAATGCCGCATTCCAGTCGATCCCACCGAGTTTCAATTCTCCGCCACTGGCAAGCACAGCGACATTGTTTCGAGTGTATTCGACGAGTGACAGGTCGAACGTTCCACCACCCAGGTCGTACACGAGAATGCGTTGCGCCTCAGCCAGTTCTGTAAACCACAGACCTTCTTTCCCCAATACATAGCACAGGGCTGCTGCCACCGGCTCGTTGATAATGTCGACTCGTTTGAGGCCGGCTTTCAACCCGGCTTCGATCGTCGCTTCCCTTTGAATATCACTGAACTGCGCCGGAACTGTGATCGTGGCTCGATCAACGGGTCCAATTTTTTGGCGTGCGGCATCTAAGAGCTTATGGAGAATCAAAGCCGCGATATCCACTGGTGAATACTGACGACCTTCAATCGTCCAACCGTGGTTGAGTTGACCCATCAGACGCTTGGAGTTTTGCACGACGCAATCGGGCTTTAGGATCGCGTTGCGCAGTGCCTCGGTTCCAATAACCGTCTCATCTCCATCAAAAAGCACAACCGAGGGAGTTGCCAGCTCTCCTTCTTGGTTGGCTATTGTGACCGGTTCGCCATGTTCATTGAGATAGGCCACGCAGGAATACGTGGTTCCTAAATCGATACCAACGGCGTGAGATTGCTGCATGAGATGTGTCTATGAAGCGATGCCAAATCGACGTGGAAAACAGCTATCCTTCATGTTAGCATCGAAATCAGGCGTACACTACAGCAGCTAACGAAATACCTTGTCGAAAATTGCCACCGTTGATGCAGTCATCCCGTCGAGAGGGGATTCGAGATGCCGGCGACTTGGCAAGAAATGCGACTGTTCAACGCAGCAATTTTGGGGCGAAATGCCATTGCCGATGCCGTTTCTTTCGAGATTCATAACAGCTGCATTCGTTGTACTTGCTCCGGCGCTGCTATGCGCCGACACCGGCAATCAGGGTTTGTGGACGGGACAGCGATTCGCGGAACAATTGAGGCAGCCGATTTCGGCGTCCTGGAATCATGTTTCGGTACGCGAAATCTTCTCCCGTGTCACCCAAAACTACCGAATTGCCATTCTGCTCGATCGACGCATTGATCCGACGCAGGAATTGGCGGTTGAAGTCAACGGTGACTCGCTTTGGCATTCCGTTCGGGCGATTGCTGAACGTGCCGGAGCACAGACGACCGTCGTTGGCAACGTCGTTTATGTCGGCCCAGCGGACAGCGTACGGCTGCTCCGCACGTTGGTGGAGTTGGTCGACCGTGCAGCATTGCAAGCCGGTACGCAATTGCAGAATCGTCGATACTTTGACTTGGCAAGATTTCGTGCCGTGCGATGGCAGGACTTAGCGCGACCGGTCGAGATTCTCAAATCGACGGCTGCGAAATATGCGCTCGACATCGAAAACGACGAGCAGATCCCGCACGACCTGTGGGCCGAATGCGAATTGCCAGGCGTCAACGCCTTTCAAGCGCTGTCACTGGTTTTGATTCAGTTCAATTCAACATTCGCATGGAATAAGGACATGTCTGGGTTCAGAATCGTTCCCATTCCTTCGGAGGTTTACATCGAAAGGGCGTATCCCGTTGAGTCCGTTCCTTCAAGCACGGTTCTCCAAACGTGGCGGGCACGCATCCCACACCTTCGTGCAGAGGCGGTCGATTCCGGAATTATCGTACGGGGAACCATCGAAGAACATGAACTCGTGGACTTGATGAGGGGCACGCGTACCTTGCCACCGGCGGACCGACGCACCGCAAAGCCGCCGGTTCCTCTAAGCCGCAGAGAATTTACCTTCCGTTTCCAGAATGCACCGATTTCCTCATTGATGGACAAACTGCGCGCAACCGGCATTGTGTTCCAATATGATCCGGCCGAGTTGTCGATGGCCGGCATCAGTTTTGAGCACCGAATCGATATGAATGCAGAAAAAGTCTCCGCGGAAGAGTTTTTCTCACAGGTGTTCGGTCCGCTGGGGCTTGATGTCAAAATCGACGGAATCACGGTCCAATTGAGGCCGCGTTAATATCACGGGCGTCACCCGTGCAGGACAATCGGCGGAATCGCAGGAATATCCAGGGGATACGTTCCAAAAACGGTGTCGTGTTCAGGGCCAGTTAATAATCCGCATATTCGATTCGAGGCCTGAGTGGACATCGGAGATGGCCGGCCGCCCGATGTTTTGAATTGTCCGGGCGATTTGAGTAGAATCGTGCCGCTCGCTCTAGGACTGGTTTCAGCACCGTTTTCGCAGCTCCATTCTCTGAGTCTGTGTGAGGAATGCGAGGGTATTGAAACTGCTTCTAGTGGACCGGTCGTTTGAGGATCGTGGTCCAGGCTGACCTAAATTGTCGGGTGAGACGCGTTTGGAGACGTCACACCTAGGTCATAACAACGCTCAGAAGCGCTGAACGTGCGTCGCTGTGACGTGATCGGCCCAGTTATCCATTGGAAACAAGGTCCGGCGTTTCGGGGAATCGAGAGGGCCTGACGGGAAGGACTCCGGAGCCTCCTCATGAGAATCAGAATCGAATCAGTTAAGGGGAAATCGTGGGTAGCCCAAGAAATCTGGTCGTGGCCCAATCTGGTGGACCTTCGCCCGTTATTAACAATAGCCTACGCGGCCTTGTCGAAGCCGCATCCGAGTTGTCGGAAATCGACACAGTTTATGCGGGATGGCACGGCATTGAAGGGGTCCTGAAGGAAGAACTGCTAGATCTGTCCGCTCAGGACCCGCAGGAAATTTCACTGTTGCGCACGACGCCTGCAGCCGGTTCGATTGGGACTTGTCGCTACAAACTTCGGGAGCATCAAACCGAAGATTTCGAACGTGTGATCCAGGTGTTGCAAGCTCACAACGTGCGATACTTTTGTTACATCGGCGGAAACGATTCGATGGACACCGCCAACAAGGTCGCACAACTCGCGCAAAAACGCGGACTCGATTTGGTTGCTGTCGGAGTTCCCAAAACGATCGACAACGATGTTGGAGATAACGAGTATAAGCTCATCGATCACACACCCGGTTATGGCAGCACAGCTCGGTACTGGGCGCACAATGTGCAATTCGCCAACGAAGAGAACCAGGGGAGTTGCCCCGCCGACCCCGTGTTGGTCATGCAGGCCATGGGACGGCGTATCGGTTACATTCCCGCGGCTGCGAGATTGGCTGATCCCGACCGCGAGTTACCTTTGCAAATCTATCTCGCCGAACGTGAAGTCTCGATCGAGCAGCTTGCGGATAATGTCAACGATCAATTGAAGCGCGACGGACGTTGTTTGGTCGTCGTCAGCGAGGGGCTTAAGCTTGGCGATCTCGGTGAATCCAAGGATTCGTTTGGGCATACCCAATTCAGCTCGAGCCAGATCACTGTAGCGCAAATGGTCATTAACGAGTTGAATAGCCGGGGTCTAGCCGTTAAAGGGGCGGCCCGGGCCAACGTGCCGGGGACCGACCAGCGCCATAATATGATCTTTGCATCGACGGTCGATCTCGACGAAGCCTACCACGTGGGACGAAAGGCCGCACAACTTGCGGCTGATGGTCAAAGCGGATACATGGCCACAATCTTACGATCTCCCGGTAGCATTTACGGTGTTTATTATGACAAGGTCCCGTTGGATGCGGTGGCCAACAGCGAACGGACGTTTCCTGAAAACTGGATCAGCGATACAGGCACCGATGTGACCGACGATTTCGTCCGCTACGCAAAGCCGCTAATCGGCAGCGATTGGGTCAGCGTACCTATGATCGGCGGTCGCTTACGTTTGGCTCAAATGAAGCCGCTTTTTGCCGATCAAAAGCTTGACAAATATATCCCTCAAACCGACCGGCAATAATGAAACTCGTGGCAGTTCAAAACGGCCTTAAAAGAATAACGCAAAGCGAGAGATCTGGAGAGATTTAAAGTGGCGGCTCATCCTTTGGACAACTTTGAAAAGAAACACGATTTCCTGGTGGGGATCGATTCGGACGGTTGCGCTTTTGATACGATGGAAATCAAACACAAAGAGTGTTTCATTCCCAACACCATTAAGTACTTTGGGCTGCAACCGGTTTCCAAGTACGGCCGCGAAGCGGCCGAGTTCGTAAACCTTTATTCCAAGTGGCGCGGAATTAACCGGTTCCCGGCATTGACGATGACCATGGATTTGCTGATGGAGCGTCCGGAGGTCAGTGCTCGACAGGCAACCGTCCCTCAGCTGCAAAGTGTCCGCGATTGGATCAGCCGGGAAACCAAATTGGGCAATCCTGCTTTAGAAGTCGAAGTCGCCAATTCCGACGATGCCGATTTGAAACTCGCGCTGGAGTGGTCGACCGCGGTGAACGACATGATTGCCGATATGGTTCACCACGTTCCTCCATTTCCTTTTGTGCGGGAAAGTTTGGACAAGCTCAGCTCGCAAGCGGAGATGATCGTCTGCTCCGCGACCCCCAATGCAGCCCTTCAGTCCGAATGGGACGAGCACGACATTTCCAAATACATTGCCGCGATTTGCGGTCAAGAAGCAGGCAGCAAGAAGGAAACGCTCGGGCAATCGGCCGAACATGGCTATGGCAAGGACCATGTGCTGATGATCGGCGATGCGCCCGGAGACATGAATGCCGCGAAAGCGATCGGGGCGTTGTTCTATCCGATCAATCCTGGTGCGGAAGAGGCGAGTTGGGAACGATTTTACAACGAGGCGTGTGATAGATTCCTCAGTGGCAGCTATGCCGGGGACTACGAGCAAAAGCTAATCGAAGAGTTCGATCAGTACCTGCCGGACACACCTCCCTGGAAATAAACGAAATAAGAGAAAAACTGATGAGCAAGCATGATATCGGGTTAGTCGGTCTGGCGGTGATGGGTCAGAATTTGGTTCTGAACATGGCCAACAATGGCTTTTCGGTCGGCGTCTATAATCGCACAGTCGAAAAAGTCGACGAATTCATTAACGGCACTGCTGCGGGCAAGAGTATTGAAGGTTACCATTCGCTGCCCGATCTGATCGCAGAATTGAAACCGCCTCGCAAATTGATGTTGATGGTCAAAGCCGGGCCGGCGGTCGACGTGTTGATCAAACAGATCGTCCCCTTGATGAGCGAGGGGGATATCATTATCGATGGTGGCAATACACATTTCGCTGACACGAATCGACGCACCGAGCAAGTGACGAACTCGGGCCTGCTGTACGTCGGAACGGGCGTTTCGGGCGGTGAAGAAGGGGCTCTCAAAGGTCCCAGCATTATGCCAGGCGGTGGCGAAGCCGCATGGCCGCATGTGAAAGACATCCTGCAAAAGATCAGCGCTAAAGTCGGAGAGAACGACACTCCTTGTTGCGAATGGGTGGGGCCTGCCGGTGCCGGCCATTATGTCAAAATGGTGCACAACGGCATCGAATACGGTGATATGCAGCTCATCTGCGAAGCCTATTTCATGCTCAAGCACGCCCTCGGCCTAAGCAATGAGGAGTTGTACCAAGTTTTCGATTCTTGGAACAAAAGCGAGCTGGAAAGCTATCTGATTGAAATCACACGGGATATCTTTACCGTACGCGACGGCGACGATGGTTTTCTCGTCGACAAGATTCTCGACACGGCGCGTCAAAAGGGCACGGGCAAATGGATGAGCCAGCATGCGCTCGATTTGGGCGTCCCCACGACTTTGATTACCGAAGCGGTTTATGCTCGTTGCCTGTCTGCACAGAAGGAAGCACGCGTTCGCGCGAGTGAAGTTCTCACCGGACCGGATACGAAATTTGAAGGCGATCGCGATCAATTTATCGAAGATGTTCGCCAAGCGTTATATGCATCGAAAATCTGTAGCTACGCCCAGGGATACGTACAACTTGACGCTGCGGCTGAAGAATTTGGATGGAACCTCAACAACGGACAGATCGCATTGCTGTGGCGTGGCGGATGCATCATTCGCGCGGCGTTTTTAGAAGATATCAAGTCGGCCTTTGACAAGAATCCCGACCTGGAAAACCTGCTACTCGATGACTTCTTTAGGCAAGCGATCGAAAAAGCACAGCCAAGCTGGCGGCGTGTTGTGGCAACAGCCGTCGAAATGGGGCTCCCCGTGCCCGGGTTCAGTGCAGCGCTAAGTTACTACGACGGATACCGGCGTGATCGATTGCCGGCAAACCTACTGCAGGCTCAACGAGATTATTTCGGAGCGCATACTTACCAACGGACGGACAAGGAAGGCACATTTCATACCGATTGGATTCGGGAACGCAATCTCACCTGATTGCACTCATCGGGCATCTTCAACAGATCATTGGCCTTCGAGCCGATTGATGTGAAGATGACAGGGTGACCATCGATGCGCGTCGTATTTCTGGGAACGGGCGGATATCACCCCAACGAGCGACGCCATACGCTTAGTATTCTGTTGCCCGAGGTCGGCGTCGTCTTCGATGCCGGAACGAGCCTGTTTCGCATCGCGGACTGTCTCGAGAGCCGCGATTTGCAGATTTTTCTCAGCCATTCGCATCTCGATCATGTCGTTGGCTTGACCTACCTCTTGGTCCCCATGGCAAACGGGTTACTTGAACGCGTACGCGTGATTGCCGATCAAAAAACACTGTCGGCAGTCCAGCAACACCTTTTCTCGACAGGATTGTTTCCCGTTGTTCCCGACTATGAATTCGAGTCGATCACATCGGAGACGAATGTTTCGCAAAACGGCATTTTAACCCACATCGATCTGAACCATCCCGGGGGTTCGCGCGGTTTTCGTGTCGATTGGCCCGACCGGTCGATGGCCTACATTACCGATACGATCGCGGACGGAACGTACGCAAGTTTTGTTGCCGGTGTCGATTTGCTGATTCACGAATGCAATTTTCCCGATCGAATGGCCGAATGGTCTGAAACGACGGGCCACAGTCACACGACACCAGTCGTCGAGTTGGCACGCGACGCCGAAGTAGGCCGACTAATTTTGGTGCACATCGATCCCGAGGATGCATCCGATGACCCGATCGGGCTTGAGCACGCCCGTTCAATTTTTCCGAACACCGATGTCGCCGAAGACCTACTTGAAATCGACTTTTGAAGTGCGTCTTGAAATGGCTTAATCGGATCTGCGGGCCAATTGTTTACACGAGGTCGGCGATCGGTTCGCCCTCTCCAAGAATGGGGATTGGGCGCCCCGCTTGATTCATGTGCGACTGGGATGCATCGATTCCCAACTGCTTATAGACCGTATGCAGGATATGGGCCGGCCGAACAGGGTAGCTGATCGGAGCCGTTCCCTTGTCGTCGCTGGCGCCAACGATTTGCCCCCCTTTCAGGCCTCCGCCACCAAGCATGACCGACATCACGTTGCCCCAATGGTCACGCCCCGCGTTTCCGTTGACGCGTGGTGTTCGTCCGAACTCTCCCATCACCAAGATCAATACATCGTCATACATACCGCGATCGGTCAAATCTTCGACGAGCGAGGCGATGGCATTGTCCATGCGCGGGCCGTGATTCTTGCGCATGGCGTTCTCAATGTTGCTATGGTTGTCCCAGCCACTCGAATGCACGGTAACGAATGCCACGCCGGCTTCGACGAGTCGCCGCGCCAATAACGCACTTTGTCCGACAGTGTTTCGACCGTAGCGGTCGCGAAGGTTCTCTTTTTCGCCAGTAATGTCGAAGGCTTTCTTGGCGTCCTCGCCGGTGATCATGTCAAAGGCTTGTTGGTTGAATCGGTCGAGCCCATCCATGATCCCTTTGGCGTCGGCATCGCGACGAATTCGGTCGAGGCTTTGCAGCAAGCCCTGCCGTTGGTCGATGCGTTGCGCGTCGACACCACCGGGTAGATGCAGGTTGGGGACTTTATAGTTTCGCGAATTTGGATCGCCTCCCGCATCAAACGGATTGTGCGCGATCCCCAAAAACGTTCCGCTTTGGTAACCGGGGCGAATGCCGATTGTCGATGCACGCGGAACAGCTACGAAGGACGGCATCCCCGGACGGTTCGGACCGTGTTGCCGTGACGTGACCGCGCCCATGCTGGGATACATCGGATCGCGATTGGCAGCGGTACTGCCTTTGTACCCGGTCCAGACCCAGTGAGCGGCGGCGAAATGGTCTCCGTTGTTGTGGTGGACCGACCGAACCACGTTTAATCGATGCATCAGCGCCGCAGTTCGCGGAAATGTTTCGCTCAAATGCACGCCGGGGATCGAAGTCGTGATCGACGACATCGGCCCGCGATACTCGGACGGAGCATCCGGTTTGGGATCGAATGTATCCAGATGCGTCGGGCCGCCGTCGAGCCAAAAGCAGATGACCGCCCGGTTATTCGTAGGGATGCCCCCTTCGACGGCGTCAGAGTGGGAACGCAAAGTGTCAGCCAGAGTGACACCACCGGCACCCAGGACTCCGATCCGGAGCATGTCTCGTCGCGAGAGGCCATCGCAGTTGCGGTACGTTTTACCGGTGAGCACATCCAGCATTCGGCAGTTCTCCAAGTAGGGAAGTTTGCCCCCCCCGGGTTGTGGCGAAGAGGATTCGACCTTCTCTTCGTGTAGGGGGAACAAAATCGCACGCACCGATTTGTTCCCCTTCTGCAGTGCCCGGGAGTTGGCATCCAGCCATGGTCACGAACGCTGAAATCATAGGTTGGGCTGTTGGGGTGAAGCAAGGTCAAATCAACAGCCGTTGATGGGTGAGTCGCTTTTCTCCCGATTGCTCGTGGTGACTGGATTCAAATCGTATAAGACAAAGACGTCGCGCGACTTCTTCGGCAACTCGGTTCTCGCTTGGTGCGATCTGGAATGTTAGGCTGGCGTATCGGCCGGGGACGACTATTGATCGCAGAGCCGGGGACGACTATTGATCGCCGAATCGGCAAATTTGGGGCTTATCGCCAAAACGATGGAGAAAACGAATGCTGTCACGGGCGGGAACACGAATGTTGTCGATCATGTTGTTGCCGGGGATGCTCTTGGTGGCCAGCGCTGTCGATGCGCCACAAATCGTTTCGGTGAAGAAAATCTGGGATGTAGGCGACCACAATGCATTTACCGATCTGATTCGTTTTCAAGATCGATTCTTTTGCGTCTTTCGCGAAGCGGAGGATCACGTTGGTGGCGATGGCGAAATCCGCGTGCTGGCATCGTCTGACGGCGAACAGTGGGAATCTGCAGCGCTGATACGTGAAGCCGGGATCGATCTTCGCGATCCCAAACTTTCCGTCACTCCGGATGCGCGGCTGATGATCGTCGCCGGCGGATCGGTATACAACGGCACGAAAACTCTACAAGGTCGTCAACCACGTGTGAGCTTTTCCGGGGATGGTCATCGATGGTCGCAACCCAAGAGAATTCTTGCCGAAGGAGATTGGTTGTGGCGGGTGACATGGCACAATGGTATTGCATACGGTGTTTCCTATCGAGCTGCCGATAAAACAGCATCGGACGCACAATGGCAGGTCAACCTTCACTCGAGCAGCGACGGTGTCAGCTACGAACTTGTTTCGCAGCTTGATGTCACCGGCCGACCCAACGAAACGACGCTGCGATTCTTGCCGGATGGACGTATGGTGGCATTGGTGCGTCGGGAAGCTGGCGACCATACAGCGTGGATCGGTTCGAGCCGGGCACCTTATCAAGAGTGGCAATGGGCCAGCATGGGCCATCGAATCGGTGGGCCGAATTTTATTAGGCTTCCCGAAGGGGACTTGTGGGCAGCCGGCAGAAGTTATCCGGGAGAACGAAAAACGGTTTTGGCCCGACTTACGCTGACGGATTATCAGCCCAAATTGACGCTACCGAGTGGTGGAGATACCAGCTACCCGGGTCTGGTTTGGCACGATGGCTTATTGTGGATGAGCTATTATTCGAGCCATGAAGGACAAACCAGCATTTACCTCGCCAAGATTCGGTTGCCGTAGCCGGTTCAATGAGCGCAATTTGGAATCTGCCCAACGGCACTGTCCAAGAACCGCCCGAAAAAGAATCTACTCGGAGGCGGTGGAAGGATTCCGACCGCTAACGACCGGGTTCCACATCCACAGCTTTTGCTCTTCGGTTGGTCTCCCTGCCATCGGGAGTAGCGCAAAGGCATGGCACGCGACGATTGTCGCCAACCACGCGGTCGGCACGACCAAGTGAGTCGAAAAGTCGCGGTCAAAGAACTCCGAGCTGTAACTCGTCGCAATTCCGACAGCTTCTCCAACCAGCATGGCAGGAATGACGCAGCGCCCGGTCGCATACGGCGAGAACATTCCCAACACAAACACCGCCCCCAACGGGCCGAGAAAGCAGTTGAAGCCTTTTTGGCACAGGCTGATGATGTCGGTCCCTTTGGAAATGTGGTACAGGAACATGGTTGCTGCGACAACGATCAGGCCCATGCTGGCCGTCAATTGGCGCGCAAACCGTAGTTCTTGCGATTTGTCACCATCCACTCCCCGTCTATGCCGGAAGAAATCGACCGTCAAGATTGTCGATGCGGAGTTTGCTCCCGAGTCGATTGTCGACATGGCGGCGGCAAATAAGGCTGCAACGACTAAACCGCGCATGCCGTCGGGCAAATAGAGCCGGATAAATTGCGGGAAGAGTTTGTCCTGCCCAGCGTACCGTGTTTTTTGCACGGTGGAATAGATTTCTTCCTTCGCAGGCATGTCATGGGTGGTCAAGAAGTACATCAACGAAATACCGACACCCGCCAGAATGATGCCCAGGCCAAAACTTGCGATCGCACTGACGAGATAGGTCTTTCGCGCCGCCCAGATATTCTTAACGCTGAAGTATCGCTGCAATGCCACTTGGTTCGCACCGTGAGTGCAGACGAACCAAAAGAACATACCAATCGAAATGAACATCACCGTGGAGCGGTTGCCGATATCAAAACTGTACCACTCAACCGATTCTCGAAACTCGTATTCATTCGATGCGGCCATCCATTCGCCGATTCCGGAACCAGTCGTTGCCGCGATAAAACACATGGTAAACAGCGCGCCGCCTATCAAAATGACGAACTGAATGACGTCGGTCCACACAACGGCTCGAATGCCCCCGAGCGTTGTATATAAAACGGAAAAAAGTCCAATCGAGATGATCAACGCGTGCATGTCTGCATCGGGGTGAAACATGGCAAGTGCTTCATCGACATGATTCGTGCCAAAAAACCAAGGCAGATCAAGTTGCGAAATCTCAACCATGGCCCTTGATGCTGTTAACACAACCACGGCAATCCAGCCGAATAGCAGCAGCAGGCAAAACACGGCGGCCAACGCGCGGGTCGGATAATCAAATCGTCGCTCGAGGTACTCGTAAGCGCTAGTGAGCCGCAGCCTCATAAAGAACGGGATCCACAAAAACCAGATGACGATCAGAACTAACGGGACACCGAGTTGACGCGTCAAGAAGGCGACACCCGTTCGAAACATTTCGCCTGGCATGCCGAGATACGTAATTGTCGACAGTAGTGACGCCAGCATGCTGATGCCGACAGCCCAAGCAGGAAGATTGCGTCCGCCGACAAAGAAATCATCGGTCGATTTTTGTTGACGCGCAATGAGGACCCCCATGGTCATCATCGAAGCGAGGTACACGGCAATGACAATGTGATCCAGTCTTGCCAGCCCGCCCTCGAATGCATTCGTCACTGATTGTGCGAGCATCGATTCCTATCGCGAGAAAATTGAGCTGAATGATGTTGAAAGGTCGGGTAATCCTACATTCCCGCGGGCGGGAAGGGCGAAGGTTGTTCATTTTGAACGCGTGCGCATCCCATCACGACGATCGAATCTGCAAGGAATCGACCGAGTAGAGATTGTACCAAGGCCTTATGGCAAACTCACACGTTTTGAAATCTCCGGGTCGGTCTGCATTCCGTTTCCAACCTGATTGATGCGGTCAAATGACACAAAAATTGTTGGCGCAAAGACAAACAGGCCCAAGTCCTGACGGGAGTTCCGACCGTGGTTCCGGTCGCATTGCATTTCAAGGGAAATCAATAGACGATAAAGTCTCGCAGTGACCTATAGGAATTCGTAACTCTTGGGCGTGGAAGGGGAGCTCCCTCGAGCGATTTGCTTTTTCTCGTGGGCGTTTTGGGCTCGTGGGACTCGGCAATTATAGAGAAAAACGCAATTGTCGCGGCCAAAAGTCAGCGGAGCACGCTGTAGAGTTGGAATTCTCGCGTTCTGAAGTATGGCACCTGGAGATACTCGATGAGCAACGAAGTGGAATCGAAAATCGCAAAGCTGGGTTTCGAATTACCGCCAGCACCGGATGCGGTCGGCTTTTATGTTCCCGTGGTGAAGTTTGGTAATTTGATTGTGACCAGCGGGCAGCTTCCGATTCGGAGTGGAAACGTCGTATTTACCGGAAAAGTAGGCGACGAGATTCACGAAACCGAAGGGTACGATGCCGCAAGGATTTGTGCCCTCAACGCTCTCGCGCAGATTAAGGCATGCGTCGGCGATTTCGACCGGGTCAAACAAATCATTCGCATCGAGGGTTATGTCCATTCCGCGCCGGGGTTTCAGGGCCAACCTTCTGTTCTCAATGGCGCATCGGAGTTTCTCGTTGAAGTCTTGGGTGAGCGTGGAAAACACACACGGACCGCAGTCGGTGTGTGCGAAATGCCCCTCAATGCCGCAGTGCAGTTGGCAGTTTGGGCCGAAGTGGAAGATGCTGGTTCCGAGACCTGAACCGAGATTGGTGCGCGGCATACGACCGCCACAAGGCGTTCACCGACGTATCGCGGCGCCGGTGATCCGCTGAAAGATCCTGCAACAGTTTGAATGGCGTAAGTGCCTTTTATGGCCTTAACGCCGCTGTTGCCTTGGGTGATGCCAGTCCTGGCGCGGCGACGAAACTTGTTTGCACTTCGCCGCTGTCGGTATCCCACACACGGATTTGACCATTATAACTACCTGCAGCGATGGCGTTCGTGGCGTGGCAATAGGCAAGCGAATAGACCCAATCATCGTGGCCGTCGTAGGTGCGGAGTTGCTTACCATCCTTGAGAACATGTTGCCGGACTGTTTTGTCTGCGCTGCAGCTGAAAACCTGGCCATCGGAATTCACGATGAGCCGTAGCACTTCACTCCCAAAGCCGCGAATTCTTCGGGCTTCTTTGGCATCCTCCACATTCCAAACGCGGATCTCTTTATCTCGCCCGCTCGTTAGGATCTGTTTGTCGTCGGGCGCAAAGGCGACGCTAAAGACCGGCTCGCCGTGGCCGTTAAATGTGACCAAGGAATCCCCCGTTTTGGTTTCAAACACTTTCGACGTCTTGTCGCGGCTCGCGGAAGCGAGTTTGCTACCATCACCCGACCACGCGACGTCCATCACCCAGTCGGCATGATCTTCGATGATCAGTTGCTCTTCCTGTGTTTCAATGTCAAAGACGCGAATCGCGCGATCGGCACCGCCCGCTGCGAGACGCTTTCCATCGGGGCTAAATGCAACCGAGAACACCGAATCCTGCGTCCGTACAAGATCCGCCAACAGTTCTCCGTCTTCAACCCGGAAGAGTTTGATCTCGCCGATTTGAGCCGGCGTTCCCGACGCCACTGCTAACATGTGGCCGTCTTCGCTGAATGTGACATCGTAAACTCGCTCGGCGACATTCGTGATGCGGCGGATTGGTTCGCCGGACTTCGGATCCCACAGCAAGACCTCGTGATATCCCGAGCTTGCCAGCAGGTCGCCAGCGGGACTAAAAGCGACAGCCGTGACCGGGATCGCCACACGATACTTTTCTGGGGGAGAAGGCTGAGGAAGTTTAGGCATGATTTCCGCAAGCTGATCAGCCGGATCGATGCCGACATCGAGTTTCGCGCCGGAATCGATCCAGTTCTTGATGAGAGAAATCTGTTCTGCTGTTAACGGATCGGCGTCTTTCGGCATATCGCCATCGACAACCAGCATATGCAAATAGGAATCTTCGCTGTTGCCCGGTTCGACTGCCGTCCCCGTTTCGCCCCCTTTGATAATCGCGGTGTAGTTCTCCATGTTGTAGCGACCCTTGGCAGTCCTCGCGTTGTGACAAGCGAGACATCGATCCGCGAAAATGGGTGCGATGGACTGCGAGAACGATACAAGCTTGCCGGCAGACATCAATGAAGACTCATAACGCGTCTCCGTTGTTCGGACGAGTTCGTCTGCCGATTTGAACTCTTCGCGAATCTGTTTGAGCGTCGATTGAAGCGAAGCAATTTGGCGTTTCGTGTCTTGCGACGCCGACTGACTTTTCACAATGGTCTGCTTTGCCGTTGAAATTGCTTGCCGAGTATTCGTCAGCTCGAGTTGCGCTGTGGATGCGGCCGCCTTGCGTTGGGCTGCAATCTTGGCGGCAGCATCGGCTTTCTCTTGTGCAGCGATCGCTGCTTGGGCAGCTTCTTTTGCGAGTTGTTCGGCCTTGTCGAATTCACTTTTGGCTTGGTTGGCAGTGTTCTGTTTGACCGGTAGTTGTTTTTCAGCCTCTTTGAGCTTTGTTTGCGCGCCGGAGAGATTCTTTGCTTGTGTGGCGAGATTCTGCTGGAGACTTTTGTGTTTTGCTTCGGTTGATTTAAGCCGATCCTGTACTGCTGTTTTCGCTGCAATCGCGTTTTGAACGGCTTCCTTGAGCAGTCGCTCCCGATCGGAAATGGCCTGCTCAATCAGCTCGTTTTGCTTTTCAACTTCTTTTTTGGCTTGGTCGACAAGCTTCGTGATTTTGGCGATTTCCGCTTGAAGTTGGCTCAAGCGAATCTGCAAATCTTCAGCTTGCTGATTCGCGGTCTTGAGATTCTCTCGCGCCTCTTGTTCTTGCTGGACGGTTTGTCGGATCTGTTTGTTTTCCGCTTTGGCATCATCGGCGGAATACAAGCGATTCTGAGACGCCGAAACCAGTAGCCCAAAGGCGACGATCCAGGAGACTGTTGCCGTCCTGCACACCATTAGTCGACCTCGATTCGAAAGTGGCAATGCCAACCAGATTGCGATTTCACAAATTGCGAAACCGTCCTGCCTCACGGTCACACGGCAGTGATTTTTCGAAACCGTACGTCGCGGGCCTCGGAAAGAGCAACATGCTCTAGCATCCGTCGATGCAAACCCCCTGTCAAGATTCACAGCAGCGTTCGCTATGCCGACGCGGCTTTATCGCGCAGCGAAAAGCATGGTCAACCATTCGGAATGGCGGTCCGCAGAAACATCCGCATCGCAATCGAATCAAACTTCGACTGGAGACGCGACCGGCGTCGATCGTAAGACAGCATCATCCGGCGACTCGGATCAGAAAAGGCAAGCCGAGTCAAAGCCGGATTTCGGCAACTTGACGCAGAATTAGCCTTTGCGGTGCCGAATCTTGCTTCGCATCTTACGCTTCTTTCTACCGATTTTTCGACGTCCTTTGCCGGTTCGTTTGGTCCCCATACGCAGCGGTCTCCGTGTTGCGGCTTTCGCCAATCTGAGAAATTATGCCTGAACCACTGAAATTAGCAGGAGTTGTGTCATTGTTCAACAGCAGCAATGGGTGATTCTTCGACAAATCCAAGCCAGGGACGCCGCCGCGATCATCCGGTAATCTGTCATCAGGCACCATGCCGTTCATGCGAGGCCTGGCAGATCAGTCAGAGCGTCTTTTTCTATCCGGCGCAATGGTCGCTCCGAGTGAAATTCGGTCGTATTCAAGCGAGACGACAGTTCTATGATGTACCCCGATTGTTTAGGGCCCTGATCGGCGAGCTGTGCTGCTAACTCGGAGGCAAATTGTCAAATTAGAAATCGCAATCAGCCGAAAGGTCGGGTAAACTGAACTTATGAGGATAGTAGGGATTGCTGCGAATTTGCCTCCCTTTGAAGAGTCACGATACCCCACGGAGCCGGCAACGGAGTTCGTGGTTTTTTTATGTCTCATTTCAAGATCAATTCGTACGAGACCCATTATGAAATCAGCAACCACCACGATGACGGCCACTACGGCTCTGCTGCTGCTGGCACCCTCTTTTCTTTATGCGCAAGCGACAGGAATCGTTACCGAAACTGTTGATGAAACGTGTTATGCCACAACCTTTGAAGGGGCTGTGAATTTTGC
>JANQRQ010000342.1 GCA_028284485.1 Planctomycetaceae bacterium | reverse complement strand
CTTTACCGACGTAAAGCAGGGTAAGCTTCGATGCATCGTCCCCAAGTCCACGAAGTGCACGTAATCCGCGCTCGACGGATTCTTCGGCGGACGGTTCATGGTCGACCGGCACGATGATGCGCCGCATGGAAACGTGGCCACTTTCGAGCGACACACACCCCCGACAATCGGCCGGCACGAACAATGTGGGCACCTTCGTTCGGCGAGCGGTTTCTTCCGCCTTCGACGGATTAAACCAGGACGAAAGTCCATGGCGCCCATGGGTTGCCATTACCAATAAATCGACTGACTCGCGCTGCAAGTAATTGGCGATGGCACCGGCAACCGTCGGACCATACGCCTCGATTTTTTTGATGCCGACTCCAATCTTCGCGACCTCCGATCGTGAGGCGCCTGGCTCCAACAATCCCCAACGCTGCAACAATGCGCGAACCGAGGGGAAGTCCTCTTCCTCGGAGATCTTGCCGACATGCAGCATGATCAACTGGGCCCGGTTGAGTAATGCCAGCCTGAGCGCGTGTGCAAGGGCCCGCTGCGATTCCGGTGAAAAATCCGTGGGATGAAGAATATGCTTTGCCGGGCTGCTGAAGAAATTTTGTTCGTTCGATTCAGTCATTAGAACACCAATTGTCTCGCTGTTGTCGTCCCGGCGACGCGACTTCACCATGGAATGATGTAGTTCATCCAGGCTTCCATTCGAATCATGACTTTTCGAATGATATGGGTCGCCGATGCTTTGGGTGTATAAACCGATGCCGTGCCGATCGCTCCGCCGGGCAGTTTGGTGATATCGACGTCCGCGCCGTCCTCAAGCTTCAGCCGGACGCCAAAAGGAATCGCCGACTGATCGACGCCAGGGCTGGGCATGACGACACCGCTCGGTTGAAGTTGCCCCTGTTCGTTGATGTAGGCGATTTCATCGACTGTGGCTGCGAACGTTTTTCCCGGAAACAGCTTCAGCGTGACTTCTGCTGACTGTCCCGACTGAACGTGCCGAAGCGCGTACTGTGGAATCCCTGCAGCGAGGACCACACCCTCGGTGGGGACGAAACTCATCCAGGACCGCATGGGGAATGCAGCCACCCGTTGTCCTGGCCGCAATGTCACGCCAACGACATAACCATCGCTGGGTGCGGTCACAGTCGTTTGTTCGAGATCGAACTCAGCCTTTTCAAGTTGTGCACGGACTGAGGCCACCATTGTGTGCTCGTTTCCGATCATCGAGTTCGCAAGCAACTCCGCTTCGCGAGCTTGAGCCTGCACGCGAGGAAGTTCTGTTTCCGCAAGCTGTTTAACGCGTAACCCGGCGGATGATGCCTCCGCTTCGGCGGCCCAAACATCGGCCTGGACGCGTGCGATCGTATCGTCAGCAACACGCACGTCAACTTCTGCCGTCGTGAGAGAGTTTTGGAGACCGGTCAATTGGATTTTCGCACGGTCCAGCTCGGATACAGTCGCGGCGCCGGCCGGAACTAAGGAATTGACTCGATCGAATTCACGTTGGGCCGCCTCGACTTGCACACCGAGATCATCGACAACGGCGATCGCCTTCTCTTTCTTTCCTCGTTCTTCCTGAAGAGCAGCTTTTCTTGCAGCAACATTCGCCGACGCCGTTCTTTCATCCGCCTGCGCCAGCTCGATGTCAGCTTCGGTCTTTTCGACAGTGGCTTGTGCGGCTTCGGCTGAAGCTTCCAGACGCTCGACGTCTTGAATGGCCTCTGCCAGTCGTGCCTGCAAATCGTCGACCGCTGTCTGGAAGGGAACGGGATCGATGCGAAACAACACGGCCCCTTTTTTGAGCGGCTCGAGGCCTTTGACGGGAACTTCGATGACTTCGCCAGAGATGTTGGGAACGATTTCGACAACACTTTGATAAACGTTGAGCGGCCCGGCGGGAGCCCCCCATTGCATCGGGATAAACAATGCCACCAACAGAAAGAGCATCCACAACAGGGGAGAAAGTTTCCACCACAACGTCAGTGTGATGACCTTCATCCGCACGAGCAGGGCGAGAACACCGATGTAGCACAAGGTGAGAAAGACGATCATCCACCGACCTCGGTTTTCGACCCTTTTGTGGCTTGCGAATTCGCCGATTCCGCTTCGCGCCACCTCGGGTTAGTGTACGCCCAAATAAAGGCAATCGGCATCAGCAACCCGAGTGTAAGCGCACCCCACCAGCCGCAAACGGAAATCGCCGCAGCCTGTGGGTGCCCACGCTTCAGGGCGATTCGCCCCGGCAGCATGCCGAGAATCACCCACACAGCGACGGCCGTCACGACGAGGATGGCCAGAATGACCAGTGCAAATACATCAAGAAAACTCATTGGCGCGTCGCTTTACTGCTGCTCTCCGAGACCTGGATCAAGGCTGGGGTCGAAGGGTAACTCGTCGAGATGCTCGACATATTCGAGTGGATCAAATGGCAACCGGTTTAAATCCAGCGGGGGATTCGCAAGAGCTTTGACTTGCGGCGTTGCATTGGCGATTCCGGTCCACGGAATCCCATGGCGTTCCGACTGATCCGGATACTTTTGCTTCCACAATTCGTGTCGGATCCGCATGCGATTAAACGGGCTCTTCAAGTGAATCAAATTCACAAGCATCGGCGTCTTTTCGCGTGTATCGGATGGGAGAAAGTAGAAGCCCGCCGGGATTCCGCTCGCCTCGCCCACGGGGTCCGGCGATATCCAGTGCCGCTTATAGTTGCCTTTCACGGTAGCACCGAGATTCGGCCCCGCGTAAATAAACACATAGTCACGGCGACTGTGTGTATCGCCGTTCATGAGTAGCGCTGTTTGATCAATGCCGTCGATCACACGATCTCGCGGGATCCATTGCGAGGCACCAGCCAAGCGTGCAAACGTCGTAAACAGATCGGCTTCGTGAATGATGTCGCCGACGATTTGTCCTTCTTCGATCACTCCCGGCCACCATGCTTGAGAGGGCACACGGACTCCGCCCTCTAAAAAGTCGCCCTTCCCTCCGCGAAAGATTGTTTCTGTGAAGCCGCAACCCGGCGGGGGATTGTGTGCCATGGGGCCGTTATCCGCATTGCAGATGACCAGTGTATTCTCCGCAATGCCGAGCTCCTTCAGCTTTGCCATCACACGGCCGACAAATGGGTCGATGTTGCTTTGTAGTGCGTCTTGCAACAAGCTTCGGCCCTGCGACATTTTATTCGGGCTGGGCAAGAACGACGACAAGTTTGGCCAGTTCGCAACATAAAATGGTTTGCGTGCTTTGGCATGGCGCTCGATAAAATCCAACGTTCGTTGCTGTGCCTCGACATCGATCTTCACGTAAGTGTCGTGACTATTGTCTCCCCATTGTCGAGTCTCGCCCCCTTTCGTCCCTTCGAGGACTTGTACCCAACCTTTCGTGATGAAAGTGTCGTCGAGTTTGTAGGGATCTTCAGGAAGCATGTCCTCATAAAGCCCCATCGTGGCGTTGGCTGCCTCTCCCTTTCGAGTCCATAGTGAAAGAATCTGGTTGTAGCCGGTGAAGAACGCCTCGTCGAAGCCTTGGTTGTGAGCGTAACTCTCTTCGATGTCGCCGAGATGCCACTTCCCGTGAAAGGCCGTGGCATATCCCGCTTGGGAAAGAACTTCGGCAATGGTGACTTCCGTTCCTCGCAAGCCGTGCATTTCTCGCAACATGCCGATGTTGTACATGGCGTTTCGAATTGGGTGGCGTCCGGTCATACATGCGGCGCGACTTGGTGTGCACCCAACTTCTGTGTAGAAGCGACTGAATAGAATGCCCTCGTTGGCCATCCGGTTGAGGTGCGGCGTCTCGAATCCGCGAACTTTTTGAATCGCGGGAATGCCAACGTCCCCAAATGCCGTATCATCCCACATGATGTGGACAATATTCGGCGGAGTGCCGAATTTTTCTCGGAGCTCAGCCAATCGCGCATTCAGGCCGGCGTCTTCAGCTTGCCACCGTTGACCGTTCTGGGCTTCGAGAATGTAGTATTCGGCGTCATGGACGATGGAGTCCGCCGTTTGCGAATAGGCGGGCGTGGACAAGCAGGCAGCAGTCAGCATCAATGCAGCGATGATGGTCGTCTTTTGCATGTTGCGAATCCTGGTGTGAGAATTGTTTGTGAACAAAACTTGATTTTTCGACCCGAAATCGCGCGATCGCTGGGTGAACCGCACGCTCGATTCGTAGGACTTATTTCATGCTCTGATGAGAAGAACTGGTCCGCGCGTCACATCCTTCTTGCGAAGTTTGCGAGCGTCCGGCCACGAACGAGGCGAATATGAGATAGACGAGAACTGTGTTTTATAGAGGGTTGTTGCCGAAATTCAAGCGTTCGAATCGGCAGCGCCCGTCGGGCCGACTCGCTCCGCATGAGATGCCGGAACAATTGGGATTCGAGCGGGCTGTGCGGCGGACCATTCCGGCAAATCGCAGGGATCGCGCGCGTCTTTGATATTTGCGGAGAAGTTTGTGAATCGATATTACGCGATCAGTTCCTCGATCGCTTCACCGCCCGTTTGCGAGAGCTGCTTGAACCGCCCCCCATGGAAATAGGTTAATTTGTTGTCGTCGAGACCCAATAGCCGCAGCAAAGTCACATGCAGATCGCGAATGGGGTGGACGACGTCGGCTGCCTTCTCCCCGATTTCGTCGGTTGCTCCGATGATATGTCCCGCATTGCAGCCCCCACCGGCAAGCCAGAACGGCATTGCAGCGGCGTTGTGATCGCGGCCGTAAGCGACCCCGCCACGACGTTGACCGTTGTCGGGTGACCGGCCGAATTCTCCGCACCACACAACCAGTGTTTTCTCCAACATGCCTCGCTGCTTGAGATCCCTAAGCAAACCGGCAATTGGTCGGTCGATCGATTGAATGCGCCGGCGATGCGATCGCTCAATATAGTCATGCGAATCCCAACCGACGGAATAGACTTGGACAAATCGCACGCCTCGCTCCACAAGTCGCCGTGCGAGCAAGCAGCGGCGGCCAAACCCGTCGGTTAGCTCTCCCCCCATTCCGTACATATTCTGGGTTTGTTCCGTCTCTTGGCTCAGATCGATCAATTCGGGAACTTGGGTCTGCATACGAAACGCGAGTTCGTAGTTGTCCATGCGTGCCTGAAGTTCGTCGTGCCGCGGATGTCGCGATTGGTGTCTTCGATTGAGGTCGGCAAGTAAGTCGAGGTTCTTACGCTGTTGCCTGCGTGTGACGCCTGCTGGTGGCTCGAGATCGAGAATTGGAGTTCCTGTCGGCCGTAGCGTCGTCCCCTGAAATTGAGCCGGCAAGAAACCATTCGACCAATTGGCCGCCCCGCCCTGCGGATAAGAGACTTCCGGCAACACGATGAATCCTGGCAGATTCTGATTCAGGCTGCCCAATCCATAAGTGGTCCACGCTCCCACGGCCGGGTCACCGCCAAATCGATTGCCAGTATTCATGTGGTACATGGCAGTCGGGTGGTCGATCGATTCCGCCACGCAGCCGCGGTATACACAAAGCTCGTCAGCCACACCAGCGAGATGCGAAAAATGCTCGCACATATCGATGCCGGCTTGTCCCGCTTTGCGAAAGCGGAAGGGCGATTTCACAAAGTACCGTTTGCCGGAAGCCATAGCGGAAGCAAACTTGTCCTGACGTTGAAACTCCTTTAAATGCAAGCTATCGAGTTTCGGCTTAGGGTCGAAGGTGTCGATATGGCTGGGGCCGCCCGCCATCATCAGAAAGATACAGGCTTCCGCCTTGGCCGGAATCTGCTGTGGCTTGGGTGACAAGGGATCGGCGAGTTCTTTTGATCCCTCAGCACGCAGCAGTGCGTTGAATGCAACCGTTCCCAGTGTGGCCCCCAGGCCGTAGAGCAATTCGCGGCGATTCGTCGAAAATACCATGACTTTCTCACTTGCGCTTCGGCGCTAATGGATCAGTAGACGTAAACAAACTCGTTGGAGTTAAACAGCACGAGGCATAGCTCGGCCAAAGCCCGAGTTTTTGCATCGACATCTGACATTTGGAGATCGGGGACATAGTTTTGATAAATGTCGAGAGGCTCATCCCATTGGAACGCGAGCCCTGTCATTTCTTCTACCATTTCTCGAACAACCGATGTCGGGATCTGCCGTTTTTCCGGCAGATGCTGCTGATGATACGTCGACATTTCATCGAGAAATTGCTGCGTGCGGATGAGTTCGTCTGGATTGGGCAGACGTCCGTAGGCGAGCCGAAACGCCAGTTGGATGCGCTGCTTATTGTCGTTGGATGCTTGGGCAATCCGGCTGGCCATAGACAGCGCCCGATGGTGGGTCGACTTCCCATTGAACAGGCTGAAAACTTGCGGCGTGACGGTCGATGTGTCTCTGCGTTCGCAGGAATTGTCGGCGTTGGGTTGGTCAAACACTTCGAAAAACGGATCTCGCAGCGTGCGAATTTTGAGCGCATAAATCGACCGGCGGTTCCGCTCCTGAGGTGTTCGAGACGCCTGGTATGCCGGTGCCACGGAACCCATCACATGACGCGGCTGCATGGCGATATCGTCGTTGATTTCCGGACGGATCGGTAATCCGCCCAACTTACGATTCAGTTCACCCGAAACAGCCAGCATGCTGTCGCGTAGTTCCTCAGCCGTTAGCCGCCGAGGTGGAAAGGTTGACAGTAGTCGATTGTCGGGATCGAGCTGAGCGATCTTTTCGGCGTCTTTGTGTTCACTCGATCGCTTGTAAACTTGCGAACTTAGAATGAGCCGATGCAACGCCTTTATGGACCAATCGTGTTCCACGAAGTACTGGGCCAACCAGTCAAGCAATTCGGGATGAGATGGCTTGCTGCCCATTTTTCCGAAGTTATTCGGGTTGGCCGCTAGTCCGGTACCAAAATGCCATTGCCAAACGCGGTTGACGATGACGCGGGCGGTTAACGGATTGTTGGGTGTGGCGATCCAGTTGGCCAATGCCAATCGCCTTCCTTCGGCTGAGTTGGGGATTGTATTCCAGGCTGTCGGCGACAAGTCCGCGTTCGATGCGACGAGTGCGCTCAACACGCCGGGCGATACTTGCCGGCCCGGTGATTCGAGTGAGCCCGCCGTCAGCAAAAAGACGGGTTGCAGTTTGCCATTCAGTTTCTCAGGCATCGGATGATAAGGCTTGTTCGACACATAATTAGAAGGTGGGCCGTTGTAGACGCTGAGTGCTAAAGGTTTAAATTGGTTGAGTAGCCGACCGTAGATTTGGCGTTGTTTGTTTTTTACTTTGGCAATCCCCAAGCTGGCTTCTTCGAGTTCCTGCTTGGTCGCATCTGCCGGAATGATCAGCTCAATTCCGGGGTCCTTCGCCAATCGTTCGATACGCTTGCGACCGTCTTCGATGCCGTTTTGGTTTTCCACTCGCTGAAAGGCAACGCTGCGGTCAGCAAACTGCACCGGCGCGAAAATCGCCTGCATGCGGTAATAGTCGAGTGTCGGCATCGGGTCGAACTTGTGGTCGTGGCACTTAAAACACCGCATTGCCGTGGCCAAAAACGTCACGCCGACGCTGTGTGTGACGTCATCGAGCCACTGTTGTCGTGTGACGGCCGCGACGCTCATGCTGGTGTGTTCCCAGGGACCCATTCTGAGGTATCCAACAGCAATCAGGTTTTCTGGATCATTGAGGTCTAATTCGTCGCCGGCCAGTTGCTCCTTGATGAAACGGTCGTACGGTTTGTCGCTATTGAAACTGCGAACGACGTAATCGCGGTAGCGCCACGCGTTCGGTCTTGAAAAATCATTTGAGAAGCCGGCCGTGTCGGCGTAACGCACGACATCAAGCCAATGACGGGCCATTTGTTCGCCGTAGTGCTCGCTGGATAGCAGGCGTTTGACGACCCGATCAAATGCGTCCGGTGAGTCATCCTTCGTATAGTTTTCGATCTCTTCCGGAGTTGGCGGAAGTCCGGTCAGCCCGAATGTCACTCGGCGGATCTGTGTTCGCTTGTCGGCCGGCTTGGCCGACGTCAGGCCGGCTTCGTTGAGCCGCCGAGACAGAAATGCGTCGATCGGGTGCTGGGGCGCACCGGCCGGCAATTCGTCCCAGGGGATGGGATAACGCAATATCGTTTGGTAAGCCCACAAATCCGCGGGATCGTAGCGCCGATTGGCCCATTCTTCAGACTGGGCTTCGCTGGTGTGCACGCGAATTCCATTCTCGGAAGATTCTGAAGCCCATTCCTCGCTTTGTATTTGTTGCTGCTTGTCTTCTTTCGGCCATGGCGCCCCTGCCAAAATCCAACGGCGAACGTCGTCGATTTGCGTTTCACTCAGGCGGTCGTTTTCCTTGGGAGGCATCTCCAAACTTTCCCAGCGAATCGCCTGATACAACGGGCTTCCTTCAGGGTTGCCGGGAATGACTGCCGTTTCTTCCGATTCGCCACCGCGGAGCATGGCGTCACGCGATCGCAAATCAAAGTCTCCTTTCAAATCGTCCGGATCATTCCCATGACAGCCGAAACATTTCTGTTTGAACAATGGCAAAACTTTTAGCACAAACAGCTGTTCGGCTTGCTCCGATGGCAATGTTTTCTGGGCCGATTCGTTTGAGGTCACCTCGGCAGACGATGCGGAAAGAATTCCGAATACGGCAGCGGCACCGGCAACAATTTTGAGTGCTGTCGCGAACATGTTTCGAACCTCACACAATATGATTTTCGAGTCGTTGCAGCGCGCCGGCTCGATCCCCGCGTTTGATCGCATCCACAATCCGAGAATGCTCGTCGTAGACCTCGGTGAGATCCGTGTGACGTGAATATGCCAATCGCATGCGAACAGTGACCGACAACCAAATTGATTCCAAGTCGGGCGATTCTGTCCGCAATACGAGACTCCGATGAAACGCCATGTCTTGTTCAACGATCTGTGACATCTCGCCGACTTCACATGCACGCTGCAAATCGCTGAGCATTTCGCCCCAAAGATTATGATCGCCGTCTTGAATATCGTCGAATGTCGAGTCGAGCGCGTACGTCTCAATTTGCCGCCGAATTGAAATCAACAGCTCCCGCAGGCCGTTCGACACCGGTTGTCCCACGCGCACCCCTCGATTGGGGTGATAGACCAGGGCCCCTTCATGTGTCAGTTGCAACAAAGCGTCTCGAATCGGGCCACGGCTGACACCGAATCGTTCGGCCAACTCCGACTCGCGGAGTGGTTGTTCGGCTTGAAGTCCGGCTGACAAAACTTCGTTGCGCAGTTGATCGACGATTTGTTCACGAACGGATCGCAGTCGATTGGGTAGAGTTGCCATAAAGTCGATTCACTTTGGTTTTTGATTCTCTCAAGACGACGCGTGTGAGAGAGGAATTTCACCAGTCTCTGGTCGAGACGTGGAGTCAAAATTTACATCGCTGGCATATCGTTTACCGGTGGGCGACCGCAGGAGCGGCCTGGACAACTGCCTCGTCCCGGCAGCGAAATTGTGTGCCGGGTTGCCGTGAATTCTGGTATTGGCCACAGACCAGTGCCCTGATCGCCACGGCCCCAGCAAGCCCACCGCTAGAATACAAGTGAGCGACGGGCGTGACAATGGTCAACATTCAGATTGTTGACAATTTTGGCCGTTGTGGCCGGTTTCTCATCAGATCATCGGTGAATCACGCAGCAGGCATTTGTCGCTGCGAAAAATCGAAACCGTTCCGGTGCGATGGAGGAAGAACGGCTACCGGGACATCAACTTTTCGACCGCTTGGATGAGATCCGAGTACTGAAACGGCTTTGGGAGGCGTCTTTCAACACTCGAGGTGGCGCTGCTCGTCGAGCTGATTTCGCGTTCCGATTCGATCACAACACGTGGCACGCCACGCCAGTTGGCGAATGTCGTCTCAGCGGTGAATTCACCGGAATGAATGACTAAGACATTCGGACTTGGCAAGTTGTTGGAAGCCGTCGAATTCCCAGTCGACCGAATTCGCTCGACGCAGTGTCCTTGTGGCTCCAAGACGGCTCGGAGGACCTGTTCAGTCTCCGATTGCCCATCAATCAAAAGGACGCGCTGTCCGCTGGCCACACTCGAATCCTTCGCTGGCGGCAACTTACCTGAGGTTCGTTTACAGGCATCCATTCCCGTAAAGCGGGGCGGAGAATAGCGGGATCCGAAATCCGTGTCAAAACCAGTTTTTGCGGGAAAATGCAGGAAAAGCCGGGCGTACGCCGGGTTCTTTGCTGTTCGGACCGTTTGGCGGTTCCGACTCACTTCGAATAGGGGGCAAACCCGTAGTACAGAGAGCCGGGTGCCAGCATCGTCGGTCCCTGGAGCAGATGATCGCGCTGTGCAGGAGGAAGTGGATTTGGTGGTATCGCAGTCGCTCTCGAGACCGGTTTCGTTCGCTCGATTGCGGAGCCTGATTCATCGCGTGGGGTCTCATCCGGGCCAGCCATCGGCGGTGTGGGCGCCATGGGGTTGCCACGGAAGACCAACGATTGCCCACCGGCATAAGGAGAGTCGGCGAGCAGTTGGTTGTTGGTGTACTGGTTATAAATCGACGGGCCAGCGTGCAGCCGGTAATTGAAAGAGTAGTACCGCCACGGATAGTAGTAGTAACGTCCCGGGTAATAAAAGTAGCGATACGGCAGTCCATAGAAAGGCATGCCGAAATAGGGTCTGGCATATCGGTACGACCGAGAAAGGTCATAGTTCCGTGGCGGTTCGTATTTGATTTGCGCCGAGTACGTCCGCCGAAACGGCGAGGGATAGCAATAGCCATAGTATCCCGGGCCCGATCCCTTCGCAGGTTGTGCCACAAAAGCAGCGACGGCGATGACGATCGTGCAGATCACTTGCATTTGGTTGGAACGCGTCTTACGCGCCAACGAGCTTGAAGGCAGAATGAACCGAAAAAGGTGCGTCAAGCGAGTCATGAATCACTCGTTTGTAAGACTTGTGAATTGTCTGGGACGCGCGACGAACAGCCGAGAAAGTTCGAAATGCAATACGCGATTCCCATAGATCCATCGTACGCACGGCCGAAGAGCACGGTCAATCCGAGTCAAATCTCGAACAGCGACTGCGTCTTGATAATCGCGCAGCTCTCGGGAAATGTGTGGAATGTATGGATTAGCAGGCTATGCGGCCAAATGTCGGTCTTCACCAAACTTAATGGGGCCGGTGCCAATCGATTGCCGGCCGGAAAGCGGTGAGCCACATCCGCACGGGCGCAGTCGAGCAGGAGTTCTTCGTGGAAGTTTAAAAAAACGTCCGGTTCGAGTTGTTCCAATTGAAAGCTGACGTGATAGCCGATTCCGCTGCCGAATCGAACCGACTCGTCGCGACTTCCACTGAGTCGTTTTTCGACCAATCTTTTCCGTTGCGGGAGTGGCTGACTTCGAGTGGCGGTCAATTCGCTGATGGTCTGGTCCTGACTGCGGAAGGTGACCAAGTGGCCCGCGTCGCAGATTTGAATCAGGGCGTGGTATCGGTTTTGCCAGATTTCGGTATCGGCATGAACGTGAAACAACTCCGGATGCAGCGGGCGCGCGAACAGATGAAATACTAAGTCTGTGACTTTTGGCCTGGCAAATCCGACATTCATGTTCCGAGTCCCACTGAATCGTTTCCCACACTGACTTGCACATCCCTGTGAGTCGTCATTCATTCTACCGGCGCGTTACTAGCCGGCGAAAGGTCGGACTTGGTCGAAATTGCTGTCCGTCCCTGCAGATTTATTTATTTTGAGTTTCCCCTTGTATTTCGTTCTAGCTTCAGCATCAGTTCCTTTAAATCGGTTCCCTGAGGCGCCGAAAATCCCCCTAATTTGCCGCCGGAAGCGACCACGCGGTGACAGGGAATGATGATCGGAAATCGATTGGCGGCCATGACGGACCCGACCGCACGTGCGGCCCGTGGGGCGCCGGCCCTTTCTGCCAGCCGTCCGTAAGTCATCGTTTGCCCGTAAGGAATTAGGCGAGTCTTGGCGATCACGCGCTTCTGAAATTGCGTCAGTTTCCCATAAAGGACTTCAACGTCTCGAAAGTCCTGTGGCTCGCCTCGTGAGTAGGCCTCTAACCGACGACGAAGCTCCGGAAACCAATCCTGATCGTCATCCGCACAGTTCAGGTGGTCTCGCTTTGCCCGGCGTTGGACGGCTCGTCTGACCTCGACATCATCCGGGTGTCCGATGGTCAGGCCTGCGACTTGCTTATCGCACCCATATAGCCCTATCCAACCCAAGTCCGTCAAAAACGTGGAGAACCGAACGTCAGGCGTCGTAACACATCGAATTTTGTTCATATGTCTGGAAAACCCTCACTTTGACCAAGGGTGAAGCCGCCTATACAATACAGGAGTGAAAGACTTACTGCGATGTTCGCGGGAGGCGGATCGCAGTTTGAAATTGAGCGTGGAGGAATCGGTGATGGGCGTAATCCATTAGGGACGCTGTCGATTCGTTCACGCGAATCTTTTTTTGAGGACATGCCGATGAACGCGTACAGCTCACTGGCTGACGATTTTTACAGCAACATGAACCTAAATACGGAGATGCAGCTACCAGCAGGTCGTGAGACAGTTCTTGGTTTTTTTGAACGAGTCCAAAAAACGTATCCATCGATGCGCAATTTCTATACCCGCGAAACCGGGGATTTCGTGCTTGAGGAGGACAAAGATCAAGGGCATCAGCGCTGGCTTTCGATCGAACCTCGCCGAATTTGCAGCGGCTATTTCAACCCGTCGGACCTCGACCTGGCAGCAGATCAACATCAGCTGGTCTTAGAATTGATCCCGTACATGTTGTCGGTGAGTCCGCTCGACTGCGAGGCGCTCGATTACATGATGGGATTTGACTTTTCTTATCGAGGAAATCACGACGAACTCGTCGCGGAAGCGCTGGGAACGTCGGTGGCCTTCGAGGGACTGCTCGATGTGCCAGGAGCGAAGGTCCTCAATTACGAACCCTGTATGACCGTCAGCCTTGAAGAATCGTGCCGCCAGCAAGCGCGCTTGATGATCGAGACACGGACCAACGCCTATCAGGTCCGGAGGGGCGAGTTTCCTGAGGATCAAATCAGCGTGTACTTTACTGTGCGACAATACGGGAGCCTCGATCCGGAAACTTCGTTCGAGCAAACTCTGGCGCGGCTACGAACTCAGTGCGAGACACTGCTCGACGACTTTGTCATTGATCAGGTTTTGCGCCCCTTGGCGCAGGCGATTTCCACGAAGTAGTCAGCCACCAATTTCGGCAGACGAAAGCGTCCCGATTGCTGTAAGTCCTGGCGGTCGTGAGTCGCTCCGGCGCGATGTCCGGTAGTTGCATCATGCGGTCGCAATCCGCATACTGACCATCCCGGTTTCGCTGTTGCCTTCGCGCTCCATGCTCAGCTGGGAGTCGTGTTCACGCATCGCCCGAAGCTTTCGGCTAGTTATTCCCGATGAAGTTCCGGCGATAACGAGACCATCACCGGTATCCACGGACCGCTGTTTGATGCACGCGCATCGATTTGAGGGAAATCCATGTCTGCAAAACTGAGTCGTTTTTCACAATCTCTCACCGTAGAAACGGCGTTTACTGTCCTGGCAGTTGCAAAAGGGTTGAAGGCCCAGGGAAAGGATGTCGTCGAACTGGAAATTGGCGATAGCCCATTCGATAGTACGGCCGGGGCAAAGGGT
Organism: Planctomycetaceae bacterium; assembly: GCA_028284485.1. Lineage (GTDB taxonomy): Bacteria > Planctomycetota > Planctomycetia > Planctomycetales > Planctomycetaceae > JANQRQ01. Next base: position 3,453 of record JANQRQ010000342.1, on the reverse strand, counting down.
GCAGGCGTCGATGCCATCGAGAATAACCAATCGCACTACTGCCCCTCACCCGGTTTGCCGGAGTTTCGGGCGGCCGCGGCGAACTTTGTGAAAAGCGAATTCCAAATACCGGCAGAGGCGGCCAACGTCGTCGTAGCGCCCGGCGCTAAAATCTTCGAGCAATTCTTCTGTGAAGCCTTTCTCGATCCGGACGACGGCGTGCTCGTTTTCAGCCCCTATTTCCCGACATATCTGCCGAACATTGAAAGGCGGGGCGGCCGGGCGACGCTTTGCCCATTGCGACAGTCCAATCAATTTCGTCCCGAGGTCGACGAGATCGAACGATTTCTTTCCGAGGATCCTTCTCCGAAAGCGATCCTTTTGAATTCACCTCACAATCCGACCGGCGGCGTTACCACCGAAGAAGATTTGCGAAACATCGCCGACCTGATCCGCGGCAAAAACATCGCCGTCTTTAGCGACGAACCGTATTGCCACATGGTTTGGGAAGGCCGGCACCATTCGCTTTTGGCGCAGCCGGGCATGATGGATCAATGCGTCAGCGCCTATACCTTTAGCAAATCGTACAGCATGAGTGGTTGGCGACTTGGATTTGCCGTTTCGTCGCCTGAGATTGCCGATGCAATTGGCAAGATGATCAACACCACGCTTTCGTGTACGCCCCCGCTTGTGCAGTTGGCTGGCAAAGCGGCTTTGGAGGGCGATGCCGACGAGCGAAATGAAGTCATGAAGAAGTTTCGAGATAAAGTGGTCTTGCTGACAAATGGCCTGAACCAGATCGATGGCTTTCACTCGCTCGATCCTACGGCAACATTCTATGTGTTCCCCAATGTCGCGCGCGTCTGCAACGATTTGGGAGTGACCAGCCACGGGCTGGCGATGTTCTTGCTCGAAGGGGCCGACGACGACTTCGGCATTGCCTGTCTCGGAGGCGAATGTTTCGGCGACGCCGGCGAAGGGTTCCTGCGGTTTAGTTGCGCGGAACCGAACGACAGGCTGCAAGCCGCCCTCGACTTCCTGCCGCAAGCGCTTTCCCGAAAAGACCGGCTCGCCGCCTATTTGGAGAACCACTCCGAATTTCGCCTCGAAAAACCATACGATGTCGAGCCGTAGTTTGCAGAAGGCGAAAGTCGGGCATTTTCGCTTTGCTGAGACAGGAACGAGACGAATAGCAAGAGCCCAACGAAGACCCCGCGCAGCGTCATGCCTCGCGAAGAATCGGCCACAATTTGCCGAATCGCCGCGTACCTCGTTTCGCATTTGCAGAAGAGGCTCGGTTCGTTATAAACCGAACAAATGAAAACGCAGGGCGGTCGCCGAGTCATGGTAGGCAAGATGGAACTATGCCGGTGATCTTTCGGGACCAAACCGCTGCAATCCCGTTCTAACAGATTCCGATGAACCAAGAGTCGACAACTTCACCAGCCGCTCCGCAAATCGATCGCGTTTATTCAACGTTGTTGGTGTTATTGAACATTGGTTCGCAGGGATTGCAGGCGCTGTTGGCGCCGATTACCCGCGAGTTGGAGGCCGACCTCGAAATCACACAAAGCTCGGTTGGTCTGCTGCAATCGGGTTTTCTCGTGGTTTATGCCTTCGCGACTCCATTTTGGGCATTCGCTGCCAGTCGATACCAACGGCATCGATTGCTCGTGTTCTCGACGTTGCTGTGGGGCATCTGTTGTGTACTGGTCACAATGACCGACAACATGACATGGTTTCTCATCGGTTTTTGGTTGGCTGCGATTGGTAATGCCGCCATCGTCCCCGTGAGTTATTCGATGATGGTCGACGTCATTCCCCCGAGCGAAAGGGGCATTGCCTTTGGATGGCTCAGCACAGGGCAAACGCTAAGTTACGGGTTAGCATTCCTACTCGGCGGAATGCTGGGCGAACGAGTTGGCTGGCAGGCGCCGTTTTGGGCTTTTGCAACATTCGCCGGATTGGGTGTACTGTCCCTGTTGACGATTCGCCGCTATGAGCCGCAGCATGGCGCCATGGAAGCCGAATTACAGGAACTGTTCGAGCAAGGCGGCAGCTATAGCTTTCGCATTCAATTCTCGGATCTGTTCAACCTGTTCAAACCGATCTCCAACCTGTATTTGGTGGCTTCCAGTGTTTTGAGCATGATACCACTGGGAGCTGTGAGCTTTTGGTTCATTGCCATGCTTCGAGAAGACCATGGGCTCGCCGGCCGCCATGCCACTTATTTGACCCTGGGGATGTTTCTTGTGCAGGTGCCCGGCGCCGTGATGATCGGACGCATTTCGGATTTGATGTCGGTGGAACGCGAGAATGCCAAGGTGTGGTTCATACTCGGCTGCCTATTGTTAACGACGCCGTGTTATATCATTGCCTTTCTGATCCCTTGGACGACCGCGTCGCTTGCGTCGGCACCGTTCGTTTGGTTTTTGGTCTTTGTGGTGATAGCCGCCTTTGTTTCCTGCGGGGCTCCGCCGTTGACCTTTAGCGCCATGAGTGAAATCAACAAGCCGGAGAACCGTGCTGTCTTATTCTCCTTACTGGCGATTGGATTGATGCTGGGACGGGCAATCGGCGTGCATTTGCTTTCCCTCGTGACCACAGGCTGGTTCGAAGAGCGAATCTCGCCGGGGTTAGCAGTGCTGACCCTGATCTTAATTCCCGCGGCAATTTGCATGGTTCCGGTCATCGCTCGCGCTGCGTCGGACCGGCAAAAAGTCCGAGAGCACCTTGCGAACTACGTGGCGGACGAACAGACAGAACCGGAATAGCACACGAAAACTGTGCGATGCATGGTCCTTGCACCGGGCTGAATTTGCGCGGCCGGTGGATTATGATGGACGCGCCTTTCACGGATTTCGCGTCCAGTCGGATTCCGCATACCATGTATTTTTCGCAAGGACATTTGTCATGTCGCCTGTTGTTCGTCAGCTCTTGGTCGCGGCTCCGCTGCTGCTAGTCGTCTCCAATGTCGCTTTAGACCAGGTTACGGCCCAGGAGTCATCGGATCGTTTGCGCGCTCCAGCTGTTCCACTTGCCGTTTGAGACCCTTACTTCAGCGTTTGGTCGGTGAACGACTTCTTGGCCGACAGCACGCCTCGACATTGGACCGGAATCGACCATTCGCTGCGATCGCTGGTTCGCATTGACGGCAGTCCCTATCGCCTCATGGGGCGAGAACCCCGGCGAGCGCAACTCATGGTACAGCGCAGCGTGGACGTCAATCCGACGCAGACCATTTATACGTTTGAAGCGGCTGGTGTGGAGATTGTTCTCAGATTCACGACGCCCTTCTTGCCGGAAGATCTCGATTTGTTCGCGCGCCCGGTGACTTACATTTCGTGGTCAGCTCGTGCGACCGACGGTCAGCCACACCATGTTCAAGCGTTTTTCAGCGCATCGGCCGATCTTGTCGTCCATGAGACCTCGCAGCAAGTGACCTGGTCGCGGCCTACGATACCGGGATTGAAT
>JANQRQ010000028.1 GCA_028284485.1 Planctomycetaceae bacterium | reverse complement strand
CGTTGACGTACGCAGCCAAGGACGGCCAATTCGAGATGGTCGAACTCTTTCTCAACAATGGCGCAAAGGTAAATGCGGCTCCAACTGACGGCATGTTTTCGGGGTACTCGCCGCTGCACGGAGCGTCGCAATCAGGTCACGAGAATATTGTGACTCTGCTGCTTAAACGGCAAGCGAATGCAAACGCTTTGACAGGTGGTTCATACTTCGATGGCGTAGTGACACCACTTGATTTGGCAGCCGAATCCAGAATACGTGAACTTCTGAGACAACGCGGCGGAAAACCTGCGAGCGAACTGACTGATGGAGTCAACGCGTGTAGCCTCAAATAGGATCGATCAGCTGCTAAGACAGGGACCACCGCGATGACCAAATAATCTGACATCATTTGGTCATCGTGGTCAGGCACTGCCAGTTTTTCCCAGGAAACTGATTTCGGCGCGACAAGTCGATTGCTATTGGTCGACGAATCGATCGCCGCGGGTGGCCCCGAAAGATTCTTTCGGAGCCGACGAAGTCGGCAAGAGGCATCAGGTCGGACTCTTATTCATGATAGCAATTCGTGCGCTCCAACCGTGATGCCTTCCGTCCGCCCGGTGAACCTTCAATTCGCCTTTCTCATTCGTCGCACTCCCGACGGCTTCTCGGTCTTTTGAATGCCGGGATGAGTTCTCGGGACTAGTGCTCACGGAAAATGAGCAATCGTTGCTTGGCGATCGACTTGCGGCGACAAGGGAACGTTTTGCGGGACACGTCGATCGTACCGCTCGACGCATCGGTCAGGTTCACGTCGGATTCGCCGACGCAAGTTTGCGTAGAGACCCAATCCGTTCGGTCGATGGCACCCAAGTAGCCGCGTGTGCCGCTAAATGTGTCCTAGCAGAATTATCAATCGCGCCGGCGCGGCAATTCACTCCACGCAGGAACGTCAGCAACGTAGATCTGACAGGTGCCAGTCTGGTCGGAATCGTAAAGGATCTGCCGGCCGTCCGAATTCCATACCGGATGCGGGTGTGTTACTCGCCCTCGGCCTGGCCCGACGGTGCGGGGACAGTTGAGCAGTTTTCGGTATTCGCCGCTGTTCGGATCAATGAGGGCCAGACTGTCCTTCAACTCGCCATTGAATACGTCCGTGACAATCAGCGTTTCCTGCGGGTTGAAAGTGGGATGTCCCTCCGCCAGTTCACAGACCACTCGACGGTTGGCGCCGTCTTTGTCGATCAAACAAATGCCATCCTTATCGACAAACAAAACGTGCCGGCCGCTGGGGCTCCAAACGGCATGATGTCGGAATGCGACGACGCGACGGATCAGGGACCCGTCGGACCGCACGATGTACAGTTCCTTCACGGTCAACGGCTTTCGCTTCCCGTCGCTATCATTCCCCTCGTTGGTGAGGGCGACCATCAGTTCCTTCCCGTCGGGGCTCCACCGCGGCGCCTTCAAACGCACCGGACTCGCCCGGATCTCCTGCTGTAGGGGACTGAGCGCGGAGACGACGTCTTGCCGGGCGATGACGCGGCGCCCGTCGCCATCCGTGTTCATCACCGCTAGGTCTGGTCCTTCGAAGTAGGCGATCCGCCGGCCGTCCGGACTCAACCGGAAATGGCGCGCGGTAAGGAATCTGACCTGGCGGCTGTCGACATTCAGGAAGGCGTAGTCGGCCGTGTCATTCCCCGACGGCCGGAATATGATCTGCCGGCCATCCGGATGCCACATCGGATACGCACCCGAATGCGAATTGAAAAGCGCCTTATCGGTCAGGAACCTGACATTGCCGCCATCCGTATCCATCAAGCCCACCTTGCCGATCGCCGATCCCGGCGCAGCGGATGAGAAGACGATACGGCGCCCATCCGGAGACCATGGTGAGAGGGTATAGTAGGAGTGTTTGTGGTGGTGCGGCCCTCGTGTCAGTCGGCGGATCGTGACCCTAGTCTCCGGATCCTGAAAGACTTCAGCGCCAAACGCCGGCTGCGATACAACGGACAGGCAAGCTGAGCTGGCCAGAAACGCCAACAAGGTGGCCAATCGATAGGCAGGTCTGTCCTTCACTTTCGCAGCTCCTGGGAGTCGTTTTGCTTATCCGCTGCCAAAGAGGAACGCGGGTGGCCCCGAAAGACTCTTTCGGGGCCGACGAAGTCGGCAAGAGGCATCAGAACGAACTCAGAATCATTATAGCATTCGAGTCGCTACGAAGGGCGTGATGACCAAATGACGGGGCATCATTGAGACTTCGTGCGATCTAGCGAGATCGCGATTCGCTATTCGTCGGCGTATGGTTGAGCCAGCGATCCAGGAAGGGAAAACTGTTCGTTTTGTCGACGGTATGTCCGACATCCGGCGTATCAAAAACGGCACGCTCAGGGATTCCCAACTTGGCATACATCATGTGGAGTTTGTCAAATTCGGGATGGGCGTGCGGAATGTACATATTCGCATCCTGCAGTCCGTTTTGGATCATCAGCGGTCTCGGAGCGGTCAGCCACCCCAGCTCGGCGTCGCCAAAATAGTTTGGCATATCCGGATGATAGTACTCGTCTCGGCCCAATCGAATCAAAAAGTACATCGGACTCGGTGCGTCGCCAGGCAGGATGGTATTCTTTTTGACTCGGTCATTGAAGAACCCAATGGAAACGGTCGCTTTCATTCGGGTGTCCGCAGCAGACATATGAAGAGCAAACTCGCCACCGCGCGAAATTCCGAACACGCCCATTCGTTCTTTGTCAACATCCGGCAGCGTTTCAAGGAAGTCCACACAGCGTTGGAAACGATACAAATCAATTCCGGTAATCGACCAGCCGAGCATTTCCGCTTTGCGGTGCAAAATATTACGCCCCCAAATGCGACCATCTTCGCCCGGTTCAGTTTGATCAGTGAACATTCCCGACATGCCTGGTGAAAACGTCACGTAGCCTCGCTCGGCTAGCTCGCGCCCGTAGCTCGATCTACCCAATAGACCTGCCGTTCTATGCGAACTGCCGTGCGCCCCGTGCAAGCAAAGTATGGCGGGTTTCGGCTTCGTTTGCCGTTTCGGAACTGTCAAAAAACCTTGCACACGCAGTCCCGGCAATCCAACGAAGCTGACATCATCGATGCGAACTTGATCGTTTTCGTATACGGTCGTTTGTTTGACCTCAAGTTCTCCCGCTGCGATATCGGGTACACCCAACAAACGCTGGAACTTTCTTCTCTTGGATTCAATCGATGCTTCGTAGGCATCCAAGGAAGAGGTATCGACGTCAGACCAGTACGCAGCACGGCGTGCGGCGGTCTCGCCGAGTTTCGCATCAAGCCAGGCGTTCAATTCTTCGTATTCGCTCCGATAATGCTGGTCGGCGTCCTCGATTGGTATGACAAGGTAGCCGTCTTGTTCGCCCGCGTTACCCAACCCTGGTGCTGCAACAGCGGGCACAACCCACACAACGAGCAACCCAATCTTCCAATTCATTCGCTTAATCCTCTCGACAGAATGGATACTAATGCGCCTACTCATTCAACCGTCAATGCGGTTGTCGCAACATGCCCAAAGAACTGCTTCCACATTTCGATCGTGCTTTTTTTGTGCGCGGGTGGCCCCGAAAGATTCTTTCGGGGCCGACACAGCCGGCAAGAGGCATCAGAACCGACTCACAATTATCATATCACTTCGGGCGCTCCAAAGTGCGCGATGACTAAATGACACGCTATCATTTGGTCATCGTGGATCGCAATTCAGAGCCTACGTTGGTGGTTTTCATCTGGGCCGATATAGAATCGGCGTGCCCACCTACGCGGTAAGCCGTAGAATAAACAAGGCAAACTCGGGCAGCGCGGCACTGTCAATATGCTGACGCACAACTGAGTCATTAGGGACGTCGAAGGAGGCCGCGTTCATGTAAGCCTTGGCCGTAATGCTTCTACTGTATGTTGTCTTCAGTTCTGATATGGAAGCCCTCGAAACAGACAATCGGAAAAATCGCGCTGCTCGCGATTTGGCCCATATGATCAGCGCGCGACGCGACTGTCTGCTCTCGTTGCCTGACGCCGGGCGCGCGTTGCTAATGTCAGCTCTGTCGTGCGAGGACCAAGCGATTCACGGCGTCGCGGACTCAGAGATACTATCCCGTACTCGCTCCAAAGTTGCAGCGCCCATTTGGAATGTCCCGCGCTGTGGCCGGTTGACATCCATGATCAAAAACAGAACAGTGCCGATGAGTAGCCCAAGCAACAGGATCGCAACTCGGCCGCCATCGCCCGCCGCGCCGAAGGACCAGGCTAGGAAATAGATCGCAACCGCAGCTACGCCGAGCAATATCAGCAACAACGACGCCGGCAGAAAATTCTCGACCGATGCGATTCGCAACTCGTGAAGGTCGATCAGCTCATTGGCGGCCGTAATTAGCGAGGACAGCTTGGCATTGCTGGTTTCCCGCGTCCCAGCCTGCTCAACCATGGACCAGATCTTGCCATGCAGTGCCTCACTCGTTTGTTTTGCATCACGCCATGCGTCCCGATCGTCGACAGAGTTTGCCAGCACTACACGGGCGCCGGTGTACTCGTGCAGAGATGCTCGCAGCTCGTCGCGGATCGGTTGATCGAACAAGCCTGCTCGCAGGGACAACGTGCCGATTGCGTTGGACTCGGCGACAACTACGTTATGCCGCGCGTCCCAGCGGCCAATCGCCATCGCGAGCGTGAAACCGAGCAGCAGACCTAGCAGGCCAAACGTAGCAGCGCCAATTCCGTTCATCAGTGAGCGGAATTGTTCGGAGGCCTCCCGTTTGCGGGATCCGGTACGGAAACCAAGCTCGCACGCAATTGCGAGCACCGCAACCATTGCAAGCGCAATAAGACGATGGTCTATCTGATAGAATGCAAATTCAAAGTTCATAGGCGATTTCTTTTTTCGAGAGCGGTACTGAGCCCGCGTTCGGCCGAACTAATCGACGTATTTGGAGAAGTCCTCGATGTTTTTGATGGTTGGCAACTTGACCACACTCAGTTGACGATCTTGGGCCAAGCCGGGTATTTCTCCGTAAATTGGGATGAGCCCCAAAGTGAAAGAACGAATAGAGTTTTATCGCTCGTCGCGAAGCGATGTGAGATGAAACAGTGTTGAACTGAGCCGCATCGCGCCTTGAGCGTTGTGTGTCGAGTCGTCTGTTGGGGATTGTATCAGGCCGGATGGTCGTGCGGAATAACCTATGGAGTGGTTCGGCGATCTAGGTGTGTGCCGGCGAGGCTTGGTGGTGGGAAAGTTTGCTTAGGGGATCGTGCCTCGGGCAGGCGGAACAGCGCCGGCAACGGGAAGTTGCCAGGAATGAGGCCGAGAATCTGGAGGCCGCGACAGGCGCGATCCTCGACCGACTCGATCAAGACGAGCTCCGCGCATTGATTGACGCTGTTGATAGCCTGCAAGGCGGCACGGGATTATTCCGCAAGTTGGTCAGCCGGCAAGGACTCGAATCGCCCCTAGTGCGGCCGCTGCTACTGAAACACTTGGCGAACGGTCCGATGACCAAATAATCTGACATCATTTGGTCATTCGTAATGACCATGATTAACTTGACGTAAGGCCGAAAGAAGCAAAATTAAGCGTTCGCAGGATCCTTACACATTCAGTCTCGATTAAGATGGCAGAATGAGCGAGTCACCCCTGAAAATCAAAGACGAAGTTTTGGCTCTTATGAGTACTGTGCCGGCTCCACCTGAAGGTTCACTGCCGGCCGGTGCAAGTAACGCTGCCATTCAGGATGCGGAGTCGAATTGCGGAATTAGATTCCCGCAAAAGTTGAAGGAATGGTTGTTGGCTTCAAATGGTGCGTGTATTGGCCCGGGCGGGCTTGTTGGAATTGACGTCGCTCGGGACAGCCAAGATTTGCGTGCAGTTTTCGATAACTACCCGCAATGGAATGACAGGGGCTGGATTCCGGTAGCTGGGGACGGTTGCGGAAGCTATTACGTTGTAGCAACCAAGAACGAATTTGGTTCTGGGGAACCAGTGTTATTTGTTGATGTGCATGAGACACCAGACGAGCCAGCATTCATCGTCGCTTCCGATATCTGGTTTTTCCTGAAGTTTTTACTTTCAAAGGAGCTTGGCAAGTCTCATTGGCCATTTAAGGAAGCGGAGGTATTGGATTTGGATCCGAGCATTGCTTCGTTCAAAAACGTCCGACTCCCTTGGAATGCATGACACGACAAAGCGGCCTTAATGAAGAACTTGGCCCACCTGTTGATGGCCGGGAGAATTGTTGTCTCGGATCAGTTGAAATGGCCAGCATGTGTAGCTGTCGCATCACAGCTATGATTCATGCAAAACGGCCCGCACAATGACCAAACGACGGGGCATCATCTGAAGTCACGTGGTAATCTGATTGAGCGGAAAGGTGGCATTTTAGGCCGCAAGATATTATCGCCTGCGATGTGTATTGCCCTAACAAGTGCAGGAAATACCATGGAGATCAAATCAGACACGACATTGACTCCCCCCACTGTTGATCGCATCAAGCGGTTTGAGAAAATGTATCGGGTGAAACTTCCGATTGACTATGTTGAGTTCCTTGGAAGAGGAAACGGTGGAGTTCCCATAGAGAACATTTTCGACGCCGACAGACGAGAGAGAGTGTTGGAATCGTTTTTGTGCTTGCTCGACGATCCACAAAACGATTCCGCAAACGGTTGGCGTGACATCACAGTAGTGCTTAGCCAAATAGATGAACGTCTCATTGATGACGAGAACCTTGTTGGGATGAACGTCATCCCGATAGCGGTTTTGTTTGGCGGAGACTTCCTTTGTTTGGACTTTCGATTTTCCCCGGACGCTCCAGCGATTGCAGTCTGGGACCACGAGCGATCGGACGAGTTTAGCCCACACCTTGAAGTGGTTGCTGATTCGTTCAGCGAGTTTACAGCGAATCTAACACAATAGGCATTCGAGATTATGCACGCGATCTCTGCAGGCTGCGCTGGTTTGAACGAACGGTTGCAATATTCGCGGGTGGTCCCCGAAAAACTCATTCTGGGCCGACGAAGTCGGGAAATGCGATTAAATCAGCCCACAGTTATCTTAGCACCTCAGACGCTCCGAAGGGTGCGATGACCAAATGACGGGGCATCATTTGGTCATTGCGGGTTCATACTCGCCGTGCTGCTGGGTGCGCAGGACGATATCACTAACGCGGACCGATCGTGGCGAAATGAACCTGAATCACCGATGCCTTCCGTCCGCCCGGTGAACCTTTAATTCGCCTTTCTCATTCGTCGCAGTCCCGACGGCTTCTCGGCCTTTTGAATGCCGGGATGAGTTTTCGGGACTAGTGCTCACGGAAAATGAGCAATCGTTGCTTGGCGATCGACTTGCGGCGACAATGGAACGAGTGACGAAACTCTCCGCGAACCCACGCTGTGAGCCGATGTTCGGCGATGAGTTGGCAGGGTCGCTGAGTCACGCGCACAAATTCGGAGGCAGCAACATGGAGCCAGACAGTCCATTTCGGGTTGGTGACCGCGTTCAGATAACCGAGCAAGACACAGTGTTTCGCGATGATTTCGGGACAGTCACCCACGTCAACCAGCAGGATTCCCGGTTGACGATTGAGATCCTTGTCTTCGACCGGCCCACTCCGATCGAGTTGGACTTCGCGACTGCGAACCGGATTCTGCAGCGAATCGAGCATGATTGATTTCACACCCGCAGCGTTGCCGCATCCCTTCTGGTTTCAGAAACTCGTGGATCAGGTGATGTTTCTGAAGTGACTGGAAAACTGACCGTTGAATTAAACCGCTTCGCGAGGGGGTTGATGCGAGCGAGGTAATGTTCGTTGATGTGGTTGAGTCGGAAGAAAACGATTTGCGCTGGGCCGAATCGTAAGCCATGTTTCCCTCACGGAATGGCGCGGGTGGCCCCGAAAGACTCTTTCGGGGCCGGCAAAGCCGGCAATCGCCATTAGAGCCGACTCTCCATCATCATAGCGATTTAAGAGCACATCAGTGCGCGATGACGCAATGACACGCTATCATTTGGTCATCGTGGCATCATTCCTGTCTGACGAATCTTCCGAAGATGAGCCCTTGAGTCGCGATCGGGAGTCTGGTTTCGATGTGTTGCGTTCCTCCAATGACTCTATCAAGAATGGAAATGGTCGCTTAACAATCAGGTTCCGATTAGCAGATTCGATCCTGCGAAACCCCTTTTCGCTCAATCGGGTCTCGTTAAGATCAAGATCACTCACGTTTCGCAAAGACGACAAATCATCGATGTCTTCATCTCCAATATCAGTTCCAGATAGATCAAGCTTCCACAGCGTCCCAATCTTATTTGCAAGATTCACCACGCCCCTGGCTGATACGTCGGTTTCTGCAAGTGATAGCACTAAGAGATCCGTCAAGCCCGCTAGATGCGACATACCAGCGTCTGTTATTTGCGTCCGACTCAAGGAAAGAATTCTCAGCGATGGAAATGTGGTAAAATGCTTCAATCCGTGATCCGTAATCTGTGTGCCGTCCAAGGATAATTCCTCAAGCAGCGGCAACTTGGCAATGTGCACCAGGCTGCGATCGGTCACTTGTGTATTCTCCAATGATAGATACTTCAGCGATCGCAGCGCAACGATCGTCATCAGACCGCGGTCTGTGATCTCGGTGTCATCGAGGTGCAATCTTGTCAGTTTCGAAAGACGCGAAATCTCTGCTAAGCCCTCGTCGTTAATTGGAGTCTGCTTGCAATGGAGCCCCTGTAGTGCAGGCAACGCGCGAAAGTGCCTGAAGCCAACCCCCTGAATCTTGGAATCGGAAACACCAAAAGAGGTCAGGCTGTGAAGGCTCGACAAATGGCTCAACTGCTCGTCAGTCAGGTGTCCGGAAACAATGCTCAACGACTGCAAGTTGCCTAGCTTTGACAATAAACGCAGCCCGTGGTCCGAAACACTGGTTGCATCGTAGAGCAATGACAGCGATTCGACGCTATCGCATGACGATACCAGCGATATCATGCGATCATCCGCGTGATCACAACGGACCTGAATAAGATTGATGAATGGATCGCGCCCTTCTGTAAGCGCGACAGGCAGTTTTCTGTACCACCCGGGAACGCGAGTGCCAACTCCTCCCCCCGCCGCCAGCACCTCTTCGACGACATAATTCGTGTGCCGAAATTCAAAATGAAGCTTAAATGCGGCAGCGCCCACGACCGTGAGGAAGAGAATCACGATCAAGACAACGGGGTGCGACAGGGGTTTGAGAATTCGTTGCATGGAAATTCTCTGAATTGTATCAAACGCTCGGCCAGGCGATGACCAAATGACTGACGATCATCTGGACATCGCGTTTAGCCGGTTCTGGCTCGGCCGGTGGGAACCGGCCCTACCCGGTTTTTCAGGAAGGGACGATGCTGA
>JANQRQ010000320.1 GCA_028284485.1 Planctomycetaceae bacterium | reverse complement strand
CCTGCGAAACCGTTTCGAGTTTCGTTTCGGCTCTTTAGCGATCGTCGCAACCAAGATGGTGTCGAAGTTGTGTCGCAGCCCGCCATCTCCCGGCAGGATGCGGCTCATCTGGCAGTCACTTACGATGGATCGGGAAGCGCGACCGGCGTTCGTATTTTTGTCGATGGTCAAGAGGTCGCTACAACGACGGAAATTGATCAACTTCAAGAGGTTGTTACGATCGACTCGTCCGTGCTTGTGGGGGCTAGTAGCGAAAAGGGTGCGAGGGATAATCTTCGCGACGCCTCGTTTACGGGAGGTGTGGTCGACGACATCCAGATCTATGCGAAAGTCTTATCGCCCCAGCATGTCGCCCAAGTCGCCGGCGAATCGCCTGTGGATGCCATGTTCCGCGATCACGAGCGGCCGAGCGTTCGCGAATACCTCGAGAACGTGTACTTTTCGAGCGTCGACGAGGATTACCAGGGGCTGCTGCGAAAGATCAAGGCCGCTGAAACGAAACTTGCGGTTTTCGAACGGGATAGCTTGACAGAAGTCAGCATCATGCGGGAAATGGAGCAGCCCCGGGAAACCTACTTGCTTAATCGCGGGGCGTACGACCAACCGGACCGCAGCGAGCAGTTATCGCCTGAGACATTTTCAGCACTGCCCTCAATGCGTGACGATTTTCCCAAGAACCGGCTGGGGCTGGCCCGCTGGTTGTTTCAACCCGATCATCCGCTTACTGCCCGCGTTGCGGTCAATCGTTATTGGCAGATGCACTTCGGGCGTGGGCTAGTTGAAACACCAGAGGATTTTGGTTCGCAAGGGCAGCGGCCAACCCATCCAGAACTCTTGGATTGGCTGGCCGTGCATTTCCGTGAGTCCGGCTGGGACGTCAAGGCGATGCAAAAGCTGATTTTTATGAGTGGAACGTATCGGCAGTCGTCGAGTTCGTCGCCGAAGCTAAATCGCCGCGATCCAGAAAATCGTTTGTTGGCACGAGGTCCTCGATTTCGACTGACTGGGCAAGCGCTGCGCGATCAGGCTCTGGCCGTCGGCGGACTTTTGGTTCCAACGATTGGCGGACCGCCCGTGATGCCCTATCAGCCAGAAGGCCTTTGGGAAGAAGTGAGCGCCAAGGGTTACAAGTATATCGTTGGTGAGAAAGACGATTTGTATCGACGCAGCCTGTATACATTTTGGCGCCGGACCGTACCTCCTCCCTCGATGATGAATTTCGATAATGCCAGTCGCGAAGTCTGTATGGTCACATCAGCTCGGACGAATACGCCTTTGCAAGCTATGAATTTGCTGAATGATCCGCAACTTGTTGAAGCGGCCCGTGGATTGGCCGAGCGAATGATCCTCGAGGGGGGGAAGTCTCCGCGCGATCGTGTCAGCTATGGACATCGATTGGTGTTGGCTCGAGATCCGGAAAAGGCGGTCCGAAAGATCCTGGTAGCCGCGTACCGACGGTATCTCAAGATGTATCGCGAAGAAACCGAAGCTGCGGATGCATTGATTTCGATTGGAGAGTCGCAACCCGATCCGTCGATCAATAGCGCCGAGTTGGCCGCGTACACGGCGATCGCCAATACGCTACTCAATCTCGACGAAACCGTCACAAAGGAATAGCAATGCTCGCTGATTCATTTGATTCACCCTTGGCGATCAACCGTCGTCACTTTTTTGGTAAGTCGGCGTCAGGAATCGGCATTGCAGCGCTGTCTTCATTGTTGGCGGAAGACAATCTGTCGGCGGAAGAAAGTTCGTCTCGAGTGGGCGGATTGCCGGGACTTCCCCATTGGACGCCGCAAGCCAAACGCGTGATTTACCTATTTCAATCGGGAGCGCCTTCGCAGTTGGATCTGTTCGACTGGAAACCGAATCTCGGCGAATTTTTCGATAAGGACCTGCCCGATTCGGTCCGCATGGGGCAGCGGCTGACCGGGATGACATCGGGGCAAAAGAGATTTCCCGTGGCGCCGACGAAGTTCAAGTTCCGCCAACATGGCGAAGGCGGGGCCTGGATCAGCGAACTATTGCCGCACATTTCAAACGTCGCCGACGAATTGTGCTTTATCAAATCGATGCATACCGAGGCGATCAATCACGATCCGGCGATTACGTTTTTCCAAACTGGGTCGCAGATTGCGGGCCGCCCAAGCATCGGTGCCTGGTTGTCGTACGGGTTGGGATCGATGAATCAAGACCTTCCCACATTTGTGTCGATGGTTTCGACAGGTACCGGTCGTCCCGGCGGGCAGCCGTTGTACGACCGGTTATGGGGGAGTGGTTTTCTGCCGACGACACACCAGGGTGTCAAATTTCGCGGAGTCGGCGATCCTGTCCTCTATATCAACAATCCCCAAGGGATCAGCTCGTCGATTCGCCGGCAGATTTTGGATGACATTGTGGCCATCAACGAGCGCAAGCTTCGCGAGTCTCATGATCCGGAGATTGCGACGCGTATTGCTCAATACGAACTTGCCTATCGGATGCAGACGTCGGTTCCCGAGCTGACGGACTTGTCGACCGAGCCAGAGGCGACATTCGACATGTATGGACCAGAGTCCCGCAAAAAAGGGACATACGCCTACAACTGCATTCTGGCGAGACGGTTGGCGGAGCGGGATGTGCGCTTCGTGCAGTTATTTCACATGGGATGGGACCAGCACAAAACACTTCCCAAACAGATCGCCGGGCAATGCTACGACACGGATCAGCCGACGGCAGCGTTGATTCAAGATTTGAAGCAACGCGGATTGCTGAAAGATACACTCATCGTTTGGGGTGGCGAATTTGGTCGCACGGTGTACAGCCAGGGAACGCTGACAAACAACAACTACGGTCGCGATCATCACCCACGTTGCTTTACGATGTTTCTGGCCGGGGCCGGCGTTAATGCCGGCACGACGTATGGCGCAACCGATGATTACAGTTACAACATTGCCGAAAACCCGGTTCACGTGCACGATCTGCATGCCACGCTGCTGCATTTGCTGGGAATCGATCACGAACGCCTGACATTCAAGTTTCAGGGTCGACGATTTCGTCTCACCGATGTTCATGGTGAGGTTGTCCAAGACTTATTGGCGTGATCGATCGTGTACGGCATGAAGGCGCAGTCTGATCGACGCGATCCGCAGCGAAATCCCAGGAAAGGATTGTTTTCGCCAGCGCCGTGGTGGATATTGGTCGATAGCGGTTGTGACAGGACCTAGCAGCCGCGAGTGCCGAGCCTTTGACACGAGGAGACCACGATGTTGCGATTGCAAACATCGATTCTTGTTTTGGCGATTCTTTGCTCGCAGCATTCTGCGTTTTCCGGCGACTACCTGCTGCCACAGGACTGGCCACAGTTTCGTGGACGCCAGGCATCGGGGGTTGCCGATGGCCCTGCACCACCGACAACCTGGGACGTTTCCACATCGAGCAACGTTCGATGGAAGACCGCCATTCCCGGATTGGGGCTCGCCAGCCCCATCGTCGGTCGCGGATACGTCTTCATTGTGACAGCAGTCGGTTCCAATGAAGACCCGAGTTTGAAAACCGGTCTGTATGGCGATATTGCCCCTGTTCCTGACGAAGGTGTGCAAACTTGGGAATTGTATTGTCTCTCACAACGAACCGGGCAGATCTGTTGGAAGCAGATTTTGTATCAAGGCGTGCCGGCGATCAAACGGCACACCAAAGCTTCGCATGCCAATTCCACACCAGCCACCGATGGGCGGTACATCATTGTCAATTTGGGGTCCGAGGGTCTCTACTGCGTCGATTACTGCGGCAACATTCAATGGAAGCGGGATTTCGGCGTGCTCGATTCCGGCTACTATCAGGTCCCTTCAGCACAATGGGGCTTCGCCAGTTCCCCTATCATCTACCGCGATATGGTGATCGTGCAGACTGATGTGCAGGAGAATTCCTTTCTCGGTGCCTACAACATTCGCAATGGATTCAAAAAGTGGCGCGTCGATCGAACGGATGTTCCAACCTGGAGTACACCGGCAGTCTTTGAAGGTTCGGAGCGTACGGAATTGATTATCAACGGCTATCGGCACACCGGTGGCTACGACCCCTGGACGGGGCGCGAATTGTGGAAACTAACCGGCGGCGGTGATATCCCTGTGCCGACCCCCGTGTTTGGGCACGATCTTATCTATCTCAGTAGTGCTCATGGTCCGAAGCGGCCGCTCCGCGCCATTCGGCCCGGCGCAACCGGTGATATCACGGACATGGAGGACGGCGAAGATGGGCCGTTCGCTTGGAACCATCCACAGGATGGAATCTACATGCAAACGCCCCTTGTCCTTGGGCCGCATTTGTACGCCTGCAGGCTCAATGGCGTGCTGACGTGCTACGATGCCGTCACTGGAAAACAGCAGTACCGTAAGCGGGTGGGAAGCGGCACGGGCTTTACTCCCTCTGTAGTGGCTGTCGACGATCGCCTTTACATTACGAGCGAAGATGGCAAAGTATTTGTCGTGCGTGCCGGCTCAGAATTCGAGTTGCTCGCCACCAATTCCATGGAAGACATTTGCATGGCGACGCCGGCGATTTCGAATGGCATGCTGATTGTACGGACCAAGAGCCATGTCTACGGGATCGAACAGACTGGGCGCGATTCCCAAATCGCGACCGCAACCTTCGAAGAGTAGTCTCATTCTGACACACGCAGATTGAACTATCGTTCCGCAGTCAATTCAGTCGATCGCGTTTAATGCGACTGCCGGAACCGCTAGTGTCCTACCGATACCAGATTCATTCCCGCCTCGAATTCACTGGAAAATTTCGTTAATGCCACGATTCATTCTCTGCAATCTGATGCTGTCCACTGCTCTGTTGTATTCTCCCGCGTTAGGAGCAAAGCAGCTTGACTTTGGGTTGCCGCCCAATTTTGTCGCTGAAGAAATCTACGAGGTTCCGAACGATGAACAAGGCTCATGGATTTGCCTTGCAGTCGATGATCGTGGCCGGCTGATTGCGTCCGATCAAAAAGGGGCACTGTATCGATTAACCGTTCCCGAAGTGGGGCACGGAAATGCTGCCAAAGTCGAGCAGATCCATCTCGACATTGGAATGGCGATGGGGCTCTTGTATGCGCACGATTCACTTTACGTCATGGTCAATGGAAGATCGGCAGACGGACCGGGACTGTATCGTTTGCGAGATACGAACCACGATGATCAATTCGACTCGGTGGAGTTGCTGCGAGCGATTGAACCGCCGGGCAACCCGGGTGCCGGGCACGGGAATCATGCAATTGTCTTGGGACCGGACGAAGAGTCGTTGTTCATCGTCTGCGGAAACATGGCCGGCTTTCCCGCGGGCGGATTCGACAGCAGTCGGGTCCCGCGCAACTGGGGCGAAGATCAGTTGCTGCCACGAATGCCTGACGGCAGGGGGCATGCCGCCCGTATCATGGCGCCGGGAGGTTGGATTGCCGAAACCGATCTCGATGGCCGGCATTGGGAACTCGTTTGCAGCGGGTTTCGAAATGTCTACGATGCGGCCTTCAATCGAGCCGGCGATTTGTTCACCTACGATGCCGATATGGAATTCGATTTGGGAACGCCCTGGTATCGACCGACGCGCGTCTGTCACGTCGTCAGTGGGGGCGAATACGGTTGGCGCAACGGTTCTGGCAAATGGCCCGCGTACTATCCCGACAGTTTGCCGGCGACAGTCGACATCGGTCTTGGATCACCGACCGGAGTTACTTTCGGATACGACACGAACTTCCCAAATCCCTATCGAAATTCGTTGTTCATTTGTGATTGGAGCTACGGCCGCATTTACTTGGTCGATCTCGAACGAAGTGGCGCAACGTATCGCGGTCAACAGCGGCTATTCGCCAGCTATGCTCCGTTGCCGGTTGTGGATCTCGTTGCAAATCCGCTGGATGGAGCATTTTATTTGGTGACAGGCGGGCGCGGTGTGCAGTCGCATGTTTATCGGATTCGCTTTACAGGCCAACCGGGCGCCAAGTTGGCAGAACCAGGGATTGCGCCACGAACCGACCCTCAGATAGCGAATGGCCTGCACGCGCAACGCCAAGAATTGGAAGAGTTGCACGCACCACGTGAAGCGGCAGCAGTCGATCGGATATGGCCGGACTTGGATCATCGCGACCGATTTGTTCGTTATGCTGCACGAATTGCCTTGGAGCAGCAGCCGGTTAAGCATTGGCAGGATCGATTGTCATCCGAGACCGATCCTCAAACAACGATCGCAGCGGTCATTGCAGCGGCCCGATGTGCTAAGGATATGGGGCAGCTCCTACAAATGAAGCTATACAGTTTGCCGCTGGAAGAACTGTCGCACGATCGGAAAGCGGAACTGCTCCGTGCTTATGGATTGGTGTTCATTCGGCAGGGACGGCCGTCGAAAGCGTTCGCAGATGAACTCGGCCGGCGATTGTTGCGCCAATTCCCGTCGGATGAATCCGATCTCGATCGCGAACTAAGCCGCATGTTGGCTTACTTGCGCCCCCAGGGAACAATCGAAGCCACACTGCGCTTACTCGAAGAAGTCGAATCGCCAGAGGACCAAATGCACCATGCAGCGATGCTGCGAGTCGTCGATGATGGATGGTCGATCGATCAGCGTCGTCGCTACTTCGCTTGGTTTCGCAAGGCTGCGACGTATGTTGGCGGCAGGTCGAACGGTGAGTTTGCCCAACAGATTCGCGAGGATGCGGAGTCAACGTTGGATGTTGCCGAGCGCTCGGAATTGGCAGACTTGTTAAGCAGCTTGGATGAGCCATCGCAGCCCGACTTAAAAGCCGAGCCCCGCCCGGTCGTGAAGAAGTGGACAGTGGCCGAGCTGATTCCCAACCGGGACACGACTTGGCAGGAAACGATTTCGCAGGCTTCGGACATCGAGCGAGGGGAGCGTCTGTTTTCGGTCGCCACTTGTCACCGCTGTCATCAAGTCCGCGGACAGGGTGGGCGGGTCGGCCCGAACCTGTCGGGCGCCACACGCCGATTCAGTCCCTATGATCTGCTGGAGACGATCATCGAGCCGAGCAAAGCCATTCCGCACGAGTTTCAAGCGGTGACAGTCGTAACCGTCGACGGAAAAGTCGTGACGGGCCAAGTTATCAACTTTGGCAAAGGTGGGATGTCGGTTCGAACGGATCCACTACAGCCATGGAAGTCGACCAGAATCGCGCAAGGGGATATCGAAGAAATCTCGCCTTCGAAAGTCTCGCAGATGCCGACCGGCCTGATTGACGTGTTGCAGAAGCAAGAGATCTTCGATCTACTCGGCTGGCTTGCGTCGCAGTAGCTATGCAACCTTGTTGTATTCTTCGCGGGAAGCGGCCATCTGCACTTTCGAGTGACAGTATTCGGCGATCGCGTAATAGTTGCCCAGGCTTGTCGCCGCTTGCTGAAATGAACTGGAGAGTTCCTCCCGCTCTTGCTCAGAAAGCTCAAGGAACGACGCTTCGTCGCCAGCGTCGTACGGCAGCAATTCGACGCCGTTGATGTGCGGATGCTTCTGGCGAATTTCGTCCCAGTTCCCTTGGTGATATGCCACCGTTGCCCAGCCGAGCCAGGGCAGAATCCAAGCACTTTGGCTTTCTCTTGCCGCGCAAAAGTATTGATGGGCATCTTCGAGATTGTCTGACTGGAGTGCTGCCAATCCCTGCAAATAAGGACCGACCGACCAGGGATCGACAGCATCACTAAACTGAGCGGCCAGCGGCGCAGCGTCCGGATTTTCTTCCTCGATTGCAGTTATCGCTTGATCGTATTCAGCAATCAATTCGATCGATTGATTGCCAAAGTAGTTCTTGAGGGCTGCCAACACGGTAGCACGGTGAGGCAGTGGTGGCTCGATAACATCCTTCAACAGGTCTTGCAGTTGCTCGTCGACCGCTTGTACCGAGCGGTCCCATTGCTTGTCCTGGTACTGCTTCATTTTGCGCTCTTTATGAGCAGACATGATCGGCTGCGCGATGCCGAGGATGGCGGCCATGACAGCGGCTGCAGTTGCCAGCATGACATTATCAGCCAAAAAGAAAGCCGCGAGTCCCAAGCCAGCGATGATTGATTGCAACAGCGCGAAGAGCCAAATCTTCATGACATGCCTCGATATCGATCCGTGATTTTGATCCGATGGCGGCCGTAAACCCAGGCGATCACCGATAGTCCAACATCGCCGACGCGGGAGGTGGAGCGGGATGGTACGGCAGAATCCAATTTTTGGTCAATGTCAAGCTGCGACTGACTGTAGATCGACGCATGGATCATTGCCGATCGAAGCTCGCCGAGAGAGGCCAGGCATCTTGAACGATTCGAGAATAGGCAAAAGGATCGGCTAGGCAGCGGTATTTTGAGGTCAAACAACTGAATTCAAGAGTGATGCAGCTTTGTTCCGCAGTATTTGCAATGGACGGCGTCCGCGTCGTGTCCTTCGGCCATGCATTCGGTACAGACCTGCGTTGAGATATCCTTGCCTCGTCCTTGGGCAAGTTCGGCAGACACGATTCCGGTCGGCACGATAATCATGCAGTACCCCAGAATCATCATGCAAGCAGCAAGTGCCTTACCGAGCGGGGTCGTCGGAGAGACGTCTCCATAGCCGACGGTCGTCATCGTCACGATGGCCCAGTACATGCTTTGGGGGATGGAGTCGAACCCCGTTGGTTGTGTAGCGGTGTCGGGTCCGCCTTCGGCGCTGGTCGATTCAACTGTGGAGTCCGGTCCGCCTTCGATCAGGTGCATGGCTGAACCGACAATAACGACGGCGATCAATACGAATGAAATGAAGACTGCGATTTTGGCGCGGGCCGCCCAGATCGCTTCTCGAAGGGCAGTGGCTTCTGAGAGCATGTGGGCCAGTTTGAAGATCCGAAACGCACGCAGCAGTCGCAACGCACGAATCACCGCTAGTCGCTGCGCACGCTCTCCCTGGAAAAAGGGCAAGAGAATTATATACGTCGGCAAAATCGCCAACAGGTCAACGACGCCGTACAGGCTGCAAATGTAACGCAAGGGGCGTGGGGCGCAAATGATCCGTACGACATACTCGACGGTGAATAACAACGTGAAGAACCATTCGGCTCTGAACAGTAAAATGGGATGCTCTTCGCGAATCGAGCCAACGCTCTCGCACATGACGACCACAACACTGAGTAATATCGCAACCAATAGAATGACGTCAAATAGCTTACCGGCGGGCGTATCCGCCTCGAAAATGATTTCGTACCAGCGCTGACGCCATGTGAGCTGCTTCTCATTCTGGCGGGCGGGCGAAGGATTTGACATGTTCTGTTGCGTGGTTTGGTGGTCTGGCTCCGTTGGCAATCTGCAGGCGCGTTATGATAGTGACTTGCGAACGGTTTGGCCATGTTTGGTCGTAGGCATCGTTCTTCTGTGTGTGGAGCAAGTGCGTCACGCGTGCCATGGGGCCGCATCCGGCGTCACAGCACACCGTTCTAGAAATGATCCCTATGCCAGCGGATCGTCAAGGCCACGACCACATTCTACTTGGGCCTCGTCGGCAAGATCGATTCTGGCTGTTTCGGGATATTCAAGTTCGGGGTGGGGAAAGTTGGTAACGGAAACGTTGGTGTATTGCCGCGGGTGCGAGACTTTCTCAAGGTGATGGTCGCAGAAGCACTGTTGCGCAAAACGACCACTGTTTGGCGTCCTGTTACGTAACCCGAGCGTCTGACGTCGACACTATATGTTCCCGCAGGTAAACGCAGCGAAAAAACACCATCCTTCCCCGTGCGGCCGGTTCGCACTGTTCGGAGTCCCTGACGAACTGTGACCGCAGCTCCGGAAACTGGTCGGCTGACATTGCGAGGAGCGGTTGTGGAGGCAGCCGGTGGTGCGGACTCGACAATTCGGATTGTCACCGCATAAGTACGCGGTGCGCCAGCGGGCGGATCCGTTGGGAATGGGAACGGGAATGTTATTGGCGGATCGTTCGGTTCCGTTGGTGTAACCGTGGAGGTCGGTGCAAGAATAAAATACTTCGCCGGCATCCCTTTGGCGACGATCACCTTTTCAGTCGTGCTTTGATATCCGCGTGGCGCGATCACTCGAACGTTATAGCTACCGGCCGCCAATTGCGTGTCATATCGACCGGACGTTAACGACGTGACATTGCGACTACCGCTCAGCCGATCAATTCGCCTCCATTCGAGACGGGCACCGGGGATTCCTCCTAGACCGGTCGCGCTCGTTTTCGAGCGATAAACGACATAACCGTTGACGGTTACGAGTTCAGTGGACGGGTTGGGAGTCGATGGTGTTGGCTGCGTGGGGGTAGGAGTTGGCTGAGGTGATTCCTTTCGTCTAAGTACGAAGAATTCCGGTTTCATTCCTTCGGCAACGATGATTTGTTTTCGAATCGGCTCGAACTCCGCAGGCGGTTGCAGGCTTACGAGATATGTTCCGGCGGGCACTTTAACCGAATAACTTCCGGCAGTCTCATTGACACCGGTCTGGGTTACGGCTGGTCTTGGCGACAGTCGTGTCCATCCCATTCGCGTTCGGCCGACTCCAAAGTAACCAGTCCGGCTTTGGTTGGACTCGTACACGACCCAGCCAGTGACATCGACTAGCCCTTCGGGCGTCCCCGGACTCGGCGGCGTTGAACCTGGACTTTCCGGAACTGGGTTCGTCGGTGACGGATCTGTTGAACCGAGCGGCTCGAGAATCAAGCGTGCTTTGTTCGGACCATCTTCGGAAATCGTTACCAGGGCCGTACCGGAACGATAGCCTGATTGCTGTGCGAGAAAAACAAAGTTTCCCTGTCCGGCGACTGGAATGCGAACGATTCCGTTCTCATTGGTTCTCACTGGTCGTGTGTTGCTGAGTGCCTGCCCGCGCTTTAGCAACCGCGCCGATGCCCCTGCGATCGGCCGAAAGGTTGTTCCGTTTAGCAACTCCCCGACTTCGCCGTTGAATACGAGTTGCTCCGGCTCGGGCTGCGTTTCCGGATGTGTGGTCGAAGGAAGTTCGGTGTCGGGGTAGAGTGTCAGCTCAGCATTGGTGTATCGACCGCGAAACACAAACACAGGTCCACTGTTAGCAGTGCGGTATCCCGGCGCTTCGGCGATGACTTGATAACGACCAACATCGAGATCCTTTTGGAATGCTCCGTTCGCCGCCGGCCCAAGGTTGACCCTTTCGCGGTTTTCACTTGGGATGACTGAAAGGTTGACGTCATTCGGAGCGACACCGGTTCGCTCAGATCCGGAAACGTGGACAACGCCGACGATTCCTTGCGAACTTGGTACGGGTCGTTCTTCGCGTTGTAGAATGAAATCGCGTTTCGTTGTTGCGCCGGCAACGATATCAATCGGCTCAGCCAAAATCAGCCGTTCAAATCCCGCAGCAACGACCGAGGCTTTCCAACTCCCCTGGGCAAGATTCACCCGGTAGGCGCCGGCGCCTTCTGGCTTGGCAGCCTCTCCTTTGCCTGAAATCACCCGCATGACATCTGGGCTGTTGCCGAGGCGCAGTGCGACAGTCGCCTGAGGAATACCGACCAAAACACCCTCGGTCACGCGTTCGTAGACGTGTCCTTCGAGCTGGCCGATTGGGGCTTCAGGGATCTTGGGTGGTTCGCTGTCGGAGTCTGTTGGGCCTTTTGTCAGCGTGAAGTTATATACAGCCAACCCTTCGGATAACTGCAGGGCGAACCCGCGTCCCTCATCTTCCTCCTTGTAGCCGTCGGCGGTCACCTTGAAGTAGTAGTTCCCAGGAGGGAGAGTAAGACGATAGTAACCGGTCTTGCCGGAATTCGTTTTGGCGACGGTCGCTCCCCCTTGGCTTTTGATTTCGATGAGCGCACCGGCAACGACTCCTTCGTATTTTCCATCTTCGGTAAACCCGTTCACACGACCATGCACGCCCGGTTCGGCAGCCGACAGAGCTTGAGCTAAGCCCAAAAAAACCAGTGCTGTCAAGCACGAACTGTAGTGAGAACGACCGATCGGATGCTGGCGAGGGTTCATCACTCTGCTCCTTGGCATCTACGACTGAAGATTGTTTGATACTTGGTACTCAACTGACAATCCAAACGACTTGTGCTATATGGCGTTGCCTACGGATTCATTTGTGGCGTCGGGGCTATGTGTACTCCGAATAGCGCAGGTGGATGTGCGGGATCAACTGTTCCGGAAAACTCAACCCTCACCCATGTGCGGCACTCATTGGCCCCTGCGAAATCGGCTGTATTGAACTCTTGTGTGATGAGCGTTAATGGCTTGGGTGGATCACCTGCGGGATTCACCAATTGGACAGCCGGAATATCAATCGCTGCCAATTGGATGCCTCCCCCGAGATTCGGATCGATCCATGAAAATCGAATTGACAATTTGACCTTGATATTGCTCGCTGGATCGGGAATCCCGAGGAACCCTGCTTGTGCAGCAAGGCGATATTTCGTTGGGCTGAGCCCAAAGCCGCTCTCGCGAAAACTAAGTTCTAGTTTGGTGTTTTGGGGAAATCGGACCCCGACATTCCACGCGGGCTGACCATCGTCGAAAAGCAGCCCGTTATGGCTTTCCTGCTCACCGAAAGTCCACACGGCGACTTCATCGCCAGGGTCTTCGCCAAACGCGACGACTTTTTCAAACCAGTTATTATCGATTTGGTATACGTTGTTCAGCGACATTTCGTTTCTCCCGCGCAGCAGCGGCTTAACAGGTCCCGATTCGTGATGCATGCCGTTTGCAGCGACAATGGGAACAGCAACTACAACTGGTTGAAGGAATCGCCCTGGTGGGGTCGGCATGTTTTGGTCGAGCATCAATTCAACGCTTCTCGTTCCGACTGGAACATCGACGTCAGCCAGTGCAGGAAGAATGACCGGTGGGTCTTGATCCGGTTGGACCTCAACCAACATGACGGTGTAGTGGTCGATCGCGCTCTCGTCTCCCGCAACACCCCACGTGATGGTGTAGGGTTCTAAGACCATCCATCCGTCAGCAATGCGCACGTTCTCGATCTGAAATGGTTCACCAATGGCCGGGGGGTCGAGGCCGGGGGGTAAAGGCCAAAAGGGAATCAACCATGGAAGTAGTGGCTCACACCAAGGGGGAATCACCCCCCATTCAGGTGGCCACCAGACTGCGCCGCCACCCCAGCCAGGGCCGAATTCGCCAGGAAATAGAGGGATTCCAACGAAACCGTCATCCGGAGGAAAGGCCTCGGGATCGAGCCCCCGTTCGGCCCCTGGAAACAAGGGATCGCCTGGATCCGGTAGTTCAACCGCTCCGCCAGCTGTCAGGTTTAATCCAGCACCCTGGCCAGCCGTCCAAACAAAAAGTTCGCGGGCGGTGGGGACGTTGAAAACCAGCCTGTTTCTTTCATCGACATGAGCGGGCGGAATCAGACGGACTGCTTCCAGGGAAAGGCGATCGATCGGACTTTCGTCGCTGTCGTACATGTTACGGCCGTCCACTTCGACTAGAATTCGTTGCGGATGCCATCGGTCTGGAGCGGCTCCGAATGGTGTGGTATCACCGATCATGCCAACTGCAAAGCTGCGCAAATCGGCCGTCGTCAATGGACCTGTCCGAAGGTCGAGATCAAATTCCTGTGGTCCGAATTCGGCTGACAATGGATTGTTCAAGTCACTCACGCGATATTTGTGTGCGCCGATTTGAAAGTAGATTGCGTTGTGAGAGTCAGCACCGACATGGATGTCTGTTACGAGCGTTACTTTGACCGAATTCACCGCAGTTTCGTTTCGGAACGGGTTCTCAAAATTCCCGTCGACGTACCACGGATAAACTCCATTGAACTGACCTTCCAGCCAACTTCTTTCTGCAAGAAGTGCCGAGTGTTGACTGAATAGTTCGGTCAGTCGCTGTTGGTCTTCGTCAGCAGCGAAGCCTGCGTCAACGAGGGCCTGGAGTGCTTCAATGTCCGGCTGAATGGTGGCCGTTTCAACCGCCACTTCTCCCAATCGGGTCTGGTTCATCTCCCCGACCTGTTTCGGCGACAGGTTGACTCCCTGGGCCGCGGCGAATGGATGACCATTGATGCTGATTTGATATCCCTCGAGGACCCAATCGGCACTCCCGTTCGTGGTAAATCCGATTCTGGCAATATCAGAGATTTGCACGCCTGCCAGCAACTGCGGAGTCGCTCGAAAAACATCCTGCCCGACGTCCTCGGTTTCAACACGAAAGGTGAATGTGCCTGTTGCGCCCGGGCTGAGAACCTGAGAGGCTGTGCTCGTTTGTGGGACTGCGCCAAACGGAGGAACCGTTCCTTCATCGATCCCAACCGGTGCTAGCCATAAAGGAAATCCGAGTCCCAGATCGAGAGCGACGGGGACGTCGAGGTCGTTGCCGTTCGGTCCGATCGTCAACTCAACGACGAGTTCTTCGATCGGTTCATTGCCTCGAAAGGGGCCTTCGACCTGAGGGAATGCCGTTCCTACCGACCAGATCAACCCGCCGCACAGAAAACAGAGGAATCCGCTGATGGTGAGACTCTTACGAATGCACAGCATGGACGTCCCTCTCCAGTCTCGGTCAAAAATCGAAAAGGCTTTCTCACCCCATTACCATAAACCGACATGTTCAATCGGTACAGAAAATTCGTCGTCTCGTTGAACAATTCCCAGAGCCAAGCGATAGAGAATGAGTCGTAAATTTTCAGTTTCGGCACCGAAGCTATCAGTTCCTTGACCAACCAAGTTAGTTGACAATCAAATACAAATGGCGGCGAGGCAATTAAATCAGCAGTACAGCAGCAGGCATGCCAAAGCTGTGAAACGTGAGATTCATGGTATAATAGGCCGGTCAGGGCTCAGTTCGGTGAGTTTAGTCATCGGAGACTGCCATCAAACTGAATACGCAAGCAGGTCAATGGGACAATAGACCGACGGCTTCGGGCAGTTGTGTTTGTTGCTGCTCAGCGGATCCAAAATGTCGTTGAACGAGATTTCAGAACTTGAACACTGGCGGAGTCGTTTTCTTCGTCAAGGATTCATGCTATCGTGGCTATCGAAACGGTCGCCGATCGGTTATCGATGCGGAAGTTGCCGCTGGAATCCCTTTAAGAGTGCGTCTTTCGGTATACCGCGGTGTTATCGTCGACGTTGAATTGACTGGATCGAACCGATGCAGACGAAGGAACTGACACTCAAACCGGTGACGCCCTATTGCGGTGCCTACGTCGAGAATATCGACTTGGCAGAATCGCTCGATGACGAGACGGTTGAGGCGTTGACTTCGGCTCTTGCCGAGCATTGTGTTCTTTTCTTTCGTGATCAGGAGATGTCACCGGCTCAACAAAAGGACCTAGGGCAGCGTTTCGGCGAACTGCATCTTCATCCGGCCTGGCCGCGGCTTGTTGAAGGCCATCCGGAGGTGATGGAGATCTATGCCGACGAGAATTCCCGCATCATAGCCGGCGAAGATTGGCATTCTGACGTTTCGTGCGACCGGGAACCACCGCTGGGAACAATTCTGTACATGCTCGAAGTCCCACCGGTCGGGGGCGACACGCTGTTTGCCAATATGTACGCGGCATTTGACAGCCTTTCGGATCGTATGCAGCGGTTCTTGGAAGGGCTGACCGCTGTGCACGACGGCGAACCGTTTTATCGCGGGAGATACGACGGGGCGAAAGAAGAAGGCAAAGTGTATCCCCGCTCGGAACACCCGGTCGTGCGCACGCATCCGATTAGCGGTCGCAAGCTGTTGTTCGTGAACCGCATTTTTACGACACGGATCGTCGAATTGGAAAAAGACGAAAGCGACGCCATCTTACGGATGCTTTTCGATCACATCCAACAGCCGGAGTTCCAATGTCGCTTCCAATGGGACGTTGGCTCGGTGGCCTTTTGGGACAATCGGTGTGCCCAGCACCATGCGATGTGGGACTACTATCCGAATCGGCGCCGGGGCTTGCGTGTGACCATCAAAGGGGACGCACCCTTTTATCGGCCCGAGTAGTGGATAACTTGCTGTCGATCGTCCCTGTTTCTGGGTTTAGCGACTCGGTCCGTCGAGTCTATTCGAGTCCGGCGAGGTCTTTGATTCGAATAAGAATTCCACTCTGACAAGTAGCCGCTGTCATTCAACGGGAAGACGGCCGAGTGGGCGAATGTTGTCTTGTAGGTCCTTGTTAAACGATTCTGCGGCAAGTCTCAGCCGTTGAACATGTTCGGGATGATCATCGATTCGGTCGGTCCGTTCGCTGACGTCTTGAGCGAGATC
Organism: Planctomycetaceae bacterium; assembly: GCA_028284485.1. Lineage (GTDB taxonomy): Bacteria > Planctomycetota > Planctomycetia > Planctomycetales > Planctomycetaceae > JANQRQ01. The sequence continues at coordinate 6,073 of JANQRQ010000320.1, read as the reverse complement.
AAACAGCGCACCGGACTTGAATCCGCCGTCGCCGTCTGGGCCGAGCAACAGCTTCCAGCGGCGGTCACGCACGGCTCTCAGCCGAACTTTCCCGGGACCGCTACCGCCAAAATAGTAAAACATGTCATGCGGGCCTTCCTGCGTGTTCCCCGAGAGCAACGGCCACAAACTGCGACCGTCGAGTGTGCGCTCTTCCGGCAATTCCACATCAGCTAACTCGGCAACTGTCGGCAGCAAGTCCATATTGGCGGCAATCTCGCTGGTTCTGTTACCTGCAGGAATCTTCCCAGGCCACCAGAATATCCCCGGAACTCGCATGCCCCCTTCGAACTCCGATCCTTTTCCGCCGCGCAACGGTCCGGCTGATCCGCCATCGATTCCGTAGGGGAGCCAGGGGCCGTTGTCCGAAGTGAAGACGATGAGCGTGTCGTTATCGAGCTGCAGTTTCTCCAGCGAATCGCGGATCTGTCCAATACTCCAGTCGATTTCCATAATGACGTCGCCGTACAGGCCACGCTCACTTCTTCCCTGGTATTTCTCCGACACGTACAGGTAGACATGTGGCATCGCGTGTGCCAGATAGATGAAGAATGGCTGCTCGTGATTTTCTTGGATAAAACGAACGGCCCGTTCCGTATATCGCGTGGTGAGCTGTGTTTGGTCGGGCATCGTTTCGAGAATCTGCTCCCCGTCATACAGCGGCAAGGGCTTCTCGAACGGGTGGGGGAACTTTGCCTGCCCCTGTTTCCAAGGTGATCCGGTGTATCGCGCACGTTTTCGAATGGCCTGCTGTAGCGGCGGTTCGTTCTCCAAGATGGGTAACATTTCGTGGTAGGGAAACATGTCGTTCGAATAGGGAAGCCCGAAGTACTCATCAAATCCGTGACGGGTCGGCAAATAATCCGGCGCATCACCCAAATGCCATTTTCCGAGATGCAAGGTTGCGTAACCAGCTGACTTGAGAACCTCAGCAATCGTGGTTTCATTCGGATGGATCCCGGTTTCCGCGTTTGGCACATGGTTGAACGCCAGGCTGACACGCGGTGGATAGCAACCAGTCATCAATGCGGCACGAGATGGCCCACAAAATGGTGCTGCATAGAAACTCGTGAAACGCATGCCCTCAGCCGCAAGGCGATCGAGATGGGGGGTCTCGATATTTGGCGAACCATAGCAACCCAGATCGCCGTAACCCTGATCGTCGGTCATCACGACGATGATGTTGGGGGGCCGATCCGCGGAAAAAGCGGGGCAATTGGAAGTCAGCATTGTGGCCGCGAGGATGATGCTGATCCTCATAGGAAACTCTCCGAGTCGCATGTTGTGGTTCGTGCCTGACAGAGCGGATCATAGAGGACCGTCGTTCCGTTTCGATTCAGTATATCGGCAATGCAGCAGCAACACACGAATTGTGCCGCCGAAGCCTGTTTATTCTGGCTGCAATGAAATCACGGAATTGTTGTGAGAGGCTTGCTAGTTTCCATGAATCGTAATCGTGACTAACACGAGATTTCATGTGATGGAATAGTCTCTGAATGACCTCTTAACAACATCCGAAAGCGCCAACGAATTGCATGTAAGTAACGTAATAGAAGTAGAGAACGAGATGGGGCAAGGAGGCCGGGAAAACGCGAGGCAGGACCCGCCATCCGCCCGCGACGCAAGAGAGTCGAAGAAAGGAGCGCAGCAGCCGCGATTAGAAATCTCTGTCGAAAGGCAATCTCGTAACCGAAGATGGATTTCACAAAACGGCGCTGGAGGCAGGTGAGAGGTGCCCGGCATCCTGCAATCGGGGAACAATGATCCGTCCGCTTGCGAGATTGAGAGCCACTGGAATGACCAGTGGCGTTTTTTTATGCGCTGATATCAAACTAAACTGGCTGTCCCCAATCGATCGCCATCAGTTGCCGAGGTTCGGAATACCGCATACCTTGCCGATAGCAAGTTTCAGACTTACTACTAATCTTTTTGGCTGTTGTTGGCTGTTGGCGAGCAAAACCGGGTTGAATGTAAACCCTGTGCATCCGGTCGATCAGTGCTATAACTTCGTTGGAAAGCGAGGTCAGCTGCGGCGTCGTAACTGTGAAACAAAAAAATCATTGAATTCATCTTTGCCTGAGCCAAACGTAGGTACCAATAGAGATGAAAAGCAGGCGAATGCCTTGTAAGCGTTGGATTGCATGCGGCAGCATGTTCGTCTTTTTGATATCGATTGTCTTTCTTGTCATGGTCAATATGTTCTCGTCGAAACCTACGAACCTTGGGCTGCGGGATGGCCGGCTCGCGCCTTGTCCCTCCTCGCCGAATTGTGTTTCAACTCAAGCCGAGGATGAGCCGCATCGCGTCGAGCCGATTGCTTACACGGGATCGACTGAATCGGCGATGACAGCGATTAAGGCGGTACTGGCCGAAATGCCGCGCATAGCGATTGTCGCTGAAGAGGGCAACTATTTGCATGCGGAAGCGACGAGTAAGATTCTTCGATTCGTAGATGACATCGAGTTCTTCGTCGACGAGGAAAACGGCGTGATCCATTTCCGGTCGGCATCGAGAGTCGGGTATTCCGACTTGGGGGCGAATCGATCACGCATGGAACAGTTCCGCAGCCTATTCCAAACAGAGAATGGATAGCTGTTGAGATCGGTGCAGTCGCCGCCTCATTCTGTCGACGCGACGCTACTCCAAATAGACTTGTTCCCATGTGAGGCCCTTGGCCTCTAGGATGCGATTCCACTTGGCCTCAGTCACTTCAACGAGATCGTCGGCTTTCAGAAACATGCGAAAGATCCGTATGGGGATCTCGTGGTACATCGGGAACCGTCCTTCGTGAAGCCGATCGAATACGACTCGGCCGTTGCATTCGACCTTGAAGACGCTGTTGCATCCTTCTATCAACTCGAACGCGACATTGTGGCCACCAAGCCATCCCTTAAGTTCTGCTACCAGACCGGCAGCCTGATTCTTAAGGTTTCAATCGGTGCACCACGTAATGGCGATGTCGAAATCCTTGGGTGGATGTGGCTTCAAGTCCACGTTAATCACTAGGTCGTTTGGAAATGTGGAGTCCATGCCCCGACTCTTTCTTTGGATGTGAGAGAATTCATTTCTGAGAAACTGTCATTCTCTTTACTGGTGCGGGTCGCCGTTGTTCACGAAATTCAACAACCGACTCTCGCATGACAGGTCAAAAATTGGGGACACTTAACGTAGCGAGGTGGTTCGCGATTTAAAATTTGATTGACGCTACAGTCTGACGGAATTGGGAATCGTCAGCAGGTCACCGTTCCGCAGGGGATCGTCACATCTTCTGGCCTTCGGTTCGATGGAATCTCAAATCCCTCCGCCGTGCCCTTGCCAACAAATGAGTGCCGCATAAACCGCCAAAAGCAGTGCTTCCGTGGCCATTAATCCGTTGAGAGTCTTGTTATCTCCGGGCTCGACTACAAACTGATCGCGGAACACCGTGTATGGTACGAATTGGAGAAGCAGGATGCCCGCGAACAGCACATAAACGGACCAAGGCTGCCGCAGTGCCAATCCGAAAACGACAACGATATTGAACACCAACAGCACAACATCCATTACCCGCCAGATTGGCGGAAACTCGTTCCAAGGTGCCTTGCCTTTTCCCAGGATGTTGGCCACATGTACGAGAGCACCGTTCGCCAGGATGACCGCAATGAGCCAACCAAAGATCGACGTGATCCATTTGGACATGGACGTTTGGATAAGTTCGTGAACAGTCGTCATGGCGACATCGAGGGCCGAAGTGAAATGTGGTACACGTGCCGTCGATGAGCGTATCGGACGCATGAGAATCTGACTAGGCCGAGTGAACAATCTCTGACTCAGCCTCCGGGTCCCTGAGTCAAGAATCAATTGGCGGGCATCTCTTCACGATATGCTATTTAATGAATGCCAACGATCTCCTATTCAGCTGGCCGTTCAAGCGACAAATCGTTCCATCGTAAATTGGTGGCAGTAGCGAGGTGTCAGTCGTGGAATTTGTATCGGCACACTGTACTATCCCGAAACTCTTCGCTTCCGATGTCAACAGGGCATTGCGACGCATCAGGGGGTGTTGAAACAGCGTCTCAGGATGTTTTTCGCAAATGTCATGGTATAATGAGATCCAAATCAATCGGCGGCCGGCACTGCGACGCCGCTCTCCCATGAAAGGTAGGATTTCAATTCGTTTCCTGTCCAATCTGTCTGTCGGACAGCTGGCGATTGGGGATGTCGCGGCACCTTTTGCGGGCGATCTGTCGTGCATTTGCATTTTCTCCCCATTACAAACCTGCTTGGAAACCGGTTTCCGAATGGGATCCTGTGCCAGCAGATCTTTGTTGCTCCTCCGTAAACATTGTCATTTCCTTAGAGGGCCGGAATGAAAACGCATCTCTTGGCGGTGATGGTCACAATGGGCGCGCTCGTAAGCGTTTCTTCGCTTTTACAAGCGGCTGAGATTGAGGGCAAAGTTACAATGGTCAACGACAGACAAATCAGCATTCGTTGTTCGTCGGAACTCTTACCGGCAGTGGGTGACAAACTACGTGTGCTGGTTGAGATCCCCGGCGGCATTCAGGCAAGCGCTGCGACCGCCACGGTTACGGCGATTAACGGTTCGGATGTTGTCGCGACCATCGACAATTCGACCGGCGCGGTTCTGCCCGGGCATCTCGTGTTGATCGAGTCACCAGCGCCAACCCGGAGCAGCGGAGCCACGGCGTGGGGGACGCCCATCGATCCCGATGGTGACTGCACGATTCGCGAAGTCGACGGAAAGCTTCAGATGAAACTTTCCGCCAAGCACCACACCTTCTGGTACGGAGGTGGCGGACTATTCAACGCCCCACGTGTATTACAAGAGGTCGAGGGGGATTTCACTGTTCAGGTGAAGGTTACCGGCAACTTCGATACCGGCGTCAAGTTGCCCGAACGTTTCTTCAATAGCGCCGGCTTGATCATTCTAGACACGGAAGCGCAGTACCTTCGCCACGAACGCAACTTGATGAACAGCCCCACTTATGGAGACGTCAGTTATGCCACCCCGCTGTACGACCGGGGTGGCCAACGCATCTATCCCGAGAAGGTGATCGGCCCCGACTTTTTCAGCGGGAAATCGTCCTGGTTACGGGTCGAACGAGCAGGCGATATTGTGACCACCGCTGTGAGTGACGACGGCCGAGAATGGACGACGACCGGTGTGCTGACAACCGAGTTTCCCGAACGCGTCAAAGTCGGGGTGCTCGCGAATAATCGGCCCAGTGAGTTTTCCGTTGAGTTTGAAGGCCTCCGCATTACGCGCGGCCGACCGGCAACGAAGTCGATGACGGCAGAGTTGCCGGTAAAAGGCTGGGGTACGATTATTGATCCCGACGCCGATTCCTACATTGTGGCCACCCCGGAGATGCTTAGAATCGTTTTAGCGTCAGGAGGGCACGACCTGTGGTACGGGCGTGAAGATGAGACCAAGCGGTATAACGCCCCGCGTGTTCTGCGCGAGGTCCAGGGGGATTTCGTTGCCCGCGTCAAAGTCACGGCAACGTGGTTGGGGGCACCCACAGAAAGCGGATCTTATACACGCGCGGCCGGCCTGCTGATCTACGAATCAGATCAGCATTATCTCCGTCACGAACGGAATCGGTTCATGAGCGGGGAACAACCCGGAGTCGTCTGGTCTTGGTTGCCGCCGTTATACGACCGCAGCGAACAGCGAATAAGTCAATGGAAGTCATCGCGAGATGATATATTCTTGGGTGAATCGACTTGGCTGTTGATGCAACGCATCGGCCAGACGGTCCACACTTGGATCAGTCACGACGGGGAAGACTGGAAACACACTGGTACGCATGAGACTTCGTTTCCCGATGCTGTGCAAGTCGGCCTGCTTGCGCATGGGTTAAGTTCCGAGAAATACGCTATTACCTTTGAACACTTCCGACTCACCGAGAAGTGACCCAGCAAGCCTGGACTCAATCCTTGGACTTGCGGATATTGACCGAAGTCGGGTTATCTTTTCCACCACCCAGCGATGCCGGTGGATCCTCCTCAGGGACATCCAGCTCGTCGC
>JANQRQ010000317.1 GCA_028284485.1 Planctomycetaceae bacterium | reverse complement strand
AAGACAGCAATCCGCCCGAGGGCGTCGACTACGACATGTGGCTCGGCGCTGCCCCCAAGCGACCGTTCAATCGCAATCGATTTCATGGACGCTGGCGTTGGTTTTACGATTACGGAACCGGCGACCTGGGGAACGATGGCGTCCATCGGCTCGATATGGCATTTGCCGCTTTGAATGCCGCATCCGAAACGCAAGGTGACGGATCGATCAGCCTCCCCAAGAAGATCTCTGCAATTGGTGGCAAATGGTATTTTGACGACATGCAGGAATTCCCTGACACGCTCAACGTGACTTACGAGTTCGCCGCAGTCGTTCCCAAGATCTTGACATATGAAATGCGAATCTGGACGCCCTATCGTATGGAGGGCCACGCCGAGGGCTCGGCGGTTTACGGGGACAAGGGTTACATCGTTATCGGCAACAACGGTTGGGCAGCGTACGGTCCCAGGAATCAACTCATCAAAGAGGTTGAAGGGGACAGTCACGAAAAACCGCATGCACAGAACTTTGTCGATTGTATTAAGTCCAGGAATCGGCCCAACTGCGATCTCGAAACCGTGGGGCACCCCGCATCAGTCTTGTGCCATGCCGGGAATATCTCGGCCCGCGTGGGGAGACAACTCGAAATGGATGCGGAGAGCGAATCATTCGTCAACGACAAGGAGGCTAATTCCCTCCGAGGTCGCCCCGAATACCGCAAACCTTGGCTGCTACCGGAAGTTTGAGTTGCCGTGTGGTGTCGATATTCTCGGTGCATGTTCATCGCAGGGCACTTCATAACTGAGCTGGTCAACGGTTGCATCGATGAATTGCCGATTGGTAATCTGAGATTCCCTGAGCAAACACATTGTGCTTCGTTATGAACTTGCACCCTCTATCAATCATCTATTGAGAGAAAACCTGATCGATGAAGAGAACCGTTGCCGCCATACTCCTTGTTTGCATTTCGGTAAGCCACCTACGAGCCAACGATTTGTCATCGGAAATCGACACGAATTGGCACCAATGGCGCGGGCCATTCGCCACAGGAACGGCTCCAGCGGCCGACCCGCCGATTCATTGGGACGAATCTGCTAACGTCAAATGGAAAGCGGAGATTCCCGGCGAGGGGAGTTCGACGCCCATTATTTGGGGGAATCAAATTTTCGTGTTAACGGCCGTGCAGACCGACCGCATCGACGATTCGGTTCCTCCGGCAAGTGAACAACCGGAACGACCATTCGGTATCACATTTCCCCAAAACTACTTTCGGTTTGTGGTCATGAGTATCGACCGACAAACAGGAAATGTTCTCTGGGAGCAAACGGCGTGCGTCAAGCGACCACACGAAGGACACCACGGCGACAACGACTTCGCATCGGCTTCGCCAATGACCGATGGCCAACGACTATTTGTCTCCTTCGGATCCCGCGGCATTTATTGCTATGACCTGCAGGGCAACCTGCTATGGGAACGTCAACTGGGTGAGGTCGATACGCGGCTCAGCTTTGGCGAAGGAACGTCGATTGTCGTGCATGACGAAACAGTCATCGTCAATCGCGATAACGAAGGGCAGTCGTACATCGTCGCTCTGGATGCCAACTCGGGAGAAACGATTTGGAAGAAAGATCGCGATGAGTCGACCGCTTGGGCCACACCGCTGGTCGTCGAACATAATAACCGGAAGCAAGTGATCACCAGCGCGTCGAATCGCGTACGCAGCTACGACTTCGAGAATGGTGATCTCATCTGGCAATGCGGGGGACAGGTCTCGAATGTCATCCCCTCTCCGTTCACGGCGCATGGTCTCGTCTATTGCATGAGTGGATATCGCGGCAGTGCGTTATTCGCCATTCCTGTGGATTCCAAAGGCGATTTAACCGACTCCGACCGCATTGCCTGGAAATTGGATCGTGACACTCCGTACATTCCGTCGGCGGTCCTCGTGGACGACTTGATGTATTTCACGAAGTCGAATAGTGGAGTTCTCACGTGTGTCGACTCGCGAACGGGGGAGAACGTTTATGGGCCGATCCGTCTGCCTGGCGTCTCAAAAATCTATTCCTCGCCGGTTAGCGCAGGCGGCCATGTCTATTTGACCGGACGGGACGGAACAACCCTTGTCGTCAAGCACGGGCCGAAGTTTGAGGTGCTCGCCACAAACCGTATCGCAGAAGCGGTGGACTCCTCTTTGGCGATTGCCGGTCATGACCTATTCATACGTAGTGAAAAGTCAATTTACTGTATTTCGAACGCAGCGAACTGATTCGCTTTTGTGTCTCAAGACGCAGTAAAACTCGAAATCGCCACAACACAAATCAACTGAGATTGCATAACGCCCGATGGCACGACGTCGGCCCCCCCACATGTTGGCGGGCTCAACATTTCGGAATTGGTGTCGCCTGTTGATCGGAAACGGTGGCGTCGATCTCCGATACATACCACGGGCGACCGCCATTTCGTTTTGGACGCTGCTGGGAACACCGATCCGTCTGTATGAGCGGGTACGATTTGCGCAACCGGTTTCTAAAGTCGAACTGGATCAAGACCCCGTTTTCATAATCGGACATTGGCAAGCGGGGCATTCTTTTCTGCACCATTTGATGTGCCTCGACACCCAATTCGCTTACGTTCAATTGCTGCATTGTGCGTTGCCGTCAGCCTTCTTATCGTCGCGGCGTCTGGCTTCACGGTTTCTTAAACGTAAACTGCCCAAGACTCGCGGTGTCGACACGCTCCCGCTCGGAATCGAAGAACCGCAGGGCGATGATTTCGCGCTAGCGGGACTGACGCCTTACTCGTTCTACCATGCCTATTCATTTCCCAAACAGGCTGAGCGAGTCTTTCGCCGGAGTGTCCTCTTCGAAGACGTTAGTGACCTTTCGGTGGAGAAGTGGAAGGACTCCTACCAACGATTGATGTCCCGCGTGGCAGTCGACATGGGACGTACACGAATGTTACTCCGAAACGCATCGAATACCGGCAGGATTCGACACATCCTGACGATGTTTCCCAACGCGAGATTTATCCACGTCTATCGTAACCCCTACGATATTTTTTCTGCGCTACATGAGAGGTGGCAATCATTGCTCGAACGGTGGGCGTTACAAAAATTCGAAATTGAGATCATGCAAGATTGTTCGCTTCGATTTTTCGAACTAATGATGAAGCGATACTTTGAAGACAAACAATTGATCTCACCGGAACGGCTTTCGGAGGTCAGATACGAAGACCTTTATCGCGACCCGGTCCCAACACTCCAAAAGGTCTACGACGACCTCGATCTGCCCGGGTTTGCGGATGCAGAAGCGTCTTTTCGTCGGTTTGTCGAAGAGGATCGTGGCACTGTGGGATCAGCAAGCCCGTTGCCAATCGAGCAGAGACAAAAAGTCAATCGACAATGGAAATTCGCGTTTGACCAATGGGGTTACGAGGTCGTGCATTCTTAACCAACAGGACCGTTCCCAGGACGCGATTTCAATCGGTAAAGGAATCGATCCCTTTTCACTTGAAACTAGCATTTGCAGCACTGAGAATACTACCGACCCAAAACGATGGCCGGTTCAGTGACCGCTTCGTAGGAAGCTAGAAAATTGCAGTGACACCACCAGGAATCCGCGGCCCCCGGTTACGACTTTTGCCGACATTGCATGTTGGGCATTGCCCTTGGGGAAAGTTGGGATTTCGCGTGGCATGGTCTCTGGTGATGTCCGAGTCCCGACCGAACTGATTTCCAGCATCGACCGTGGACCTTGAAATTGCAAAAAACCGATCAGTTACGGTTAAAAATATCGCAAGACCTCTGATGCAGTTCCAACACTGACCTTTGCACGGAAGTAAGAACGTCAATGAATCGCAGAAGACCCTCTCCCCCACATCCACTGGCCAGTGGAACCGTGCGTAATTGGTTCCGTGTTGCCCGCAGATTCGGACGCGAAATCGATTTCGCACATTACGGAACAGCGGCATCGATCACGGCCTGGACAATCGGAACAATTCCCTTGCGCCTCTATGAACATGTCTGGTACAGGCGACGGGTCGAACAGACCAAGTTCTCTGAACCGCCAGTGTTTGTGATAGGGCACTGGCGAAGCGGCACAACAAACACACAAAACTTACTGCTACAAGATCCGCAATTCAGCCACCTTAGCCTGTTGCACTGTGCCGCGCCGAATGGATTCTTAAGCATCCCCAAGCCGCTCGTACAATTTGTAAAGAATCGCCTTCCGATGTCGCGACCGATGGATGCCGTTCCCGTCGGACTCGACAAACCGATGTCTGAAGAGTTCGCAATGGTGGGATGCTCCGATCTAACGCACTATCTCGGATACTTCTTCCCTCAAATCATCGACGAGACATTTCGCCGAACGATCCTATTCGACGGTGTCACCGATTCGGAAATCCGCCGCTGGAAACAGTCTTACCTTTGGCTTTTGAAAAAGGTCACATTCGAGAATGGCGGCAAAAGGCTGCTACTCAAGAATCCGCATCACACCGGTCGTCTCAAGCACATTTTAGAAATCTTCCCCGACGCGAGGTTCATCCACGTCATACGCAACCCCTATATCGTTCATGCGTCGACCTGCAAATTGATGCACAAAATGTGTGACAGATTTTCATTGCAGCAATATGACAAATCCAAACTCGATGATGCTGTCTTGCAGCGTCATAAACTGATCATGGATCGATTCTTCGCCGATCAACACATTATTCCCAAGGGGAACTTGGTGGAAATTCGGCACGAGGACCTCGTTGAAGACCAAATCCCTGTCCTGGAAGATGTTTATCAGCGGCTGGGACTACCGGGATTCGAGGCTGCTCGACCGAAGATCACCGAATACGTAGAGTCAATCGGGACCTACTCGAACAACCACTACGACTTCGACGAGGCTGCTATCTCGCGCGTGCAAAAAGTCCTTGGCCCGCTGGCCGACCGCTGGGGATATTCTGCGCCTCGCAACACAGACTCGCCGGGGCGTGAGATCAACGGGGCCAATCCGCTAACTGTTCACTGAAACAACCGAGCGGTGCCCGGCATGGGCGACAACAACTTATGGCTTTGTCGGCAAGCCTCGTGGCGCCAACGCTGGTCCCCGTCAATGTGAGTTGATGGATTCTACAGCGTGGCACGCTGAATTGTGGCCGCGACAATCGCGTTTTTTTCCATGATCGCACGCTCCCACGAGCCGGAAACGCCCATGAGAAAAAACAAATCGCTGGATTACGACCCGTTTGACGAACCCGATGCTAAATCGCGCAGTACTTTATGCAAGATCCCACCGTTTCGATAATATTCCACCTCGACAGGGGTATCGATTCGACAAGTCGTCACGAAGTGCACTTCGTCGCCATTTTGTTTACGGGCCGTTACCTCGACTGCTTGCCGAGGTTTAAGGCCATCCGATATCGCAATGTCGAACTCTTCCGTTCCATCCAGGTCCAACGACTCTCGGCTTTCGCCTTCGCGAAACTGAAGTGGCAAAACTCCCATGCCGATCAGGTTTGAACGATGAATCCTCTCGTACGAAACCGCGATGACTGCGCGAATTCCCAATAGAAAGGTTCCTTTTGCAGCCCAATCTCGGCTCGAACCTGTTCCATACTCTGAACCGGCCAAGACAATCAGCGGAGTCTTATCTTCTTTGTACCTCAGTGCCGCATCGTAAATCGACATCTGCTCCCCGGTTGGAAGATACTTTGTAACTCCGCCCTCAGTTCCGGGAGCCAGTTGGTTTCGCAGTCGGATATTTGCAAACGTACCACGGGTCATAACCCGGTCGTTGCCGCGGCGACTTCCATAGCTGTTAAACTCACTGACCGGTACACCTTGTGCTTGCAGGTACGTCCCAGCGGGCGAATCAGCCTTGATCGCCCCAGCCGGACTAATGTGGTCTGTTGTCACCGAATCGCCAACCGAAACCAACACGCGTGCGGCTTCAATCGAGGCAATCGGCGTGGGTTCTGCTGGCATGTCGACGAAGAAGGGTGGCTCCTGAACGTAGGTGCTCGATTCGTCCCATTCAAATAGGTCTCCCTGCGTCGTCGCGATCTGCTGCCATTCCGTCGACCCCGCTGTCGCTTGCGAGTACTCTTCGCGAAATACGTCCGGCGACATGGAACTCGACACAACGTCGCTAATTTCTTTTTGCGTCGGCCAAATGTCTTTCAGATAGACATCGTTTCCATCTCCATCTTGGCCGATCGGGTCTTGCGAAAGATCAATATCCGTCGTACCGGCCAACGCGTATGCGACAACAAGTGGCGGCGATGCCAAATAATTCGCTCGGACATCGGGGTTCACGCGCCCTTCAAAATTGCGGTTTCCCGAAAGCACAGAGCAGGCCACAATGTCGTTCTCTTGAATGGCTTTGCTAATCGGCGCGGGCAATGGCCCACTGTTACCAATGCAGGTCGTGCAGCCATAGCCAACCAGATTGAACCCGAGTGCATTCAATGAGCTGTCCAACCCCGCCTTATGCAGATAGTCCGTAACGACACGACTCCCGGGTGCTAGGCTCGTCTTCACCCACGGTTTCGTTTGTAGACCGCGTTCGACAGCATTCTTGGCGACCAGCCCTGCACCAAGCATAACCGAAGGATTGCTGGTATTTGTGCAGGACGTAATCGCAGCAATGACGACTGCACCATGTTTCAGCTGAAACTCCTTATCCTCGTATTCGACCGAGACGCCTTCGATTGCGGGGTCGGCTTCTGCGACGGCGACAGCTGCTGTCGATTCGGTCGCGGGGGAAGATTTGCCAAACACAGCATGCAAATCCTGGTTCCATTGCGACTGCATCGAGGTTAGAGGAATACGATCTTGCGGACGCTTTGGCCCAGCCAGAGACGGGACGACTTCGGAAATATCAAGCTCGAGAGAGCTGCTGAACTTTGGCTCTGGCGAATCTGCCGTCCGAAACAGTCCTTGCTCCTTGTAGTAACTCTCAACGAGATCGACTAAATCCGCAGGTCGACCCGTCTGACGCATGTATCGTATGGTCTCTTCATCAACGGGAAAGAACCCCATCGTGGCTCCATATTCCGGCGCCATATTCGACAGCGTTGCCCGATCCGCAAGTGACATGGCATCAAGTCCGGGGCCGAAGAATTCGACAAATTTCCCAACGACACCGTGCTGTCGCAGCATCTGCGTAACGGTCAATACGAGATCGGTCGCCGTCGCCCCTTCGGGTAGTTCGCCCGATAGTCGAAAGCCGACGACTTCCGGCGTGAGCATATAAATCGGCTGACCTAACATCACAGCCTCGGCTTCGATGCCGCCAACGCCCCAGCCGACAACTCCCAGGCCGTTGATCATGGTCGTGTGACTGTCGGTACCAACGAGGCTGTCCGGATAGGCGACGCCGTTGTTTGTCAGAACACCTTGAGCCAGGTATTCCAAATTCACTTGGTGCACGATCCCAGTCGCTGGCGGAATCACTCGAAAATTGTCGAACGCTTGCTGACCCCACCGCAAAAACTGATACCGCTCCCGATTGCGTTCAAACTCTCGGTCGACATTGAATTGCAACGCCAACTGGGTCGCAAACTTGTCCACTTGAACGGAATGGTCGATGACCAAATCGCATGGTACTAGCGGATTGATCTTTTTCGGATCTCCCCCAACTCGCACCATGGCACTTCGCAGGGCAGCCAAATCGACAATCGCCGGTACGCCGGTAAAGTCTTGTAGCACAACTCGGCCGGGCAGAAACGGTAGTTCGACCGGCTTCGGACTGGCGGCATCCCACTGGGCAAGCGAAACGACATCGTCTTTCGTGACGATGAAGTCATCGACGTTGCGTAAACATGATTCCAACAAGATTCGGATGGAAAAAGGAAGCGCTACGATATCGCCGACTCCGTCGTCGACAAGCTTTCGAAGCCGATAGTACTTGTACTCATTACCGCCCACGCTAAGTGTGCTTTCGGCTCCAAACGGATTGCTGGAAACCATGGACGTCGCTCCTCGTCGTTCTATGAACCTTTTGAAAATCTGATGCCGCAACAATTCACGGAAAACTCATGCAATTCCTGCTGTCGATCAGCCAAATCGGCATCAAAAAGCCGAAAACCGGATCGAGGGCGAGCCCAAGTGCGCCGCGTTTGAGCATACAAATTGCGCCGTAACCGCGATGCTAGCAAGCTTCGTACACATTGAGAAGCGATCGCGCACAAATGCGCGGGCAGCGTAATGCCTGACATTGCGCGGACGGATTCTGCGTATTGCCACGGAATCCGGCCGAATGCCCGATCATCCGAGTTGACCGACATTCTTTCCGTCGAAGACTGCGAAAGACGTCAGTTGCCAGCAAGTTCCGACAGTTCTTGCGGCCTCTTTGTCGACTTTGGCGTGCCATTCGATGGCCTTAAACGACGTCCGGCTAACTTAATCATTTGGTAAACCGCTCGGAGCCCGCGATCGACGTTGTGTGAGCACAAAGCGCTGGTAAGGACGATCATCGTCCGCGGTTGAGTTGGAAGATACCGCAGACTGCGGAGCAGGTGCTGACGTGCTTCGTCTCTTTGGCCGCGGTCCAAAAACTCTTCACCAAGCCAAGCATGCGCCTCGGCAAACGCCTGTTGGATCAAACCCTGGTGTGGCTGCAGTCTCTCACAAGCACTCTGATAGGCGGTCGTAATCGATTCCAAATACGCGGCGGCGAAATAGAATTGATTGGTCGATTCGGTAATTTGACCGCTCACACCAACTCGATACTTGATCGAAGAAACGTCGGCGTAAGCCACTTTGCCAAACTGGCATGTTCGCAAATGAAAATCGTAATCTTCGCCAGCAAAACGCATCGTTTCGTTAAACCGGCTGACATTCTCGAAACGATCCCGTCGCAATAGTACGGTTGAAGTGTGGACCAGATTGCCGAGGAACATCGGAGCAAAAATGTCTCCCCAATAGAGTTTTCGTTCTTTGACGAGGCCTCTATCAACTGATGTCCCAGCGACATCTTTCAAGAATGCTGACTCTGTGAACAGAACTTCGAATCCGAATCGTTCGTAGTTGCTGTACATGCTTTGTAGGTAGCGAGCCTGAACAGGCTGTCCTTCTGGATCGACCGCATCCATGTTCGTCCATATCATTCCTGCGTCAGGAGCAGCGGAAAGGCATGCCAACTGCAACGAAATCTTCCACGGTTCCCAAAGGTCGTCGGAATCGAGAAACGCCAGAAACTCCCCATTGGCTCGCTGCATCCCCGCATTCCGAGCAACAGCAACGCCGGCATTTTCCTGCTGATAGAACTTGATGCGCGAGTCACGGTTTTGAAATGAAGTCACGACGTCGGCCGTCGCATCAGTTGACCCATCGTCAACAACGATGACTTCCAGGTTTGCGTGAGTTTGATTCAGAGCAGATGCGAGACATTGTGGCAATAGGTCAGCACGATTGAACGTCGGTACGATGACGCTTACAAGCGGTAGTGTCATTCTTGGGGGCAGCCTTCGATTTCGCTTGGGTCCAGGTCTTACGGAACTCTGGTTGGCACACTGCCAAGCCTGGATTGGTGCTTGGAGAATCTGATTCGGGTCAGTCCGCTTGGCTTTTCTCAGAATCGTGCCAACCGCGTTCTTTGGCACCGATTGAAGACATGCCCAGCAGCGTCGCGCAACCTACAAGCAAAATCTAGCACACATTTCGCAATCGGGCAGCAAGAGCAGACTGCGAATTTTTCGATGTGTACCGTGTATGTCGAGTCACGCCGATCCGAACGCAAACGAGACGGATTAATCCGAACTTTCGGTACGAATGGCACGAAAAACCTGGAGATGTCGTTGCCGAGAATCGGCGATAAGAATTTCACCGTCTTCAGCGATGGCAACACCGCGGGGCATCCGAAGATGGCCTTCTCCGTTCCCAAACATCGACTCGTAAATCCCCATCGCCAACCCGAACGGTCGGCGGAGGGACTGCCCGCTTCCGCCGAATTGATACAGCATCTTTCCGCTGTGGTTCAATGCAAGAATCCGATCCTCATAGGCGTCGACCACGTAGAAATTCCCGGCGGCATCGACAGTGATATCGGCGCACCCATGGCAGCTGATGGCCCGTTCGAATTTTCCATGATCATCAAAGATTTGTATGCGGTGATTTCCTCGATCGGCAACGATGATTTCATCGTGATAACCAACGAAAACTCCGATCGGCGAATCCAATTGACCCTGTTTACGGCCTCGGCTGCCAAACTGAAACTGGAATGCTCCGGAGTCATCAAAGACCTGAATTCGATGATTGTCCTTATCCGAAACTATGATCCGAGATTCGCTGTCGGAGGCAACGCCCTCCGGACCCTTGAATCTCCCTGTCGCTTCACCTCGTCGACCAAAACGAAATAGGAATTCACCATTGCGATCAAATACCTGCACCCGGTGATTTCCCGTATCGGCAACGATGATCCGGCCGGTCTTGTCGACCGCCACCGCTTTTGGTTCGGTGAGCATCTCGCCACCCACCGTATCCCGCAATTGGCCTGACGAATCGTAAGTGACGATTCGGTTTCTCCCTGCTTCGGCGATATAAATGTTACCTTCCCGATCGACGGCAACATTGCGACTATCTTGGCTTTGGCAGGCGAATAGATAAGTTCCTTTCTTGTCGAAGACTTGGACGTTTCGGTTTCGATCGGAAACCAGCACACGTCCTTGCTCGTCAACGGCAATCCCACCCGGTTCTTGGAATTCGCCCAAGTCTCCGCCTCGACTACCAAACGCCGAGAGGAATTGAAAATCCTTGTCGAAGATCTGGACCCGTTCGTTATCGTTATCAACAACATAGATGTTGCCGGAGTCGTCGATCGCGACATCCAGCGGATCGTCAAATTCGCCGTAGTCGCGACCACGTTTGCCGAACGTCGACTCAAAATGCCCTCGTGAATCGAAGACTTGAATTCGGTTGTTGTCGGTATCGGCGACAAAGATTCGTCCGGATGAATCGACAGCAATTCCCTCGGGGTCGTCAAATTCGCCCCGATCCCGCCCGCGCCTTCCGAACGCAAACTGAAATCGTCCGGAAGTGTCGAACGCTTGAACGCGATTGCGACGTTGATCGAGCGTCAGAATGATTTCGTCGGGGCTAACAGCGATATCTGCAAGACCGGCAAATTGCCCTTGGCCGTTTCCCTGCTTGCCGAACCTTGTTTGTAGGTCCCATTCAGCATCAAACACTTGAATCCGATTATTCCCCGCGTCGGCAACAACGAATCCTCCGTTCGGGAGGACTTCAACAGCATTCGGCCGCGAAAACCTTCTTTCGATATGACCGACCGAACGCTGAAATCGGCCGTCGGGATCGAAGACGTGTACGCAGTTTTCCCGCGAGTCGGCGACGTAAATATTGTTTGCCTCATCCAAGACGACGTCACTAAAGCTAGATGATCTGCGACCGATTCGAGGAGTCGCGCGGCTGCTAAACTCACTTTCGAAGGTAACGGGGCTCGGCTCGCCACCGCTGCACAGCAACACGATGCCGGTGACGACTACAACTCCCGCGATCTCGCGGCGGTGTTTCATCAGAATTGTCCCCCGCAAACGATGCCCGTGCCACTGAGCCTCATATCCAAGTCCTGAAAGCTCGTTCTTCGAGGCAAAATCAGCGACAGGGGGCGAGCAACCCGCCTGTTGACGATTCGATCAGCGGTGATCTCTCCGCGATGCAAAACTGCCTGCTTCGGCCTCTTCTCAAGGTGCTACATGTCCCGCGAATAAGTGACCACATTTATGGGTTATTCGCCGGAGGTCCGAGATTATTGTACCAGTTCTCCCAAGATTCGGAAAAAGCGTCGTTTCCCGGCCAAATCGAGTTTCACCCCGAAACCTCGACACTGCAACGTCACCCCACTAGAGCGATTGACCTTTTCTCGTGGGCGCTTCTGGCCCGTGGGAGCCAGTAATCAAAGTAGAAAACGCGATCGTCGCGGCCACAAATCAGCGTAACAGGCTGTCGCACAGCCCCCGTCGCATTTATCGCGAGGGCAGGGATCTTAAGACCTTGTCGAACTCTTGAAACAAACTTGTCTATCGAACTGCTCGCGTTTCGGGCGAACATCCAAGCTGAAATCGTGTCTAACCACCGACGCCATCAACGGTTATTGCCGGCAACAATCGGTTGCCGGTCACTCTTGGCCCAAGAATTGCACGAAATTGATCGAATCCGAGCAAATAACGCGATTCTGCTAAAGCAACCGACTTCGTACGACGAGATCAATATACGCGGACGATTAATGTCTGCCTTGCAACTTGGAGAAGTGATATGACGCCAGAAATAAAAGTCGCCGACGAACTCCTGACCAATACCGAAGAGCGACAAAACGAGCCGGAAGGCCAAATCTGGGGAGCCGACTGAGAATCGTAACAGCTGATTCGGCCAAATGCAGGTCTTCGGTCTCTGCAACCCCGCGAACTCTCTGTGACGCCGGGGGCCGGATTAGACTTCCAGATACGATCGTCACTGTGCTGCATCAGTATACCAGCGCTCGAATTCCCCTCGCATCAATTCGACGATATCCAGATGCGCCGAGGCCAGGTTTTTCGTCTCGCCGATGTCGGTCTGCAGATCGTAGAGATCCCACGGTTTGCCCTTGGAAGGTCGAATGAGCTTGTACCGTCCGTAACGAATCGCGCTCCCGCCGCCGTAGTGAAAGTACAGAAACTCGTGCGGCGAAGACTGCTGACCTGAAAGCGCGCCCATGGGGTCGAGACCGTCCAGTTTTCGGTACGAATCTGGTTTCGCTCCCGAAACTGAAATGGCCAGCGCGACCAAGTCCATACTGACAAGCGGCTCCCCACAGACAGAGCCCGCTGAAATCTGCTGCGGCCAGCGAACGATACACGGGACCCGGATTCCCCCTTCATACAATGTTGTGCCCCCACCTTTCAGCGGGTAGTTCGAACCGCATTCCAATCCCCGCCCGGGAATCATGAAGGCGCCGTTGTCGGATAGCAGGACGACAATCGTATTCTGCGACAGCCCCAAACGATCGATCGTCTGCACGACCTTGCCGACACCCGCATCGAGTGCAGTCATCACGGCCCGATATCGTGCCCGTTCATCAAGCGTTTCGGGCGACTCTCCGTAAACCTCGAACGCCCAATCAGGTGCCTGCCAAAGCGCCGGATCGCCGGGAGGTTTGTTCTTGGGATTCGGGTAATGGGCAGCGTTAAATGGCACATAAACAAAGAACTGATCTTCGGCGTGGCGGCGGATGAACTCGCACGCCGCGTTGCCGAATAAATCAGTGCTGTATCCTTCGACTTCAACCGATTTGATACCACGGAATAGGTCGTTGCGGCCGTTGTAAATATGTGTGTAGTAATCGCAGTTTCCCGACGCGTTGCCGAAATACTCATCGAAACCACGTTCAGTAGGCCGACTGCCGGGAGAAAACCCCAAGTTCCATTTGCCAAAGCAGGCAGAAACATATCCCTGCGACTTCAGATATCGGGGCAGTATCCACTCATCGCGCGATAATCCCACTTGCTCCAAATCGTCTTGCCGCCAAAGTTGCTCATTCAGCCCATTCCGTACCGGGTGTCGTCCAGTTAATAGCGCACCGCGCGACGGCATGCACGACGGCGAGCCGATATAGAAATCGGTACAACGCACACCTTGCGACGCAAGCCTGTCGATATTCGGAGTCTTCGTCTTCAGATTTCCGTAACATCCAAGATCACCGTAGCCGACGTTGTCGACGAACATCAACACGATACTCGGTTTGGCATTCTTCGCCAACTCGTCTTGCGCAAACACAGCAACCTGGGGATCGACAAAAGTCGCACACAAGAAGAGCGTCGCCAATGGCCAAATCGACTTGGTTTGGTAGGCGTATTTTCCATTCACGGAGCCATTCCCAATCTCGCTTCGAATGAGCAACGTAGGAATCTGTCGACAGCTATTGCCCGAACTCTCACTCCACCCAGATTGGCGAACTCCAGGCGATCTGTTCGTTATTCTGCAGAACTCGGACATAGTAATAGTTCGACCCGGGCTCGAAATTGACGTCGTTAAATTCGAATTCAATTTCGCGTTTGTTCGGCCTCGACGTGTAGACGAAGGACTCATTCTTCACAATGGCGACCTGCTTGATGTTATCGGTGCCAATCGCATGAATCCGCAGCGTCGGTGCAGACTCGGCTTCGATAATGTCGCCCATGATGTAATTCTGGCCATCGACACTTGCTTGAAAATCAAGAATGATGTTGTCGGTTGCCGCATAGGTGTGGCGTTTTTTCAGGGCTTCAAACATCGACTCTCGTGTGAAGTCTTCACTGAGAATACAGGCGTATGAAATATGGGTCGACCAGTGATCGGAACTCGCTTGGACACCCAACTTATAGCCTTTGGCTAGCGCATTCCACCAATATCCCTCGGCATTAAACCCACTGCGCTGCGTGATTAGTTTTTGATGGCTCGCCGCTTTGGGAGCCCCCAAGTATTCGTAGCTGGCCCGGTAACCCTGAAAGATCTCAATTAATGGCTCGACTTCCGGATCATTGTCCTGCCAGTTCGTCCCTTGTGCCGTACCACTCGAGTGGGGCATCGAAATCCCATTATTCTTATGCAGGTACTCGTACAGTTTTTCGGCACCGACTTCGCCTCGTCGCTCGTCGAGTGGAATCGGCAAAGTCCGCACTCCACGATGCGCGAAGATGACATTTCGGTGGCCATTCGGAAACGGCAGACTTCGCTCGTACCCGAACATCGGTGTGAACGTGCCTGGCACGTGGAACAAATCGGTCAACTTCTCGTCTTGCCACCACGTAAACTCCTGATCGTATCCCAACTGGTGATCGGTTGGTACGATGTAGTCGAACGCGGCGGCGTCCAAGGCGTAACGATACACTTCAATTAATGATCCGTCGTATTTGAAGTCTTGCGAAACATCGGTATGCCGATGCATGTCCCCCCGATAGATTTTGAAACTCTTATCGCCGGAGTTCACCGTGTAATCGCGTATGCGACGAACGTCGCCCGGCTCATCGGTATGAATGGGGACTTCCTCGGCGAATGGATCTTTAAAGGTCGCGAACCGCGACGGATCCAACTTCGGTGACAGATCAGATGCTCCCAAATTGGCGGCATAGATCTCCGCATTCTGCGGCACCATCGCGGAGAACAATCGATTGTCGGTCATCCAGGCAGACCAAACGTCGCCGTTAGAATTCCGCGCCAACGCCGGTCGCTTTTCAATCGAGCCGCGGCTATGTGGTAACGGAACGGGATGAGTCCACCGGTTGCCATCAAACCGTGTCACATAGTTTTCCCAACCAATTCGGCTGCCGATCGACCGTGCCGCGTAACGAGTCCAATGCCGAAACACCATGGTCAGTACGCCATTGCCATCGAAGATGATTTGGGGGTTCTCAAAATTTGGATACAGCGTGTACAAATAAAACTCGCCAAGCTTCTCTTTCGGCTCCATCCAAGTGCCGCCTTGCTTCATCGCGATGCGAATCGACCGCGCCTGATGCAGGGGCGAAGACATCGGCGGATTGATCAAGAATCCCTGGTCCTTACCCCAATTCGTCCCGGATTCATCCCAAGCAACCCAGGGCCGGTTTTGAGAGTCGAATGCCGCCGAAGCGTGCGCCTGAAATCGGGCGTTTGTGGTGATCGCTTCGATGTCACCCAGGCGTCCATTACGAATCGATCGAGCAAATACGTCATAGTTCCCCTGGTCGTAACTGTCCCATGCCACGAGCGCCTGCCCGTTCTGGCCGGCAGCGACGGTCGGCTCCCAATCGTTGGCAGGGGATTCACTGACCCGCATTTCGTCGGTCCATTCGCCGTCGACCAATTGCCGCAAGTAAATGTCGCTGTTGGCGCGTCCGTCCACATCGCGAAAGCTCTGCCAGACGACATAGACTTTCCCGTCTGCGGAGGCCGCCCGATGAAACGTATTGCTGCCTGCGGCGCTGATCTCGATTGCCGGCTGCCATTGATCTCCTTTTTTCTGTCGCCCCCAGATTTGCCACCGTGTTCCGTTTCGCTGGCTCCAAAAGGCCCACAGATTACTCTCATGATCCATCGCCAGCGAACAACGAAACATGTCACCACCATCCGGAGTGACGTCCTCCGCCGCAGACCACGAACCATCCCGAAGCGTTCGCACTATGACGCGGTCGGCTCGTTCTCGATAGGCCACCCACGCGACGGCTAAACCGCCGTCTGGCAATGCGACGATTGCCGCCTCGTCATCCTCGAAACCCTCGCTGGTCAGCTTATCCACGCTGGCTGTCCGAGCGACCGATGCGCGACCGTCGAGAAACGCAGTCGGTTCATCGCCGATAGACGACAGAGCAAACTCAAAGTTTCCCTGTGTCGTATTCACAGTGACACGAGCGTCACCTTTGGGGTGGATCACCGCAAAGAGGTCTGACGGAAAGAACATTGTCGGCGGACGTTCCGCCGGACTCATTTCCGTGTAGTTAATGCGTGCGAATCCGGCCACCTCGTCCCGACGGTTGGCGGCTCGCCACGAATTTGGGCCGTTGACAAAATCATCCAACGCAAAATGACGGCCCTCGAGCCCCAGAACATCGCCATTTTGAACATCGATCGATCCATCCCACCGCTCATCGGCATTCGAATTCAATCCAAACCGAATCAGTAGTGTCACAACTTCGGACGATACTGCAGGTAACGAATCAGTAAGCTTGGTCGAACCGGAAGACTGAGCCGCACCGGCGGGACTCACCGGCAGCACTGACCGGCGGTATCCCCAAACTCCCGTCATGACGGCGAGAACCAAGATCGTCGAAATTAATGCCTTTTTGTTGCAGCACATATGATCTCTCTTCGTTTGGTGTCAATTCCGGCGGTCTTCATATCACAATTACACCCATCGCGCTGGTCCACTGCGACCGCTGTCAGATTATCACCCGGAATCACACGATAGGTCAACAAGTTCATTGCACCGGCAACAAGTATTAGTGAACCAAACGGCATACAGGCATGTCTTGTCTTTGGCGGCCCCACCTACTCCCCGGCGATGTGCCGCATAGGGCTCGACTCGGTTGTGCAATCAATCATAAACTCTATTCGGAGTAACATTATGGCCAGCATACGTCCTGCGACATTGCAAGATTTGGAATCAATCACCGCGATCTACAATGAAGCCATTGAAACAACCACCGCCACGTTCGACATGCAACCCAAAACGATTGAACAGCAACAAAAATGGTTCGAAGCACACGACGATCGTCACCCCATCATCGTTGCTGAGATCGACGGGCAGGTTGTTGGATGGGTCTCTCTGACGGCTTGGTCTGATCGACCGGCCTACGACGAAACTGCTGAGAGTTCTTTCTACGTCAAACAAGACTTCCGAGGGCAGGGGATTGGGCGCCAACTCAAACAGTCAATCATCGAACGCGCCAAAAAGTTGGGCTACTACACGCTGATCGCCCGTGTGGCCGACGGCAGCCATGCCAGCCTGGCACTCAACAACGAATTTGGTTTCGTGCACATCGGCACGATGAAAGAAGTCGGCAAGAAATTCGGCAAGCGGATCGACGTTCACATTTTTCAAAAGATGCTCAATGAAGATTGAGTGGTATCGTCGTGGGACGCCCTCACTCTGAAATAGGGTGACGAACTGAGTTGACTCGGCACGCGAAAAGAACAGCCCGGGTCGACAGCTGCCAACCCGGGCTGTATGTCGAATTCAACAGAACTTTCAGACCGGAGAGTTATTCCGGCAACGCGTTTTTCCAGCCACCCTTTAAGAGCGCAGCCATTTCCGCTTGAGTCTTTCCATTGGCGGGAAGGTCAGCCAAATTCACCGTCTCCCAAGGATCTTGCTCCAGATTGTAAAGTTCCTTGATCAACTCACCCTTGTATTGCCATTCGGTGTAACGGTGGGATTTCGTGCGGACGGAATTGTACTCGCCTTCGTTACCAAACACTGAAAAGGCCGCTTTCTTCCAAGACCGCTCGGGATCCGCAATCAACGGGACCATGCTCGTTCCCTCAACGTAATCCGGAACGTCGTATCCGATTAACTCGCCAATCGTCGGAACCAGGTCGACGAGTTCCACGAGTTCGTCACACCGCGTCCCATTGGCCGGATTACCGGGAATCCGCACAATCATCGGCACGCGAGTCGACTGCTCGAACAGTGTGTATTTCGACCAGTGATCATGTTCCCCCAGGTGGAATCCATGATCGGAAAAGAAGAAGACAATCGTGTTATCGGCGAGCCCCGTCTCTTCTAGCGTATCCAGCACCATTCCCAAACCAGTGTCGACGAATGTCACGCATCCGTAATAGGCGGCGACTGCAGCCTTGGTTTCTTCAGGTGAAGGTTTGCGCGACATGAAAATATCTGCCGACCTCCCAAAACGAACCGCCAAATCAGGCACGCCTCGGTCTTCACTCCGCGGCGCATGTGGCATCGGAATTGTGGCGGGGTCATACATGTCGATGTACTTTTGCGGGCAAATCAACGGTGTATGCGGCCGACTGGAACCAAGCGAAATGAAGAACCGCTGGCCGCTTTGTGCCAACTCCTTCAACAGCGCGACAGCCGTTCGTGCGTATTTTCCGTCGGTCTCCATATCGTCCTGCGTTCCGGTCGATCCATAGCGGTCTGAGCGGCCGCGTCGCCAGGCATCGTAAGCGGGATCGCCTTGAGGTGGACCGGGCGGATACTGCAAATGCTTTGGAACATCCGGGAACTGCAGCAACGGTTGCGGACCATTCCATCCGTCCGGTCGTTCCTGAAATTCGATGCGGTCGTATACGCGCATGTCCTCCACATTTTCTGCCCCACGGCTATGAAACAGCTTGCCGATATTCGCCATGTAATATCCGCGTTCCTTCATCAACTGGGGCAGTGTCTTCGTTCCGGGCGGCAAATGCTGACGCGAATTGTGACGATTGGAGAGCACCCCCGTACTGTGAGGACGCAATCCAGTCAAAAACGACGATCGTGACGGATTGCAGCAAACGTACTGGCAATAGGCGCGGTTAAAGGCGATACCGGTTTCGGCCAGCTTGTCGATGTTCGGCGTCTGGCAAATTTCATTGCCGAAACAGCCCCAAACATCGGCCCGGCAATCTTCGATGTTGATGAACAGAACATTCATCTCGGAAGTTTCCGGCAATTGGGCATTCGCGCCGGCTGTCAGCATCGTGATGGCGACGACTTTGGTGATCATGGCGTTCGTTCCTCTTGCATCTGGCCGTCATCGGAATTCAGCGCGTCGACAGACAACGCATGCGACATCGCGTCGACCGATGACACAGTTTACGCTGCGGTCCATGTGCTTAGCGTATCAATCCCAATCGAGATTTACACGCCATTTCTCAAGGTTCGTAGGCGGGATTGGGAATCGGCATTTGCGCATCCAATTTCTTTCGCCACCCGTGCAACCTTTCGGTTAACTCGGCCGCTTTACGTGGATACAGCGCCGCAATATTTCGAGATTCGCTGATATCATCCTTCAAGTGATACAATTCAACGCGCATATCTTCGTAAAATTCAATCAGCTTCCAATCGCGTGCCCGAATGGACCCGTACGGTGTTGCGCCGCCGGAATGATAGTGGGGGTAATGCCAATAGAGCGCGTCCCGATTTAGCTGCGTCGTCTCATCGCGGAGCAGGGGAACAATGCTGAGACCGTCGACTTGGCGATTATGATTTTTGTCGCCAGCGACGCCGGCGATTTCCAGTATCGTCGGATAATAGTCGCAGGTAATGATCGGCTCATCGCAGACAGTTCCCGATTTGGTAACGCCCGGCCACCGAACAATTGTCGGTTCGCGCACGCCGCCTTCGTAAACATGCCCCTTTCCCTCGCGAAGCGGTGCGTTGTCGGTCGGATTCCCGCGACGATCCAAGCCGCCATTATCCCCGGTGAAAATGATGACCGTGTCGTCCGCCAAACCGAGTTCTTCGAGCGTCGCCAGAATGCGTCCCACGCTGTCGTCGACACTGGCCAGCATCGCCGCATAAGTTGGATTCGTGTGTTGCTGGCCCGGCCGCAGCTTGTCTTTGAACTTTTCGATGACATCCGGCTTGCCTTCTAGCGGCGTATGCACGTTGTAATACGCGAAATACATAAAAAAAGGCTCGCCGGCGTAAGCTTCGAGAATCTTGACTGCCTCCCGAGTCAGCTGGTCCGTGAGGTAATCCCCCTCTTTCCCACCCGGCGGAAGTTTGCCGACGTTTCTTCGACTGCTTTCATAGGGATAGAAATAACTGCCCGGCGCCCCCCATTCGTTGCCACCGATGTTGATATCGAAACCGTGAAATTGCGGAAGGTAATCGTTCATTTCTGGCTTGCCGCGCGGCATCAAATGCCATTTTCCGACATGTGCCGTCCGATAGCCGGCTGCTTTCAATGCCTCCGCGATCGTTGTGTATTCCAAGTTAAGTCGCTGATTCCAATCGGGGCGCAACAGTTTCGACTTCGCCGGCTGCCCACCGGTAATGTAGTCGGTCACGCGTGTGCGAGCCGGATACATGCCCGTCATCATGGCTGCCCGAGTTGGTGAACAGACCGTGCACGCGGCGTACGCATCGGTAAACTTCATCGCCCCTGCGGCAAAGCGGTCGAGGTTCGGTGTTTCATAAAAGTCGCTGCCGAAACAGCCAAGATCGCGCCATCCCAAATCGTCGACCAGGAACACGATGAAATTCGGTCGACGCGCTTCATCATCAGCTTGAAGTTGCGGCTCGTAGTACAGACTCAGTGTTGTAAGAAAAAACAAAATCACGGACGGTCGATTCATTGTGGTCATCTCCGAAAGTGCCGTCTTCAAGAATGCAATACGGTCGATTCACAATCAATTCGAATCCTGTGCGGACTCCGAAACTCCTCGGTTGGTCGATGCGCCCAGGTCCGTTCGCACGCCCGAATCGTAGTATTTGCCGAAGTGGTTACCGATGAATTCATCAAACGACACCTGCTCCTGACGGACGAAACCCGAATCGGGAAGTCTTCCGTTCGAGAACAAATCGACCACAGCGCAGATGCCGGCGGACGTCGTGATTTGAATGGCGCTCCAGTGATCGCCTTCGACGTCTTGGTGGTAAATCTTGCGTGCCTCGCTGACCTGCACCAATTGCTCGTTCCGCCAACCCGAAACCGTTGCGAAGATGACGACAACATCTTGATACGTCACGGGAATCGACTGCTCGAGGATGTCTTTTAACAAGTCGCGCCGTTCGCCGAGCCTCAGGTCGTTGACCAGCAAACTCATCGAATCGCGGTGCCCCAAGTACCGAATCGTTTTGTAATTCAATTCGCGAACTCGCCCATCCAGTGTTTCGCATAATGTTCCCAGTCCGCCCGACGTATTGAAGGCTTCGTACCGCACACCATCCAGGGAGAAGTGTTCCAACCCCTCGAGTGCCAAGACCTCGATTAACTTGCCCTGGTGTATCGCCTCGCAGGGATTGCAGTACTCGTTGATCAACCCATCGGTTGACCACGTCAGATTGTACTTCAACACATTCGACGGAAATTGCGGCAACGCCCCAACACGCATGCGAACTCGATCCAGCTTGTCGAATTGTTGAGTCAGGTAATGAGCGACAATCGAAATAAAACCGGGCGCGAGTCCACACTGGGGCATGAAAATCTGACCACTCGCAGCTTTGTCGCTAATCTTCGCCACGCGGCGCGTCGTTTCGACGTCCTCCGTCAAATCGAAGTAGCTCGCCCCGGTCTCCAATGCGACTTCTGCTACCAGCGGATTGAACGAAAAACTCAATGCAGAAATCGCAATGTCCCGACCGGACATCTCCCGTTTGAGGTCAGACCGATTCGCGGCATCGATTTGAGCAGTTGGTACACCAAAGCGATCATCAATTTTTTCAAGCGCTTCTGCTTCAGAATCGACCACTTTGACGTCGTAGTCTCCACTCGAACTTAAGAACTGAGTGATCATTCGGCCGATTTTGCCGGCCCCCAAAAGCAGCACGGTCTTCATGATCGCTCTTTACGCCTTTCCTAACGCGTCAAACGGCAAAGGAATCGTTTCTTTGGTCAATACGGAGCCGAAAACTGTCCTGTTCAAACTATGTCGTTTGCTCACAATTCTATTGGACTACTCCAAGAAATCCGGCAAATAGCTATCAGCGCCACCCGACTGTTCCTGTTGTTTTTGTTGGGCCGCGCGTTCGAACTCACGCAATTGGATATAGGACCCTTGCATCATACGATCTTCTTTTCCCGCGCCTGCTTCAATAATGATAGCTGATTCGCTCAGCAGGTTTTTCTCCGCTTGATTAATCCCGTAGCACCGAGTCTGGCATAAGCCACACCCCACGCATTTGTCCGCACGAACGACAGGCGCCAAAAACCCCGTCCCCTCGACCGGCAGACCAAAGTCATCGACTTCCGTATGCACCTGGGTAAACTCGATCGCCTCGTAGCCGGCGGCATTGCATTCGTCAACGCATAACTGACAAGCCTCGCGCCCCGCGAACGGAAGGCAGGTCTCGGTGTTGACGATCGCCAATCCCATGCGCGCGACCTTCTTCTCCTCCATGGGAAGCGCCCGAATTGCTCCCGTCGGACAGACTTGCCCACACACATTGCAGCCCGACTCACACCCGGCCCAATCAGCCACGACTTGCGGCGTCCATAAGCCTTCGAATCCTTGTTCGAATCCCATGGGGTGTAACACGTCATTCGGACAAGCTTGAAAACACTCGCCGCAGCGAATGCACATCTGTAGGAATTCCTGCTCCGGTACACTACCGGGGGGGCGCACCGGTCGAATCGCATTGGGGTCATCAAGTCCCGCACCAAACGCATTCGTCACGCCGGCGATTCCCAGCCCTCCAGCAATTGCTGCAGCCGTCCCCGTAGCTGCCGAGAGAAACCCCCGCCGTCCGATTCTGGTTTCACCGGTTGGCGGGTCATTGATGGTCTTCAGGTCCACCACGTCGAATCGATCGACGAACTTAATGGCATGCGTCGGACAAACACCGCCGCAGGTCTGGCAAAGCGTGCAATCCGTTGTTCGCGTTGTAAAGTCGGGTTTAATGGCATCGAACGGACAAACTTCCACACACTTATTGCAATGGATACATGTCGACTCGACCTTGCGTTCCGACGCACGAAACAGATTTCCCAGCGAGAAGACCGCGCCGCTCGGACAAACGTATTTGCACCAAAAACGCGGTCGCAAGAGGCCTAATGCCAAAACCGCGAAGAACAGAAACAGCGAAACGACGTGTCCCCAGTTCAGTGGGGGGACCAAATGCCATTCTCGCAGGAACCCATTTTGGAACGGCGCAATCGTGAACAGCAGCCCACGAGTTATCACCGGAATTGCAGCCACATACCCGGAGATTAACACCCCGCACAGCGCCGCCACCAATGTTGCCAGCAACAGGTAGTACTTGATGTGTACCCACCAACCATCGCCGGAGATTCGAAATCGTTGCACACGATTCCCGACCGACCAGTCAAACAAATCGATCAGAGTCCCCAAGGGACAAAGATAGCCACAGAAGCCACGTGGTATCAGCACACAGACTGCGAGAATGATGGCAGCACAAGTCAACGACCAGACCCACGAACGCGCAGCGAGCGCAGTCGAAAGGCTCAACAAAGGATCGATCGTTAGAAACGTTTCGGCCGCGATTTTTTCCTTGGCGGCCAAATTGTCGGCGTAGTGCGTCGGCCAAGCCCCCGGCCGCCTTTCATGGATCGACCACGGTCCCAGGCTGAATGCCAGGCGATCCAATTGTTCGATCCCCAGCGGATCGACTGGCTCGGCGGCAAGCTGTTGCGTGTCGCGAGTGGTAATACGAAACGCACCGAAATCACCATTGAGATCCTCCTGTTGGCTATCGTCGGTAATGAAAACGACCGAGTCTAATTGCAGGAATGGCGCAGCTCTCGCCTCTTCACTCTCCATAAGGACGCGACCAGATTCCGCATCAACTTCGATCGGCAGCCAGCCGGTCGACGATCGTGACGGCTGCGCGCCGTAGGGCCAGCACACAACGAAGAACAACCACAAAAACGCAACGAAGCAAACCGTCTGACAGACGCGGCGCACTGGTGAAGACAACCAGGAAAGGCCGATGGTTCTCAGCCAACGCCGCAAAAGGCCCCGTTTTTTGATGTTTGGATCGGAAAAGAGGGCCTCAGGCAATACTCGGCGTGCCAGTCGTGTTGGAAAACTGTTCGCTCGTACTGGAACGTCGGGCTTCGGCTTTCGTAAGACCGGCAAAAACCAATCGAGTCGCATGAATGTCTTTCACCAATCGAGACTGCAGTGTTGGTTTTTACCTGTGTCCTGCTTCGCTCCGAATATCGATCGCAAATCGATGCGCCACACGCGAATCCCGCATCGGAGGATCAAAACCGATTCTACTTACAGCCACGCGAACTCTGAAGATTTCAGCAGCGAACATTTTTCCTATTGCATAGCAGCCGACAGGGCTTTTGCCGTGGCATTGATGATCGCCTCTGAGGTAATCGTGGCACTACTTGTCGCATCGACACCGCGAACCCCTTGTTTCGCTACAATGTCACGCGTGGTATCGGCGATTGACGAGTAAAATTGTTTCTCCTTGTGGTCAGTCACCTTCACGGTTTGAATGCGGTGATCACGCATGACCACTTCCACCTCAACCTGTCCTTCGTAGCCCAAACTACTGGCGCGATAAGCACCATCGGGAACTCGATTGATATCCAAGGTGTCGAATAATCGAATCGCCGCCAGACTCGCCTCGGCCCGTTTATGATGCTGCTCGATCTGCCGGCTGCGTTGCCCCGATGCCGGAATTTTTAAGACTCGCTGATAATAATTGATCGCGTCGTCAAAGCGGCCGGCCAAACGGCATGCGTCGCCCGCATACATGTAAGCGAAATGTTCCAAACCTGTGTTCTTGGCTGTCTCGGCCATTTTCAATGCCGTATCGGTTTCGCCCATGTCGGCGATCAATTTGATCATGGCGATATGCTGGGGGCGGATCTTCTTCATCAAATCCAACGCCATATCACGATTTCCGAGTCGCCAATAGCATTCGGCCAAATGGACGGCGTTCTGAGGCGCATCGGGGCGTTTGTCGACTTCTCCTTTTTCCCACCAGAATGCCGCGCGGACATAATCCTCAAGCAGCCCATAGTAGATTTGCCCCAATGCCTGCATGGCACGCCGCTGGACATCACGGTTGTCTTTGTTGACCACAAGGAGATGATGGAAGAACTTGACTCCCTCACGCCAGCGCCCTGGATTGGGATTGATAATGTCCCATTTGAACTGCCCCACGTTTTTCTTGTTGTTCCACGGTTTTGGGGGCGGCATTGGCCATGTCAAATCGAGTGTTTCCGGATAGTTGAGCGGAGTTGACTGATACCAGTCGGGCGGCGTGCTGCCTACGTTATCGATCAGTCTTCTGACTTCAGCCCTCGTCCGCTGATTACCGTTCTGACGGGAACCTGTCTGAGAAGAAGCTTGCGAGCCACCATTGCTAAGAACCTCGCGATTCCCATTGATTGTTAATGCGCGAATACGATCGATCGGATAACGGCGCGAGACCGTTCGGCTGCCGACTTTAATGTTGAGCAGAACATACTTGTCGGTCCGAGAAACAACACTGCCTTCCATCTTCGCACCGGTTACAAACTCGACCGTATCGGCCTTGAGCGAGTCATTTGCGTCGATGAAACCAACAACAAGCAGGAGGGAAAGAATAGCTACCAACCGCGGCATGAGACGACTGCCAACACTCGTCCTTGATCGCCAAGCGATTCGATTTCGCATTTACGATTACCCTCTCACTCCATTCGACTCGTTTGCCGGTCGCGAAGATTCCAAATTAAACACACGGCTAAAGCTTCGACAATGCATCACCACAATTTGTCGTCACTGACATCTACAATATCAGATCGACGCTACTAAACATCATAAACAAATGGGTGAAAAACGGCATTCCGGCCCGCCAATTGCCGAAAACGCCTGCACCACTCAGCAATCCACAATAAACTCTGGATATTTCGATGAGCAGCCACAATTGAGTGTCAATGAAATGGTTCCCGCAATTCCTCACGCGACTTGATTTTCCGCACGTCGAAAAGTCACTCGAAAGCGGCGCACAGGCGGGTCTTCTTGATCCCAATAGTCCTCGAATTGGGTTTCGTGAAGGCCGTGATTCCTGAATTGAGTGATTTGCTCGCGCGTGAGCGGCCAGGGCATTGATCCTGGATCGTCAGATTGTTCCCTGCCACGCGAGATCACCAACAATGTCCCACATGGGGCAACGAAATCTGCAATCTTTTCTATCGCAGAATGTTGTAGGTCTTCAGGCAGAACCTGCAACGTATACGCTTCGAAGACGAAATCGAATTGGCCTTCCCAAACGGTGACTGGCGCAAAGAGATCCCGCTCGACGTAGTCGACTTGAGAATCCGGAAATCGACGTCGACACCACTCGATCGCCGTACCGGAAACATCGAATGCAGTCACTTGGTAGCCCCGTTGTGCCAAAAACTCGGCATCGTCTCCGAGTCCGCAACCCACGACCAGTGCTCGCCGACCGATCGAATCGTCTGAACGGAGTTCAAGCCAATCTGTCAGATTGGGATTTGGTACACAGTCGGCCCATGGTATGCCGGCTGGGTCCCCCTGAACCCCGTCGTAAAGTTCTTCAAACCACCCAAGCGGTTCACCAGACTCCAAGTACTGGTTGGCGAGACTTCGAGCTGATGTGCGTGAGTTATCCATGGCTGCTCGTTCTACAGCGTATTACACTGAATTGTGGCCGCGACAATCGCGCTTGGTTCTATGATAGCCGGCTCCCACGCAGCAGAAACGCCCACGAGACTAGGGAAATCGCTCTCCTCGATGGAAAAGGGAATCAACGAATTGTCGAATTCCGCAGCACTCCGCACACGTCGAACCGTTAGCCGGCCTCTTTCCAACGTTTCGACATGCATTCGCGGAGAGATGTTCGCGCGTTTCAGTCGGCAGTGTTGCCGGAAGATCCCTGGTAAATCCGGGATGCTGGCCCTGAATCTGCAGATCATTTCGCGAAAAAGTGCTTGCAAGCATCACCTTGTGAGAGAATTCGGAGCGATTGCAGAGCGCCGACAGTCCCGGGCAAATCCATACGTTTGATCGCATCAATTCGCGGAACCGATTGATCCGGATCCGCAAAACGACCGTTTCCCGAACAGGCCCGGAACGTACTTCTGTTGACGGCCCGCGCCGGACGATTTAAGCTTTTGGTATCCATCAACATTCGTCGAAATGTTGACGAAACTGTCGTGTCCAACATGCCTTACGATTTAGCGAACTCGCCAAAAGGTCAGCTGGACACGAATTGCAGAAGGGACATGCCTCGATGCTGACGATCTTAGGGCAGAAGCAGCGTTACTGTGACGGGGTTCCGCGTCGGTCATTCCTCAAAATCGGCGGTTTCGCTTTGGGGAGCGTTGGCGGAATCGGATTGTCCCAAATTCTGAGAGCACAATCACTCTCGGGAAATCGCTCGTCTCATAAGGCGGTCATTAATATCTTTCTGGGTGGCGGGCCTCCGCACCAGGATATGTGGGAAATCAAAACCGAAGCCCCGCGCGAGATTCGGGGAGAATTCAGTCCTATTTCCACCAGCGTCCCCGGTATCCAAATCGGCGAAGCGTTCCCACGAATCGCTGCCATGATGGACAAGATGGCGGTGATCCGATCGGTCGTCGGCTGTTCGGGCCGTCATGATGCATTCCAATGCCTCAGCGGATGGGAACGTAAATCACTGGAATCGATCGGGGGACGCCCCGCGATTGGCCCAGTGCTCGCCAAACTTCGAGGGCAGGTCGACCCGGCTGTGCCGGCATGCGTCGGTTTGGCGCAAACAACCAGGCACGTCCCATGGTCTGAAGTCGGCGGGCCCGGTTTTATGGGGGCAGCATACAAGCCGTTTCAGCCGGATGGCGACGGCATGTCGAATCTCAAGCTGAACGGCGTGACGTTGGATCGCCTACAGGATCGAAAGCACTTGCTGGCCGGGTTGGATAACTTGCGTCGCGATGTCGATGCCAACGGCATGCTCGAAGGAATGGATTCTTTCAATCAAGCCGCATTCGGCGTGCTGACATCCAGCAAGTTGGTAAACGCCTTGGATCTCAGCCAAGAAGACCCAAAAATTCGCGCCCGCTACGGCGATGGCAAACCCTACAAATACCAATACGATGGTGCGCCCACCGTCAATGACCATGTGTTGATGGCGCGCCGATTGGTTGAAGCCGGTGTACGGTCGGTGACACTTTCCTACGGTCGCTGGGATAGCCACGGCGCAAACTTCGATTTGGTCCGCGATCATGGCGGCAAGCTCGATCAAGCAGTCAGCGCGCTGGTTCAGGACCTCGATGAGCGAAACATGCTCGACGATGTCACTGTGGTCGTCTGGGGAGAATTCGGCCGCACTCCCAAAATCAATAACAAAGCCGGCCGGGATCACTGGCCGCGCGTCAGTTGCGCGTTATTGGCCGGCGGCGGCATGCAGTTGGGTCAGGCCATCGGCGCCACCAATCGTCTGGGGGAATTCGCCCAGGAACGACCGGTCGATATGCAGGAGATCGTGGCAACGATTTACCACAATCTGGGCATCGACGCGATGAATACCACGATCGAAGATCCGACCGGGCGACCGCAGTATCTCGTCGACATTCGCGAGCCAATTCGCGAACTCGTTTAAGGTTCCGAAACCGTCTGCGTAGGGTCGGTGCGCGGAAAGCCTGTCGATGCGACATCGCAATCTGCTGACACGGATCAAGTCGCGAGCGCAAACTCCTCGTCCCTAACGGCGGGAGACTCGATCGACACCCGACCCAAAAGGGCATCGGCATGGTCGAGGCAATGCCTTCGGATGAGATACAGCAGACCGCCATGCAACAGGAAACTCACTGCAAAACTGATGCGCAGCGGAATCGGTTCCTTGAGCCGCGCAATATCTGTCGTTTCGACGGCATAAATCAATTCAGCAGGGCTAAGCATTTTGACCAAGCCAACTAATTCTGGAATGGTCATCTGAACGATGCTCTCGAGGATATATAGCACCAGCGGCACCAACGCCGTCCAGACTGTGACAATCCCCAAGGTTGCGAACAAAGCCCTTATTTGCGATCGAAACTTCAGACTGACCCAAATTGCCGTCCATGCGACGAGCGGCAGCAAAATGATCAGCGTCAACAGCGACCAAAACACATACTCCAAACCGAATTCGCTACTCCACCATCCTTCAAACAGGTAAACGCTTAGAAATGGAATGCTAATGACAAGCAGCAGTCGTCGCACACCGTGAAATTTCTGCAGGACGATATCCCGGCCCGACATGGGCGACGTCAGAAGGACGTCCAATGTTTGATGAACTCGTTCCGATACGATGACGCTCCCCGCCTGGACCGCGACCAAACCAACGCTGACGACCCAAATCACGAACAACAGCTTGCTAACCGTACTGACACCCGCATTCGAAATCGGATTGACGATAAACGAAATGACCACCAATAGCGGCGTTTCGAGAACCACCAGCACACGAAACAAATAGCGGGCCGTTCCCAACGTCTTCTTCTTTGTTTCACGCCAACCGACGGGATAATCACCCGGAAGAGCCACGTGGTCATTCACCAATACGATTCCGCCAGTAATCGTATTCGCCTGCACAAAAACGTCATCCAATTGCCGAAACAACCACAGCAACGGATTACGAGAGAGAACGAACGCCCGCTGAACGACGAAAAGTCTCGAAAACACCAACAGGACGATCGTCGAAATCGCAAGAACGATGCAACCCATACCAGCTGCAGCCGTCAAACGGCTTTGTGACACATCGAGAATCGACGGCCCATACACCACGAAACCGCAACAAGGGGACAAAATCATCACTAACAACAAACTGAGGTAGGTTGCCATGAACGCCATAGCGGTCGTTGGGAAATACGCCGACCACATCAGCGAAAGGGCACCGACCTGAAGGCAAGTCATAACGAGGATAATAATCGCCCACCACAACTGGTCGTTTGTCACGCCTCCGAAGCTGTACGAGACGGATAATAACGGCATGGCCAATAGCAAGAATGTATACATCGGCACCAACCGGCCCAGCAATTTCTGAATGACAATTTGCCAGGGGCTCAACGTTGTCAGTAGCAATAAGCTGAGACTGTCCCGTTCCTTTTCAGACGAGATGGCACTGCAGGCTAAAGCCGGCAAAAACAAGTAAATGCCCCAGAATTGCAGTGTGACCAACCACTCAAAAATGGCCCGGCCACTCCCCAAGCGACCAACCGAATCGACTTCGGTAGAAGACCCTTGCTGATACATCACTGTGCAAGCCGCGATAAACAACACCGCCGCATAGGTAACTCGTATGACATACGTCCGCACTTGCGACGCTTGCTCGTTGAGTTCCTTCACCAATAGCGGCAGCTCGGGGATTCGCAGGCGCACGTTCATGCCGTTTTGCCCTGCGTGAGTTTCATAAACGCGGTTTCCATGTCCATGGCTTCCGGTTGAAACATGCGTATTCGCGCGTTTAATGCATGCAAGTCGTCCAAAAGATCCTCGGTCGCCTTTTCTTCCGCCCGAAGCCGAATATTGACGCGATCGACTTGCTGCTCGACATCCTCGACGCCGGGAATATCGCGAATCCTTCGCATCATTTCGTCATCGAGATTGACGATTTGCACGTGCACCATTTGCAGCAATCCCAATTGGGAGTAAATCTCGTCGAGCGAGCCTTGAGTAATCAACTGACCCGCCTCAATGATGCCGATTCGCGTGCACAATTGTGCCAGTTCGTGCAAGATGTGGCTGGAAATCAGAATCGTTTTGCCCATCTCGCGCAACGCTTTTAAAAGTTCGCGAACTTCGATCCGAGCACGCGGGTCGAGACCACTGGCCGGCTCATCGAGCAGGAGCAAATCGGGGTCGTGCACCAACACACGAGCCAATGCCAGTCGTTGTTTCATACCACGAGACAACGAGTCGACAGGCTCATCGGTCTTTTCGATCAGGTCGGTCAACGTCAGGACATCTTCAATGGTCCGCTCGCGCTGATGAACGGGAATTCCATAGGCGGCCGCGAAAAAATGCAGGTATTCCCTGGCGGTTAAATCCTCGTACACCCCGAAGAAATCAGGCATATAGCCGATTCGCTTCCGCACTTCCAACGGATGCTTCGTGACATCGAATCCGTCAACGCGCACCAAACCATGGCGGGGGCGCAGCAGCGTCGCTAAGACCTTAATGGTCGAAGATTTGCCGGCTCCGTTAGGTCCGATAAATCCAAACACCTCCCCGCGCGGAATTTCGAACGAAACTCCTCGCACCGCGCGCACTTCGCCATATGTGACCCATAAATTATCGATCTCCACCAAGGCCATTACGATTCTTCCTCAAACAGGCGACGGACAACAACAAAATCGTCAGCCGCCTTGGTGATCCACATCAGCAACCATTGCCTTTCGTCTGAACGATCCAATAACGACAAGTCCTCCATCGACGTTGCCGTCGGAGATAACCGGCTTACAAGGGCAAACAATCCCAATTCCGGAAAGGCCGATACCGCCGCCATGATCTGCGGTATTCCCGACGTGGAATCCCGTCGGTACGCTCGACGATACCCGGGAAGTCCGCCCCCGACATCGATGGGAAAGGTATCCTGTTGATTCATCAGCAGCAGCAATCCCGATTCGCCGGACTGCTCAAATCGCTGTTTTAGTCTCTGCCGGCCCTCCTCCGTGGAAAACTCGGAGACCGTCAAATCTGCAAACAAATCCGCTGTGATCGCATCTTCACGGCGTGCAAGTGACGTCATGCGACTCATGCGCGGCGTCCATTGTCGCATCCTTTGCTGAATCTCATAGGCAACGGGCAGACTACCGTGGTACACCGGAGGCTCGTACGCGGCATCTTCGATTCGAATCTGCTGGAACGACTGTGCGACGAAACGTTGGGTATTGGTTTTCGAGGGACTATCGGCTTGCGCGACAGGCAAGTCAAATGGACGGTGAATTGCATCCTTCACCCCGAAGTTGGCTACGCGCTGCGATCCGGTGAAAACCAGATCGACTCGAGTCGAGCGAATGGCCGCACCACGTTCGTCAACATCGATGACAACCACGCCATTGGCGTAGTCACGATGCCCCATGTAGCGTGAAGCCAAATGGGACGTAAAGGCGGTAAACAACAAAGACACGCTGAAGAACAGAATCCACGTAAACCGGCGACATTTGAAATACCCTAAGACGAAGTAGTCGACCGGTCCGATGACGATCAGGTAAGCGAACAAAAGTCCGACGATTACGCCGAACGGAACGCCCTCGATCTGCGATGGCAGCAACTCTCGCTTCAAAAACTTCTGGCTGCTTAATGGAGACGGCGCAAAGGGGAGCCGACTGATGTATTCGGCCGCCAAACCGGTATTCTTGGTCCCCTGACGTTCGGCGTCAAAACTCCAATACTTCCGCTCCCGGATTACTTGCTTTTGACCAGCGCGGAACTTCCACAGATCGGCGACGGATTGACGCCAATCGTCGCCCGAAAGAGCATCTGCAGCCGGCGTGCCCAACGCCACCATGGAACGCCCTAATCCCGTGCGAAATGTCCGAAAAGTCAATCCATCATCGTATTGCTGCTGAACGAGCCGATCCGAATCATCCGTCATAAACACGATCGGATCCGAACCGGCAAGACGGTTGAGGAAATCGATGTGCAATTCACCGAGAGTTCGCTTCGCAACGACACAGACACTGCCGCCTGCGTTGACCCAATCGAAAATGGCGTCGAGTTGACGGGATCGCAAATCGGGGAATCCCTCTTCGGTCAACAGCAGCATGTCAAATGAGCAATACCTCAACGAATGCGCTGGAAAACTCTCTGGCGGTAACAACGCTGGCAATGTCGACAGATTGATCCGACTCGTGGGCTGTGGGTCAAACTGTTCAAACAGAAGATTTCTTGCCGAATTGAAACCTTGCGCGGGACCGGAATCATCCAGGGGATGCGTGACACCGATCACAAACACGCGTCTCCAGGGCGCGGGCACGACCAGCAGGCGTAGTGCATCGGCTTCCAAGTCGAGAACCTCGCCATCGCGAGTGACGAATCGGGCATGAATCTTGATTTGCGCTGTCGGATCGGGAGACTCGATGTCGAAATGTGGAATCGTGACTTGGTAATCCAACCCACCGGTTGGGACAACAAGTTCGTGGCTATGATATTCGGCGACAAACGTCTCGCCGATGACGAATTTGAGCTGCAACTCGCCCTCTAATAGCTGCAGCTCCTCCCATCCGAGTCGAACTTCGAGAAGAACCGGTGCATGGGAACGGGACTGAGGAACAACCGACTCAATATTGAGCTTAAGCGGAATCTCTTGACCGCTTAAAGAACGGCCCGAAATTAGGAAGAGTACGGCGATAAGGAGAAATCGCACCATTTGCCCGTCTTTATCAAACGTCGCAACGACAGAAGTAGACAAACTGCCTGAATCCCCAACAACATAAACCAAATTCGGGCAATTGGAAACTTCACGGACCCTTCGCCGACCAGGCCATGGGCCGGGGCGAGCACAACTTCCACCTTGACCCATAAGCCGGTCAAAGCTATACAACTGCCCCGAATATCCAGCCTTTCGGCCTTGAGCGCAAAGGATCCGGCTCGTCATGACGACAGACAAACTCGCCCAGTCAGCAAGGACGCTATTCACCAAAGTCGGCGAGGCCGTCAATACGAAGATTTCGGTGAAGCTTTGGGACGGATCTGTTGTCCCCTTGGGTGACGACGCGGACCCCAATATGTGTCTCTCCATCAGCGGCCCTGGCGTCATCGGTTCGTTAATGCGGCGGCCCACGTTAGACAACTTCATTCGCCATTACGCCCAAGCGCATATCGATTTTCACGGTGCCGACTTCATGACCTTCATGGAGAATACTCGAGTCAAGAAGTCACGAGAGCGGGCTCGCAATATCAGCAAGTTTGCGATTGGCAAGAGCCTACTGCCGTTCCTCTTCGTCGGAGCCGACCGAATCGTCGACCAGAATGATTTTCAAGGTGACGAAACAGGAAGAAACCGGGTTCAAGACGACAACAAGGATTACATTCGGTTCCACTACGATATCAGCAACGATTTTTACCGACTGTTCCTCGACAAGAATATGGTTTACACCTGCGCCTATTTTACCGACTGGAATAACTCAATCGACCAGGCGCAATTCGACAAGTTGGACATGATTTGCCGCAAGCTGCAACTAAAACCAGGAGAAAAACTTCTCGATATCGGTTGTGGCTGGGGCGCGCTTGTTTGTCACGCGGTAGAACATTACGGCGTGATCGCCCATGGGGTCACCCTCTCGCAAGCACAGGTTGATTTTGCATGCGACAAAATCCGCGCTTTAGGGCTTGAAGGACGCGCTTCGGTCGAATACCAAGACTACTCGAAGGTTGAAGGACACTACGACAAAGTGGCCGCAATCGGCATCATCGAGCACGTCGGAATCGCGAACATCCCGAAATACCTCCGGAAGGTTAAGTCGCTGCTACCCGATAGAGGGATCTTTTTGAACCACGGAATCACGCGCACCGCCAAACATTCCAATCGCAAATTCCGAAAGATTCGCAGCGAGCAGCGAATGCTGGCGAAGTACATTTTCCCCGGTGGCGAGCTCGATCACATCGGCCACACTCTGGAGAAAATGGAAGCGACTGGGTTTCGTGTGCAGGACGTCGAAGGCTGGCGAGATCACTATGCCTTAACCTGTAAACTGTGGTGCAATCGTCTGTGGGAAAACCGAGAGGAAGCCATCGAATTGGTCGGTCGCGAGAAGTTTCGCTTGTGGCTGGCGTACCTCGGCTGCGTCAGCTACGCATTGGGTGACGGCACGGCATGTTTGTTTCAAACTGTCGTTACCAAGCACAAAGCCAAGGGGCTCTCCGGAATGCCGCCCACACGCGAGCATCTTTACGACCGCGACGACCGCATGTCAGCCGCCGCTTAGCACGCCTTATTCGCCGGCGAAGATTCTCGACGAGCACGACTTTCTGTCTTGCGACAATGACAGTCGCTTTGCGGTCGCAATCTTACGCTGGCCCGCCGAGGCCGGGCAATTCACGATTGATGTCCCATCATTCGTAGATAGACCGGTCTGGGGGCAAGAGGCCAGGATCTGTCGGAACGCTTCGAATCGTCATTTCACGCCGTGCCATGGGACGGACTCCCGTTGAACCGGGTCTTCCGCCGGTTTATTCTGGATGTTGGCATTCTCTGATAGCTGCCGTCCTGGCATTGTCGATGACGCACCGAAACCATGCGGTGCAACGCGCAACCAACTCGCAGACGCATACGAAGCCGGAGTTTCATGAGCAGGGGACATCAGACAACTATCGCTGACGATCCCCTCGATCCACGGCAGAACTACGCGCGACTGGTCATCCAAACACCGGACAACAAATCCGCGACAAAGGACATCCTGCGGCATACGACACTGATCGGATCGGTCAAAGGATGCAACATTCAGTTAGTCGCAAAGTCTGTCGCCCCTGTCCAGTGCGTCATTACGGTTGGAAAATCGGGAGTAACACTCAGGGCGCTACGGGCCCCCACTCAAACGACCGTCAATGGAGTCCCTGCAGACGTCGAAGCGCTTGCCAATGGCGACCGGATACAGATCGGACCTTTCGAAATCCTGGTCGAAACGAATCTGGCGCCATCGCCAATCGGTGTTGAACGCGAGTTGACTACCGACCACGAAAGTGCCCATGAGCCCTCTTTGGCTACGCTCGAATTCGCCGCCACGCAAGCGCAGTTGCAGGAAGAACAAGACTTGCTTGAGGCCGATCGCAGCAGGCAAGAAGAGGATTTGCAGAGACAGCGCGATGACCTGGAAAAGGAACTCGCCGCCAAAAAGGCCGCATTGGAAGCTGAATTAGATCAGCAAAAGCGGGAATACGCCGATTGGATCGAGTCAACAAAAGCCGATTTCGAACAGCGCCAAAAGCAGCTCGACGATCAACAGCTCGAAGTAGAAGAAGCTTTGGCGCAGCTCAAGCATCATCAACAGAAGACTGAAAACGAACAGCAGCAGCTACGCGATTCCCAAAATGCGCTGGAAACCGACCGGTTGGCACTTCAGCAAGATCGGGATGAGTTGCTGCAAGAAAAACGCGAATTAGAAACCGGTACAAACAGACTCGAACAACAATCTACCGAGTTACAGCAGAAGTTTGCCCAACTCGAAACCGATCATGCACAGCTGTTGGAAGAACAAGAACGGCTCCAAAACAGAGCACAAGAGATACACGACCAAACTCATCAACTCGACGAGGCTGCGAAAGAGGTTGAGCAAAGGGTTGCCGAACAAGATCGACGGCAGCAACAACTCGACCAGCAAGCGTCGAAACTGGAACAACTCTCTACCGGGTTGGACGAGCGTGATGCCGAACTTCGTAAGTTAGACAGCACTCTTGAATCAATGCGTCTGCAAACTGAGCAAGAACGCGAATCGTTGGCAACGCTTCAGGAGGAAGTCCAGCGAAGTTCCCAACACGTGATGGCCGAGCGGCAACACCTGGAACAACTCCAGGAGCAATTCGAAGAGCAATCTCGAGAGTTTAAGCAAAAGCAAAGCGAACTCGATGACCGGCAAGCTGAACTATCGATCGCGGAAACCACAGCTGAACAAAATCGACACAACCTTGAACAACTATTGCGAGATGCCGAAGAAAGCGCCGGTCGAAACCAAGCTCTGGCCGAACAACTCGCATCTCGGGAAGCCGACCTTTCCACACAGCGCACGCAAATCTCCGACGAGCGTAACAAAATTGCGGAAGACAGCGAAAAATTGTCGGCGGAACGCACGAGGCTGACAGAAGTGAACCAACAGTTGGCCAGCCGGACAAACGAACTCGATTCCGAACAAGCGCGCATCGAAGCGGAAAAAGAACAACTCAATGACGAGAACGAGCGACTGCAGCTTGCCAAGGAATCAATGGATGTCGATTCTCGAAAACTTCGAGAAGAGCTACTTCAACTCGAAGCCGATCGTGAGGAACTCGTCAAAACCCAACAAGAAGTCGTTAACCGGCAAGAGGAGATCGCAGCCCACCAGGTCGAAGTCAATCGGCGACAAGAGCAGCTACACAGCGCGGAGTCGGCACTTCAGTTGGCCCGAGATCAACATAAGGCGGAAACGGAAAAGACAGCAAACCGCGAATTACAGCTTCGGAACGATTTAATCGACTTGGAACGTAAGCGACTTCAGTTTCTTGAAGAACAAGAGCAGGCCTCCGACCTGTCCATCATTCGGAAGCTTCTCAATCGCGGTTACGTTTCGCGGTTTCAAGCCGATTGGTTCCTCAATGGGCATTTCCGAAATGCGACCGTCAATGGTTACCGCCTTGAAGAGCTTCTCGATGCCGGAGGAATGGGATGGGTCTATCTCGCCGAACATGTCGATGCCGGTCATCAAGTGGCTCTCAAAGTGCTTGCCCGGCATATGGCGCAAAACCCTGATTTGGCAACACGATTCGAGCTTGAGGGCAGGGCAGGGCTGCGGCTTAACCATCCCAACATTGTCCGAACCTATGAAGTCGACCGAGCCGATACTTTTCCGTTCATCGCCATGGAATTCGTCATTGGTATTAATCTGACCGAATTGGTCGATGTGCAAAGTGCTGTTCCATGGCCGCAAGCATGCAG
Source organism: Planctomycetaceae bacterium (assembly GCA_028284485.1). GTDB lineage: Bacteria > Planctomycetota > Planctomycetia > Planctomycetales > Planctomycetaceae > JANQRQ01. Next base: position 16,665 of record JANQRQ010000317.1, on the reverse strand, counting down.
CTTTCTGGCTCAGGCGGCGGCCGCGATAGACCATGTGCACAAAATGCACATGGTGCATCGGGATGTAAAACCTGGCAATCTCCTCGTTGATCGACACGGTGGAATTAAGTTGCTCGACTTTGGATTAGCGCTCACTCGCCAGGATGAAGACGAGTTTACATTGGCCCGTGTGTTCGGCCACGAATGCGTTGGAACAGCCGACTTCATTGCGCCGGAGCAAGCCATCGACAGTTTCACGGTCGATGAACGGGCCGACATCTACAGCCTGGGCTGCGTGCTCTATTTCGCCATCACAGGCGAGCCGCCGCACCCGGTTGAAGGAAACCTCCAAAAGCTTCAGGCACACTTGAATCAGCAGCCACGCCCTCTGAGCGATGTCGTGCCGGGAGTGCCCGAAGAACTGGACGCACTTGTCACGCGCATGCTTGCCAAATCGCCCGACCAGCGTCCGCAGTCGGCACGTGAGGTCATCGAATCGCTTGCACCGTTGGCAGAACGTCGCACCGGTGTTTTCTCGGGATTTGAGTTTCACACCGTCTTAGCAAAACGTGCAGAAACCGCACGTCAGCGCTTGCGCAATGCAGCCAAACCAGCAGAAAACGACAAACAGGGCAGCTAGAATTGGAACTGCCGAACGCAAGCGCCTTACCGCCTGGAATGATTTCTGACGGTTTGGGTCTTGGCACTGACTTAGCACGGTAAACCCAATTTGCCGCGCGAAATAAGATGCGCGGCCGCCGGCCTTAATTGCCACCCTGCACCTGGAGACGAATCGTGGCATTTCCATTGCCTCCATTATTGGCGTTCCCGCCATTTTGCCCGGGTTGCTGCCCTTGTTGGGGCTGCTCTTTGGCCTGGGCGGCCTTCCTGGTTTCGCTAAGAACGGTCGATAACTTTTCCCGCAGCAATCCGGTATTCACGTTCGAACTCGCCTGATAGACCTGAACCGTCGATGTCGGCATGGCGGCTTTGTCGAGTTCATCAATCATCGTCGCTACGTTGTCCAACAGCGTCCCCTGCGCTGAAACAACCAAAGTGTTGGACAACTCATCAATGCCTAATGAAAGAAGCCCCTTAAACTTGATCGGATCTTCCGGTGCTTCCTCGCCTTCGTTGTACCCATAAATGTACGTGTAACTTCGGTCGGCCGGTTTTTGATCGTCCTTTTTGTTTCCGTCAGCCAAAGCTTTGTCGTTCTCGCTCAACAGGTCGCGATAGACGTCTTTAATCGCTTCAGCAATTATCCGCGCCTTCGAATACTTGATCGGAAAGATCCGCGTCTGCCGAATCAAGCGGATGTCAGTCGGCTCCGGTTGGTCATACAGATCGATTAGCTCAGCGATCGTTTTCAGTTGCCGCGGATCGGCCCCCGTCACCAGAATCGTTCCGGTATCGCTATCGGAAATAAACTTCAGCGGTCGTCGATTCGAGAGCCGATAATTTGTGTCTTTCGAGTTTCCGCCGGAGTAATAGCGCCCGTAGAACGGGTCATATCGTGTTCCACCGCTATCTTCTTCTTCCGTTTTGAAGAAGTCTTCCAGCGTGAGCGCGATTCCGTAAGCATAGGAATTGGGGTATTTCAACTTGAAGACGGCGTAGTCCCGACGAGGCGGAGCGTGGCGGATCAGTAGCTCTTCGAGCATATCGAGTGCCGCAGTATCGTCGGACTTCAAAATCAGTCGGCCGTCGGGACCTCGTGAAATGCTGACCGGTGGTGGAGTGCGCCGCTGGTCTTTCGTCGAATTGCGTTCGTCGTAATCACCGCGCTGCTCGGGGCGAGAGTACTCCCACGGGGCCCGTGTCGAATTGTCGTTGTAGCGCTCATTCTGTGCGACCCGTCGTTCTGGATGTTGCCGACTGGCACTTACCTCGCCGGATTGGTCGCTCGATTCACGCTCTTCGGAATTGCTAACGTGTTGTACCGGAATCTCTCGGTCAAGTTTAGAGGACGAACGATCGTATTCCTGTGCATTTTTCGCTTCGGTCGCTTCGCCTGAGAACTCCACTTCGTGCGACGACAGAACCTGACCGCCACCGATATTGCCTCGAAACGGCTTCACTTCCGTTCGCGTATCGATCCCTGGAAGATCCGTTGGCCTTGGTTCGGGTTCTGTATCTTCGACTTCTTCTTCGGAATCATCCGGTAGTCGTGGCCGTGCCGAAGGCTGAATGATCAGTTCATTCTCTCTGAGAGAGTTCCATTCGCGGAGAATCAATTCCAGCGTGCGATCGGTTTCCTGCCCCGGTTCGACATCAATCATGCGAATGCGATCAGGGTTGCCACCGGGATTGGGCATTTCTCCCATCTTGATCAGCAGGTTTTCGATCTCTTCATATTCAATTTCATTGCAACGCAGTAGCAAGCGATTGTTCTCGACGTCGGCATCAACCCGAAACTTGTCGCTATTCGATTGCGATTGCTGCGACTGCGAGCTGTACCGATTATAAATGTAATAGCTGGAACTCATCTGCTGGTTGTTCTTCTCGCCGGCCCCCATCATGAATTCGATCGTCCCAGCCACATAGTCGGCTCGTAGACGTCGGAGCGGAATGACACGAAATTGTCGCGCGCTGCCATCGAGCTTTTTCACCAACTCACCGATGATTACGTGATCTGCAAGACTGGCATGGGCAATAATTGCACGATTTGTCTTGTCGACTTGTAACGTTGTGGTTGGATCCAAATTGCCCAAATCAGTCAACGTTTGCACGATTGGTTCCGGTTCGATCGACGCCAATCGATAAACGCGCGTGCGATCCACGTTTTCCAAATAGGATTTCCCACCGGCCGTGGCAACATCGATAATCGCGATTGCTTCATCGATCACAGCCATCTTGTCCGGCGGCGCGTGTGCGATGACGCTGTTTTTCCGCACGTTGGCAACAAGGAAAACTTCCACTTTCGGCGGAGCCGGGGCTTGCTTGTTGTTCGAGTTTCGAGCAGCCTGCTGTTGCATTTGCTGAATTTGCTGCGGCGTCAATTGCGCGGCAGGTCCTGATTTTTCCAATCCCAATAAAGTCTTGAGATGATCGACCACCTCTTCCGACTTTGTGTAAGTCAATTGAAACTCACGAACTCGTTGTTGTCGGCTTGCCTGCGACTGTTCTTCCTGCAAGAGACGATGAATCTCCCGGAGATTCGTTACGGCGTCCATGGCTTCCAGTCGGTTGGTCGCTGTCAACTTGGTCAACTTGCCATTTGGGCTGACCATCGGTTCGAGTTCTGCGACAAGTTTGTCTGCCAGTAACCAATCCAACTCAAACGACACTCGAACGAATTCATGCGCACTTCGGCTCGCCAAATCGTCGGGGGCCACGCGCGGCACTAAGCTGGGATCGATCCCGGCAGTCTTGACGACCGACATAATCTCGCCGTCGCGGAGAATCGTAAATCCTCTTGACAGCAGCCGACTGTTGATTAAATCGCGTGCCTGGTCAATCGAGTAACGTTTTTGAGTCACGAGATTGAGATAGTCACCGGGCAATTCCTGCCAATCAAAGCTGACATCGGAAACCTCGGCGAGCCATTCCAAAACAGCCGGCCAAGGTTGCCCCTTGAAGTTGAACTGCACCAGGCCGTTTTCATCCGGCCGCACATTGAGTTCTTCGGGATCCGCAGGCTGCGGCGGCTTCTCCGGCCGCTTGGTGACCTTCGGGCCCTGGTCGTCCTTCGGCTTTTCCTCTTTTTTACTTCCCGATTTATCGGCCGGCTTGTTCCCCTTGGCCCCGGCCTCGCCTGGCTGCTTGCCGGCTTGGCCTGTTGGGCGGCTGGCCGGCTGAGGTCTGCCAGCAGGTGAAGTGCGTGCACCGGACGGCGACTGTTGGACAGCGATCGTCTTGCCATCGGGGGTCGTGACAAGTCGGGTTTGCGCGTTGAGTTGGGCAACCGTGTAAGGCCCAAAGGCAACCAGCCCCAACAACGCGACTCGATATCTCGTGCGTGACATGCTTAGCGTGTCCCTTTGTCGACGTTTGCGAAGATCACACCACGGAATCAACCGCCAGTAAGACATTTTGTCTAATCATAGCACAGTCGCTTCTCAAAACGCAACTGGTTTGTGAGAACTTCGCCTCGATGGGCATTGTATGTCGTATAAATCGACGCGATATCACGCCTCCCTCACCGCTATGGAAATCGGAGAGTTCCCTGGTTGCAGGCTCTTTCTTGAACCAACCCCGAGATGCATGCACTGCAGCGTCGGCGTTGGTTATGATATGGGTTGCCGCGATGATCGGCCAAGAATTTCCACCAATCGTCGCCTCACTCGAGTCTTCAACTACGATGTGCGGGGCAAGCCAATGCAATTTCGAATCAACCAAGTCGTAGTCGTTGTCGGAATTGTCACGATACTGCCAAATGCGTTTCCAGCACACGGAGACGACCAGTCACGGCAGTTTCCACCTCCGCAAAGCCCGTTCATTACAGGAATTCGATGGGCGCCTGCCAGTTCGATTATCCGGTTGGCAAAGGGCAGCGATAATTGGCCTGCAACGTGGGCGGATGATGGTCATCTATACTCTGCATACGGCGACGGCAACGGGTTTGAGCCATTTGTTCCCAACAAACTGAGTGTTGGTTTTGTACGCGTCACCGGATCGCCCCCTGACATCTCCGGCGTGAATATCCGCTGTCCAACGCTGGAAGCAACAGGAGGCGGCGAACGGGGCCGCAAAGCGAGCGGATTACTAATGGTCGACGGCGTGCTTTACCTGTGGGCACGAAATACCGGAAACTCACAACTGGCTTGGTCCGTCGACCATGGCGCAACCTGGGAATGGAGTGACTGGAAGTTCACGACCAGCTTTGGATACCCAACGTTTCTCAACTTCGGCAAAAACTACTCTGGTGCGCGTGACAATTACGTCTATGTTTACTCGCACGACTCCAATAGCGCCTACGAACCAGCAGATCAAATGGTCATGGCCCGAGTTCACAAGGAGAAAATTCGCGATCGGGAAGCGTACGCGTTCTTCGCCGGGATCACCAGTTCTGGAAGCCCTCGATGGAGCGATGACGTCAACCAGCGTGAGGCTGTTTTTGAGAATCCCGGCCGCTGTTATCGAACCGGAGTTACCTACAACGCGGGTCTGAAAAGGTACCTGTGGTGCCAAGTCTTACCGGAAAGCACCGATTCCCGCGGGCCGCGATTTCAAGGGGGCTTCGGGATTTACGATGCCCCCCAACCATGGGGCCCTTGGACGACCGCTTTCTTTACAAATGATTGGGACGTCGGTCCGGGCGAGACGAGCAGTCTGCCTACGAAATGGATGAGCCCGGATGGGAAATCAGTCCACCTGTTGTTTTCAGGCGACGACTTTTTTTCCGTCAGGCAGGCAACGCTCGAAACTGCGAATTGAAGACTGCAACGACGCCTCAAGACCCCGGCATTCCGTCATCACCGCGAGTAAAGCCGAACGGCAGTCTTCACGAAACAATTGCCTCAACTTCATCGATTCCTACGATCCGCGAAATAGCATTTGTGGCGTGCGAGGATTCGAGCGACGCTCGAACGTCGCGACTCGCCGCGTTAGCTATTCGCTAAGGAGAACGGAATCGATGCTCGTGTTGTCTCGCCGAATTGGAGAACGCATTTTTGTCGGGAACTCGATCACAATCACGGTATTGGATTGTCGTACCCATCGCGCTAAAATCGGAATCGAAGCACCGACTGAAGTTCGCATTGTTCGCGAAGAAGCGCTGATTTCTCCAAAAAGATTTCACCGCCTCGACAATGTCCCCGCCTGCAGTCCAACGTCCGATCGCTAACTTCGATTTCGAGTCACTTGACTCGTTTCCGTGTGCCCGAACGCAGACCGCACGACATCGGCTATGAGATGGGGGGCGTCGTCGCCACCTAGAATGAGCGGCACAAATCCTGCATCGGAGGAATCGCAGAATCTGTCGCGGGAAACGAATTTGAGGTGTAACCGCTGGGCATTGACCCCGTCGCGGTTACGACCTCGAACTTCAGATGCTATCCCTACGGCTCGGCCTGTTCTTCCTCGTGGCTCACTTGCGAGATTTCTGACTCGCGCGCCACAGAACTTTCCGGCATGGCCGAGGCAACCAGTTCGGTGATATCCGATTCCGGTTCGAAGGTAAAAATGATTGCTTCGTTTTTCGGAACGACCACGCCGATTCCATTCTCAGCAGCAATCTGCTTGACGACCGGCTTGACCTCTTCTCGAAACTCCGCAATCAACCCTTGCTTGTAGCGCTCCAAATCGTTTTGTGCTGTGGCCTTAGTACGGCGCAGCTCAAGATTGATTTGGTTTTGAATGGCGACAAGTTGTTGCGTTTGATCTTCCGTGGGGTTCGGACCGAATTCGGTTTTCTTATCCTCAAATTGGCTGCGTAAATTGTCTTGTATCGCGGCCAGTTGCTGATTCAATGCCGTCTGCCTTTCGCTGATTAGCTTTTGCATTTCGACATCTCGGCCGAGCTTCTTCGCGACAGCATCAAGGTCGACGACCGCCATACCGCGAGACTCAATCGAGGCCAATGATTCATCACTGGAACCGCAGCCAAGTTGAAGCGTTGAGAGTCCGACAACCAACAATGCGCAAAGGGTAAAGCGCATAATTCGCTCCTCGATTCAAAAACACGAAATTTCCGGGCCAACAAAGTCGCGGAACGATACAGAATCGTGTCAATCGAATCCAGAGCAGAATGGCAGGCCCACAGGAATTCGCAAATCGTTTAACACCAATGCGTTCGCAGCAGTGGGGTTAGCGAAAGCGAGGGCCGCCATTCACAGTTCGAAGGCGTGGCGGCGGCAGAGGATAGGTATCAGGTACGCGAGCGTATCCGATTCCGGGTTCGCGAGGTGCAGGATCGGGCCCCGCTGACGTTGGCAAAAGCGGGTCAATCCGTTTCGCCGAGGGGGACGGATTTGGCAATAGATCGACGGGGGACCGTTCATCGTCCACTGCGTCCGCCGGTATCTGCTTCGGTTCCACTGGAATTGGAAGCAGATCGGGGCCATAGGGATCAGCCTCGATTTCAGCCGGTGCCGGCGGCAATGAACTCGCATCGTGCATGCCGCCAATCGATTGATCGTGCCAGTTGACAGCCATCGGTTGCTGTGCCGCAAACCGACGATTGCTGGTATCGCTAAACCCATGAGGGCGATGGTAATTGGGAACGTAGCAACCCGCAAAGCAGGCCAGCCCCCCCACGAGCAGGCAGCACGCCAACACAAGCTGGCACGGCCGGGTGCTCGAAACCGTGGTGAGTAAATTTCCCGAGACTTTTGACTTCTTCATGATCGTTTGCCGCTGGCTGCTATGATCCAGAGTTAAAATCGCCACTTTAGGAATTCTGGAGCAAATGGTGTATCACGGAGGCTTTGCAGCTAAGAGAAGGTCCCGCAATTCCACCAGAATGAGGCATTCGACACACTTGTCGGTATTGAGATGATATCGGCATGTCTGATGAGGCGGCTCCCGTCATTCGGGTGGGCGATTGTGGCAAATGGCGGGATCCCTGAAGAGTTCTTGCAGGAAAGACATGTGCACGAGAAGGTTTTTAAATCCGGCCGAGCCGGGCTTTACCGCGTTCAACGAAACCGCGTTCAACGAAACTCGTGCACAAATAAATACTTCGAACCCCCGAGATAAATGAGCGATTTTGCGTGGTATTGCGAGTGCGATTTCCGTCTTCTCACGAGGAATGGGGCCCGGCCGATCAATTCCGTCTGCCTTGCGGTCGTCAATTCAGAACGATTAGGTCAAACGAGAAGACTGGAAAATGTGGATTCAAAGAAAACGGAATCCATTACGCGCTCGTGCGTTGCGTTGCTTGACAGTCCTTTTCTGCTTTGAATACTATGCCGAATTCGTACGTTTCAGGTGTTCAGGCTCGCGTTGGACTATCAAACGCCGCGATAGCGGTGCAGCTTGACCACCAACTTCATTCTGATCGGTGAAAAAATGGCAGTTCCGAAGCGAAGAATCTCGAAGGCGCGGGGACGAAAACGTCGTGCCCATAATGGCATAAAGCCCATGCAATTAACCTACTGCCCACAGTGCAGTACAGCAGTTCCGACACACGTCGTTTGTCCGAACTGCGGCTATTATCAGGGACGCACGGTAGTCGCGACTGAGGATTAAGACCGAATGCGCATCGCCTTAGACGCAATGGGCGGGGACTTCGCGCCTCAACCGAACATTGAAGGTGCGATTGCCGCACTTCAAACAGACCCTGACTTGGAAATCATCCTGGTCGGTGACGAGTCGACGCTCCAGGCGGCTCTCGCGCAATCGGACCCGCAGCCCGAACGCCTGACGATTCAAGGGGCCGATGGTTTCATTGGCATGGACGAAAAGCCAACGGAAGCACTTCGAAAGAAACCCAAATCATCCATTGCCGTTTGCTGGGGATTAATGGCCGGGCATGAAGTCGATGCCGTAGTCAGTGCCGGGAACACTGGGGCGGTCGTTGCGGCCGGCCTGCGAACAAGGTTGTACCTGAAAGGCGTGAAGCGTCCCGGGATCGCTGTTGCCCTTCCGACTTTGCGTGGCCGCTCGGTACTCATGGACGTTGGTGCGAATCCCGCAGCCAGGCCCGAGCACCTTTACCAATACGGTGTGATGGGGGCCATTTACGCGCGGGAAATGCTCGGGATTTCCAATCCGCAAATTGGCCTGATGAACATCGGCAGTGAAGAGGGCAAAGGCAACGACCTGTACCGCGATGCCCATGCACTGTTATCGCAAAGTCGACTGAAAGACTGCTATGTCGGCAACATCGAAGGTCGAGGGCTTTACCAGGGCGAAGCCGATGTACTCATTTGCGAGGGATTTGTCGGCAATGTCGTGCTCAAAGTCAGCGAAGGAATGGCCGAATTCATGATCAAGGCGATCTCGCGAGAGATCCTCAAGGAGTTAAGCACCGACGTGGAAACGGCCAAGTCGGCCTTCCAGTCGATTGGGCAAAGTTATCAGCACAATGAGGAGGGGGGAGCGCCACTACTCGGAATCGACGGCATTTGTATTATCGGCCATGGCTCGAGCGATGCCCGTTCGATTACCAACGCGCTTCGCGTCGCAACGCGCTTTAAGAATCGAAGGATCAATGCACAAATTGCCGAAGAATTGGCTGAGGCATCGGTCATATAGAGTTCTTAACCGGCACCATCAAAGGCCTCGTCGCAGCGAGAATTTGTGACGACTTACACGGATGGGCCCTGGCGCCTCGTGAAATACGCGACTCCGCAACGGCTCAACAGACAGAGATTGTTGTGGTTGATGTTTCGATTGGTCACTGAGTTTATGGACTTCCATATGAAGCAACCTGCAATCATAAAATGGCGTGCCGATGGAGTGACCCGGTGAGCAGCACAGCTTTTTTGTTCCCAGGACAGGGAGCGCAATTTGTCGGGATGGGGCGGAACTTAGTTGAAAGCTTTCCTCCTGCACGCAAATGGTATGATCAAGCCAACGACATCGTCGGTTACGATTTGGCGCAATATTGCTTCGAGGGGCCGGCCGAAAAACTCGACGCTACCGACATTAGCCAGCCGGCGATCTACGTGACCAGCTTCGCGGCGTTGGATCAATTACGTTCCCAAAACCCGGAAGCGGCCGAGTCTTGTGTCATCACCGCGGGACTCAGCCTGGGCGAATATACCGCGTTGGCATTTGCCGGCGCCATGTCGTTTGAGGACGGTTTACGCGTGGTCCAAAAGCGTGGGCAGGCAATGCAGAGCGCCGCAGAGGCCAATCCGTCGGGCATGGTGAGCATCCTGTTGCTGGAACTCGATCAAGTTGAACAGATTTGCCAGGAAGCATCCGCTGTTGGAATGCTCACGATTGCGAACTATTTGTGCCCGAAAAACATTGTCCTGTCAGGTGAAACTGCTGCCTGCCAAAAGGCGGTCGAATTAGCCGAAGCCGCTGGGGGACGGGCGATTCCTCTGTCGGTTGCCGGGGCATTTCACACTTCTCTCATGAAGCCGGCTGACGAACGCTTGGCGGAAGCGTTGGCGAACATTACATTGAGGAACCCGGAGATACCGGTCGTTTCCAATGTGGATGCTGACGTTCACGAAAGCGCCCGAGAGATTCATGATCTTTTGGTACGCCAGGTTGTCAGCCCGGTTCTTTGGGAAGATTCGATGCGTCGCATGCTCGACCGCGGGGTTGAAGAGTTTTACGAAATCGGCCCGGGCAAAGTTTTGCGAGGGTTAATGAAACGGATCCATCGCAAAATCCCGGTCCACTCGGTGCTTGACGACTAGCGAAGAGTACGTCGAACGAAAAAAACCCGGGAATTCCTAGGATTCGCGGCAAATAACCTGCATTGGATTGCCTCCTCGACGGGCATGAGAGTCCGGCGGGATTTCACGGATGGCCTTTGTACTCGAGACAAAATCAAAACAAGTAATCTTATTCGCTAAAGTTTGCGGTTTACACGCCTTACGAAACGCGATATATCTTCGCAATCGGCGAAAAGCAAAGACGTGCCATGCGGTTGCGTCGCTTATTGATGCCGAAAATGACCAATTGCTGTTGGAGGAAGTACACGTGTCGATTGAAGAAAAAGTCATCGACATCGTCAGCGAACAATTGAGTGTTCCGAAAGAGGAAGTTTCTCGACAGAGCTCATTCGTTGATGATTTGAAAGCCGATTCGCTCGATGTCGTTGAAATCGTAATGGAGTTTGAAGACGAATTCGAAATCACGATCCCCGATGATGATTACGAAAAGATCCGCACTGTCGGTGACGCGATCGACTATATCGAGGAGAAGAGCTAGCTGATGGCGAGGCGGGTTGTCGTCACAGGAATCGGAGTCGTCACATCGCTAGGATGTGAAATCTCCGCCTTCTGGGATTCGTTATGCGCCGGCAAAAGCGGCATCTGCACGCTCAATCGGTTTGACTGTTCCGATTACAAGGTGCGGTTCGGCGGCGAGGTCAAGAATTTCGATCCCACCGAACACTGCGACATCGATTCCAAAGACGTGAAGCGGATGGACCGATTCGGTCAGTTCGCAGTCGTTGCCGCAGCGAAGGCTGTCGAGCAATCCGGAATCGAAGTTTCGGCCGACGATCCCTACCGGTATGGAGTCGTCATCGGTAGTGGAATTGGCGGATTGCACGAGATCGAGGATCAGCATACTCGATTGTACGAACGGGGACCGTCTCGCGTTTCAGCGTTCATGATTCCGAAATTGATGGTCAATGCCGCCAGCGGCAATATCTCAGTGACCTGGGGGCTGAAGGGGCCAAATTCCGCTGTTGCCACTGCATGCGCATCCGCAACCAATGCAATCGGCGACGCTTACAAACTGATCCAAAACGACTTCGCCGATGTGATGATTACGGGCGGTAGCGAGGCCGCATTGACCCCGATGGGGCTCTCGGGGTTTGCCAGGATGAACGCCCTCTCGACTAGGAATGACGACCCGACGACCGCCAGCCGGCCATTCGATAGCGGACGAGACGGATTCGTCCTGGCTGAAGGCGCCGGCATTTGCGTCATAGAAGAACTCGAACACGCCAAACAACGTGGCGCACCGATTCTGGCGGAGATTGCTGGCTACGGAATGTCGGCCGATGGATCCCATATGACCGCGCCCGACCCGGAAGGACGCGGGGCCGCCCGAGCGATGTCAAGCGCGCTGCGCGATGCCAAGCTCGATGCCAATCAAGTTGATTACGTCAACGCTCACGGGACCAGCACGCCTTTGGGGGATGTGGCCGAAACGACCGCCATCAAAACGGTCTTCAATTCTCATTCTTCGCGACTGTCAGTCTCGAGCATTAAGAGCCAATTGGGGCACCTCCTGGGAGCATCCGGCGGAGTCGAATTCGTGGCCTCAGTCATGTCTCTGCAAGACCAGGTCATTCCACCGACAATTAATCTCGATGACCCCGATCCCCGGTGTGACCTCGACTATGTGCCCAATGAAGCACGGGAAAGCTCTGTCCGAACGATCTTGAAAAACAGCTTCGGTTTCGGTGGACACAACGCGTGTTTGGTTATTAAAAAGGCTGACTAGAGCTGGTTTCGAGACCATTTTCGAGCCACGAATTTGGTAGTTGGCGCAACATATTAGTGGGTTTGAAACTGTCTTTAGCAGACGCGTGAGGGAAACGCCGCATTGGGAAGGCACGGAGCGGAAGCCGAATTAATTGCGAATCTGTTCCAGGAACGCACAAGCAGAAAGAGTGTTGCCCCAACCTGCAGAAGTCGGTTCGGCCCGTTTTCTCTGTTTCCAAGACATTATCCTGGCTATTTTGAGCTTCAACCTCGACCGTCATCGAACGTCACGACCAACTGCTAGACCGAAGCGAATACGCGGCGAGTTGGCGTAAAGTTCCTTAAAACTACTATCACAGCAAGAAAGTCTACCATTTACAGATCCTTTTCATCCTGGCTGAAACACTGCAGTCCGTCGTTGAACCGAGTCATGTGATTGAACGAGCTTTCCTTGCTAAACATAGACAGACCGACTTTGCTGATATTTGAACGTCGGTGTGTCCGAATTCATTTGTACGACCGGAATCCACAATGAGCGACAGTCAGGGGTCGAACCGAAAAGTTGTCATCACCGGCATCGGAGTTCTTAGCCCAATTGGTATTGGCGTCGACGCTGTTTGGCAGTCGCTCGCCGCTGGAAAAAGCGGAATCGCCCACATCGACCGTTTGTCGTTCACAGCGCTGCCCGACAATGTTGGTGGGGAAATCAAAGATTTCACTGACCAAACGGCAAAGAAGCAGTACCTGAAAAAGCTACGCAAAAATCTCAAGGTCATGTGTCGCGAGATTCAATTGGGCGTCGCGTCAGCAGCTTTGGCATTGGAAAGCGCGGGGCTCGCTGCCGGCGATTTCGACGGCGCACGCATGGGGGTAGCTTTCGGAGCCAACCAGATGTTGAGCCCCCCGGACGTCCTGCAAAGCAGTTGCGCCACATGTATCGAAGGAAGCGACCACCATTTTGAATTCACGAAATGGGGAACAACAGGGCTGCAGGCGATGGAGCCGCTTTGGCTACTGAAATATCTGCCGAATATGCCGGCTTGTCATATTGGAATCTTTGCAGACGCGCGAGGACCAAACAATTCACTCACGCTTTCCGAGGCTTCCGGCAACTTGGCGATGGGAGAAGGATTTCACCATATTCGCCGAAATACTGCCGACATGATGATCGCAGGAACAACAGGAACTCGCCTCCATCCAGTCAAAGCATTGCACGCCGCATTATGGGACGAATTGGCAACAACCCCGGCGGAACCGGAACGCCGATCGCGACCGTTCGAACGCGATCGAAGCGGGCAAGTCGTCGGCGAAGCGTCTTGTTCGTTCTTGTTTGAAGAAGAGGAGCATGCTCGAAGCCGCGGGGCAACGATTCTGGGCACAGTGCTTGGAACAGGCGCCTCGTGCGTTATCGACAAATCCGGAAAGCCGCAACTCCGCCTCGCGCTGGTCAACGCGATGAACGCGGCCTTGCGGCAAGCGGGAATTTCGACCAACGATGTGGGGCATGTTAATGCCCACGGTGTTGCAGAAGTCCTGGTCGACATCGAAGAGGCGAAAGCCATCCGCGACGTGTTCGGCGATGCGACCGACCAGTTACCTGTAACGGCCCTGAAGAGCTTTTTCGGGAATTCTGGAGCCGGTACAGGAACTCTTGAATTGGCAGCCTCGCTGGTCGGACTTAACCATTCGGTGGTCCCACCGACATTGAACTACGACGTCCCCGATCCCGAGTGCCCCTTGAATATCGTGCACGGCGAACCATTGCCGATTTCGAACAAGATTGTCATGAATATCAACGTCACCAAAGCCGGCCAAGCCAGTGCGATGGTTGTTTGCGGTGCATAGAATCTTGTCGCACCCACCGGGGAATCAGCAGCGCACAAAAAAAGCTCCGGACGGTTTTCTTTTCGTCCGGAGCCCTTTTGCAATTCGATGTGGCGTTAAGCTGACAGCGTTAACGGCTACGCTGGTCGTTCTTTTGATTCGCCACCTGAGTTGAGAAATCGTTCAAGGCAAACTGCGCACCTCGGTAGGCCGACAATTGCCTTTGTTGGGTATCAAGCACCTTGCGATAGCTGGCAGTCGATTCGCTGGTTTTTCCTTCTGTGGCGAACCTTCTTCCCATAAAGAAATAGGCCTCACACCTTTGAATCTCCTGTAATTCCTTGTCAGACTGTGCGATCGCCGTCATAAGCTGCTGGTCGGTGGCCGCTCCCAGTTGGTACGCCACCAGATTATCGATCCAATCGCGTTGTCGGACGTTCCTTTTCAAAACATCATCAAACATGCGCTGTGCGGCATCCATACGACCCATGCCGACCAAAGATGCACATCGCCAGGAATTGAGCCAGTGGATGGAACGATCGATCGATTGCGCTCGGTCGAATTCCGACAAGGCTCCTACATAATCGCCTTTAAAGAATTTCGCGAATCCTAAATCGGCAAATGCGATCGGGTTTTGTCGATCCAATTTCACAACTTCAGAAAAGTCCGCAATGGCTTCATCGACTTTCCCCTGGTCCAATCGCGATGCTGCACGCTGTGCATAGGCAAACGGTTGCTGGGGGTTGAGTTTGATGGATGTCGTAAAATCTCCTTCGGCCGCTTCCGAATTACCCATGGACATCAGGGCAATACCGCGGTTTGTGTAAGACCAAAAATAATTCGAGTCGATTTCGACAGCGTGAGTAAACTCGACAATCGCGGCTTCGGAATCCCCTTCGGTCTGTAGGTAAACGCCTTTGTTGTGATAGACGAGCGGGTTGGACGGAAATGCGTCGATCGCCCGATCGAAGCTCACCAGCGCCTGCGCTTTGTTACCCGCTGCTGCATACGCGTCTGCCAATCCGAGAATTGCACCGAAATGGCTGGGCACCAGGCGGATGGCCGTGTTCAAATCGCTGGCCGCTCCTTCAAAGTCCTTGAGGAACACTTTTGCCAAAGATCGTTGATATAACAAATTGGCACGCTGGCCTGGCTCGACCGACTGACCTTTAAGCACTTGATCAGCAACCTTCATTGCCGCCTCAGCGTGAGCCTCTCGATTTTCGAGAGTCGCTAAACTCGACATTCCTCTGAGGTAAGGAAGGTAATAATCCAGGTTCTTGTTGTCGGAAACTCGGATGGCATCTCGTGCATCCGCGATGCCATCACGAACCAGTTTCGTATCGCCCGTGGATTCGCCTTTTTCAATTCGCGCACTAGCCCTCAAATAGAAGGCCACAGCGTCGCGGGAGTTTTGGCGCAATACGGTCGAGGTCAAATCGATCGCGCGATCGTAGTCCCCCCGTTGATACGCCTGGTCGGCATCTGTTTTGAGTCGCTCGTGGGTCGCGTTCACCGCTTGGCCTGCGCTTGGGAGACCCGGACCAGAGCCGGGGCGGAATCGAACTTGAGCGCCGACATTGTCGGCTGGCGTCAAAACGATCCCTGCGCAGAGACTGGTGATGATCATGGGAAGTTTCATCGACTGTCCTTCGCGTGAGTTTCGAAGTAATGTTTCTATTTCGCCGGAAAACAAGTGTCCGATTCGTGAGATCGACCACTTGGGGTACGATAAGAACACAAATCTCCGAGAAAACCAGCCTCGCTCAAACTCCAGGCTTGGTTGTTCCAACGTCGTCGATCAAAGAGTCCCCAAGGGATTTTCGGGCCGCGTAAACCAATCGGCTCGATTCGTTGGGACCGGATAGTTCGGCGAAAAATCTGACAGTTGGGTGGACTATAACGGTTCCGTGGCAGCGGTTCTAGTCCTAAGCTCCGATGCAGGCGCAAAACCCTTACTAGAAAAGGGGTTGAGGAAGACGGCTCCCCGCGCAGCGATTGATCCGGCCTGCTTGACAGCTAGAATTACGATCGCTAAGGTTATCCACTGGAATTTATTGAAGTCAGGCGGAACTTTTGCGCAAATGTTGCGGTCGCTTGGCCTCAACGTTGATGAATGCTACGGCTCCTGACGAGGGCGTAAGGCATGTAGACGAAACTTGCGTACGGTCCAAGCACCGTCAAGCAAAGTGGTTTGCTCGCAGTCGGCTCAGTGCAGAATTGCGAGCGTCGCAGTCCAAAACGCCAGCGGCTGTGAATCGGAGTGGGACTTGTGCCCGCTTTTTTTCATTCTGGTGGGCTGTTGTTTTTGAATTTACGGTGATGCTTCTTATGCCGGGCCAGGCAATTTGACGCCGGTTCGAAAGGGATATCATGAACGGTCCTGAGGTCCTCAGAGTCGTCGATGCCATCCATCGCGACAAAAATATCGACAAAGAAATTGTCTTCGAGGGAATCGAACAGGCAATTTTGTCGGCAGCGCGCAAACATTTTGGTGAGGATTTTGAACTGGTTGTCGATATCGACCGCGAAAGTGGCGAACCAACCGTCAAATGTGATGGAAAAGATCTCGAGCCCGAAGTGTTGGGGGACATCCTAGGTCGGATCGCAGCCCAAACGGCAAAGCAAGTCATGATTCAAAAGATCCGCGAAGCGGAACGTGACTCGCTGTTCGAAGAATTCGAAGCGATGAAAGGCCAATCGGTGACCGGATCGGTCACACGATTCGAAGGGGGAGCCGCAACGGTCAGCCTAGGCAAAGTTGAAGGGATCCTTCCGCGTGGTGAACAAATCCCGGGTGAGTCGCACCGAGTCGGAGAGCGAGTGCGTGCCGTCATCATCGACGTGCGTAAAG
>JANQRQ010000313.1 GCA_028284485.1 Planctomycetaceae bacterium | reverse complement strand
CTACCGCGCGAAGAACTCGCGGCAGGCGGCATTGTTCGCTTCGAGCAAATCCCGCTCCAAGAGTGCCCAAGTCGGGGGAGACACAGGAGTGTCGATCTCGATCGTGCCTGCAAACAGGGCGCCCTGCAAAATGAGAGACGTTAGAACAGTCACACAGGCGATTAAAAAACGAATCGGGAGGAAATTCATCACTCGTCTCCGTTCTACAACGTTGATTGCTGGCTCGGTTGTGAAATAATACATGCGGTGGGTCATGCAACGCTCGCGGAGTGGGGCGGGGTTGCGGCGGAGACCTCCCAGTCGATGCAGATGAGATTCTGCGACGCCGCACGACGTCTCCACGGATACGGAATGTCAAATTCAGAATAACGTAGTCGCTCGTCCCATGCTATTTCTTTGGAAGTTTTTTCCGCACGGACTCGACTTGACGAAACGTGTTCTCCTGCACGAACTCGCGACGGACAGGCTGATTTTTAAAGGACACTCTGAGTTGCGATGAACTCCTATTCCATTGTCGTCTTCGAAAAACGGCCCCGTTGGGAACCCGAACTGCAGCGCCAGTTCGAGGGAGAACCGGTTCATGTGCGTGGATCTCGATCGATCAGCGACATTGCTTCGGCAACCGCGCCTGAAACAGCCGGAATTGCTGTTTTGGATTTTGCCTCCGCACCGGCGGATTGCCTGCAGTTTCTCGAAAGCCGAATTGATCAAAGTAGCGCAGATCGGCCCGTCATTGTGATCGGTTCCCGAGAATCGCTCGGCATGGAGTGGAACATTCGCGACCTCGGTGTTCTCGAGTTTCTGACCGATGAATCGTGTGGGGCCGACCTGGCGCGGCTCTGTCGGCGCCATTGGAAACTTGCGAATTCCAGCGGAATGGAAATATGAAGCAAATGCCGCAGGTCCATTGAGAGAGTTGTCACACGCTGATAAAAGAGACGTTCGCCTGAATTGCCGGCAAAGAATGAATTCTCGTGAATTGGGAACGAAAAGCATGGCCGAATCGAGCCTTAACAACACAGCCGTTTTAGACTGTCTGAAGGAACTCGCCGATCCGGAAATCGGGCGAACATTGAGCGAGTTGGATATGTTGAAACAGGCGAAGGTCGGCGATGACAGTTCGGTCACCGTTGAAGTCGAATTGCCGACTCCGGCCTATCCCAAGCGAGAGCGTATCTCGGATTCGATCAAAAGCGCTGTGTCCGATCGCTTCCCCGAAGCATCCGGTGTCACGGTTGAGTTTTCGCACAAAGTCCGCGGCAAGGATACCGGCGGGACGATCGGCTTGAATATCAAAAACATTGTCGCCGTCGGCAGTGGCAAAGGGGGTGTCGGAAAAAGTACGATCGCCGCATCGCTGGCATTGGGGTTACAAAAATCCGGTGCCCGCGTCGGGCTGATGGATGCCGACGTCTACGGCCCAAGTATTCCGCATATGTTGGGAGCCAGCGGCCAACCGGCGATGGTGGAAAAGAAGACGGAGACCGGGGAAACGATCACTCGCATCGAACCACTCGAGGCAGATGGTGTGAAATTGATCTCGATGGGTTTCTTTGTTCCCCCCGAACAGGCGGTGGTGTGGCGTGGGCCGATGCTGCACAAAGCGCTTACCCAATTCATGAAAGACACCGATTGGGGCGAGTTGGATTACTTGGTCATCGATTTGCCGCCAGGCACGGGTGACGTCTCCTTAACACTGTCGCAATTGGTCGGACTCGCGGGAGCGGTCATCGTTTGCACCCCTCAGGAAGTCGCATTGCTCGACGCGGTGAAGGCCATCAGCATGTTCCGGCAGGTTAATATCCCAGTGCTGGGAATTGTGGAAAACATGAGTGGCGAAATCTTCGGACGCGGAGGCGCCAAGGAAAAAGCCCAAGAGCTCGACGTCCCATTCCTGGGCGAAGTTCCCATCGAAGCAGAAATCCGCAAAAAGGGAGACTCCGGTGCAGTCTCACAACTGTTCGACGAGGGAAATCCGGCTCGGGACTCGCTGAACAACATGTGCGAACAAGTCGCCATTCAAATCGCGCGCCAGTTGCTGGAGACGCCCAGTTTACCGACTCTGGAAATCCTCTAAGCCGGCTGAATAGCTCGGACGCAGCACAAATTCGGCTATGAATTGGCCGTCTTCTCGCGCATTTCGTGCATACAACCGAGATGAGAGTAGCAGAATTAACCCGGTTGGATTCCCTAACGGCGCCATCTACAATATGGTGAAAGAAAGGCCAAACGAACCTGTTGGCCCCACTCAAATTGAATCGGAGCATGCGGCGTTTCCAAATTTTCGTTGGCGATCGTATGTCACTGACGATTGACCGAAACGCCCGATCGGATTGCTAAGAAAGATGTTTCCCTTGCAATCGATGACAATCGATGAATTGATCGAACAATTCGAGTCCCTGGAAGACTGGGAAGAACAATGCGACTACCTGATCGATATCGGGTTCGACCTTCCCAAGCTTCCCGATGAACACAAAATCGAACCGAACAAGGTCCATGGGTGTCAGAGTAATGTCTGGCTCGTGGCGAATACTTCAGACGGCGACTCGCCTGTTGTCGAGATTCAGGCGGAAAGCGATGCGATGATTGTGAACGGACTCATTGCCGTTCTTTTGGCTGCCTATTCGGGCCGAACCCCTCAGGAGATTCTCGATACGGACATCAAAGCGATCTTCGCGCGCTTGGGACTCGATCGACACCTAAGCCCGGCACGACGAAACGGACTCTTTGGAATGGTCAAGAAGATTCGTTCAATTGCCGAGCAAGCCGCCTAAGGACTTTAAGCCATGTCGTCCACCACATCGCAACAGACTATTGATGTGGCGAGAGTTCGGCAGGATTTTCCGATCTTCAGCCGCCCGCTTCCCAATGGGGCCGACCTGGTCTTCCTCGACAATGCATCGTCCGCCCAAAAACCTCAGCAGGTGATCCAAAAAGAAGTCGATTGCTACGAGCGGTACTACGCCAACGCGCATCGTGGCATTTACCAGTTCGGTGTGGCCATCGATGAAGAACTCGAAGGTTCCCGCGCCAAAGTGCAGCGGTTTATCAGTGCCGCCGAGCCGGAAGAAATCATTTTCACGTCCGGCACCACCATGTCGATCAACCTGGTCGCCTACGGCTGGGGACGCAAGTTCGTCAAGCCGGACGATGAAATCCTGATTAACGAGATGGAACATCATGCCAATCTCGTTCCCTGGCAACAATTGGCAAAAGAGACCGGCGCGAAGCTGAATTTCATTCCGCTCACCGATGACTACCGTCTCGACTTGTCGCAACTCGATGACGTGCTGACCAAACGTACAAAAATCGTCGCATTGACGTCGATGTCGAATGTCGTGGGCACGATTAACGATGTCTCGCATGTTGCCGCTCGAGCGAAATCTGCTGGAGCGATCACCGTCGTCGATGCGGCTCAGTCGGCCGCCCGATCGGCAACTAACGTGCAGTCAACCGGCGTCGATTTTTTAGCGTTCTCCGGACATAAGATTTATGGTCCGACCGGTGTGGGCGTCTTGTATGGTCGTCGTGAACGATTGGAAGAAATGGATCCCTTTCTGACCGGTGGCGGCATGATCGATAGGGTATTCCGCGACCATTCGACGTGGGCCGAACTGCCTGCGAAGTTCGAAGCGGGCACACCGCAGATTGCACAGGCGATCGCATTGGGAGCAGCCATAGACTACGTGAGTTCGTGTGGTATGAATGCCATTCAAACTCACGAAGTGCAGTTGCTCAAGCACGCGACTGCTAGCCTTGCCGAAGTCCTGGGACTGAAAATCTATGGTCCGGACCAAAGCCACAAAGGAGCCATCGTTAGTTTCACGGTTGACGGTGCCCACCCGCAGGACATTGCCAGCCTCGTTGACCGCAAAGGAGTGGCCGTCCGCCAGGGGCACCACTGCACGATGCCGCTGCATGATCTCATGGGTGTCAGTTCAACCGTGCGTGCCAGCTTTGGCATGTACAATTCTGAGGCAGACGTCGACGTGCTTGTAGATGCGCTGCACTACGCACGAAAGCGGCTCCGATTAACCTGACAAAGCTTGGCCGAGGCAATCACGCTTGAAGATCAATCGGCAGGAATTGCCGATTTGGGCGCAAGCAAAAATTCGCCGCCGCCAACGGCCATGCCCACGTGCCTGATTCGAACTCTTGAGATTTTCTTCTCAATTCCCAAAGAAACAAAAATGTTGCGCGAAAAATTGCCGATAAGGCAATTTAGATGGGCCTTGCGCCCTTTTTGCACACTCGCCCCCCGAACTTTAAACGACGGCCAACATGCAACCGCGCATACTTCCTTACTTTTCGCCTTCAATTGGACCAGAGGAAATCGCGGAAGTTGTCGACACATTGCAGTCCAACTGGCTGACCACTGGCCCCAAGACCAAAGAGTTTGAGAAACAATTTGCGAGCCAAATCGGCAGTCGCGAAGCCATTGCCCTGTCGTCGTGTACGGCAGGTCTACATTTGTCGCTCGTTTGTCTCGACATTGGGCCGGGCGACGAAGTCATTACCACGCCGTTAACATTTGCGGCGACAGCCAATGTCATTGAGCACGTCGGGGCGCGGCCAGTGTTCGCTGATGTCGATCCGTCGACCTTGAATATCGATGCCGAGCAGATCGAGCGCGCGATCACGCCACGCACAAAGGCGATACTTCCGGTTCATTACGCGGGCCACCCGGTCGACCTCGATGCCATCCAAGACATCGCTGACCGGCACGGACTAACAGTCGTCGAAGATGCCGCACACGCCGTCGGAGCAGCCTACAAAGGCCGACAAATCGGTACAGGAAACAACCCGACTTCCTTTAGCTTTTATGCCACCAAAAACCTTACTTCCGCCGAAGGAGGCATGTTGACCGGGCCGCCGGAGATCCTCGATCGAGCACGCGTACTCAGCCTGCACGGACTCAGCCGCGATGCTTGGAAGCGTTACCAACGTCCCGGCTCAGCGGTCTACGACTTGGAAGAACCTGGTTACAAATACAACATGACCGATGTGCACGCTTCCATTGGTCTCTGCCAACTCAAAAAGCTCGAAGCTTTTCAACAACGTCGACTGGAGATCGCGGAAGCCTATAATCGCGAGTTTCAAAATTATCCGGAACTGGAAATCCCCGTCACGCTTCCTGGCATCGATCACGCTTGGCATCTGTATGTGCTCCGATTTCGACATACAGATTTGACAATCGGCCGCGACGAGATTGTGGAAAAATTGACCGAAAATGGAATCGGCACGTCCGTCCATTTCACGCCGATCCACATGTTTCGCTACTACCGCGAGAAATATGGATATCGACCGAGCGACTATCCGATTGCACGTGGCAATTTCGAACGCATGGTGAGTCTGCCCTTACATCCGGCATTGTCCGATGAAGACGTGGCCGACATCACGGGAGCGGTCTGCTCCATTGTGCGTCAATACCGCAAGCGTTTGGCAGCCTAGAGCAATTTGCTCCTTCCTATGCCCGCGATTTACGGTTCTGATACATTCCTTACCGTATGACCGCGAAGTAGGACGGTTACATGTTTTCTACTGCGTATTACGCTGACTTGTGCCCGCGACAGTCGCGTGTTGCTCTATGATTGCTGGTTCCCACGAGCCAGAAACGCCCACAAGAAAAAGTCAACCGCTCGAGCCAGTTTCAGACACTCCTGTTTCAGCGGCGAGCTTTCTCCGATTCGTCGCAATCGTGTAAACCGCCGTAGCGGCAATCAAAAACGCGACAATCGTACCTACATTTAACGGCCCCGATTGGTTCCACCACACGATTGAATATCCGATTGAACCCGGCAGCAACGCGTAATAAGTGAACGGTATTAACGTCTTGCGAATCACCGTTCCTTCGCGACCCAACAGTCCGACAACTGCCGAAGCGGCCACCACATTGTGCACGCAAATCATGTTGCCCGCGGCGCCACCGACCGCTTGCAAGGCCACGATCCAGGTCGGATCGACACCGATCCGCTGACCCACGTTGAACTGGAAAAGCGAAAACATCATGTTGCTCACCGTGTTGCTGCCCGCAACCGCAGCACCAATTCCACCGATGAAGGGCGAGAATATCGGCCACGCCCCGCCGGCCAGCCGTTCGACTCCTGCCGCCAATGCCACTGGCATTTCGACATAACCCGCCGCCCCGCCACCGCTGTTAATAAAGACCTGGACCATCGGCACGGTGAAAATCAACGCCACCGACGCGGCGACAATCGTCTTTCCCGAGCGTTTCAGTGCGTGCACATAAGAGGCGGGACTCATGCGATGCATGAGAAATGTCACCAATGAAACAACGACGAATACAGAACCAGGCAGGTATAGCGGTTTGACATCGTGATTGATCCCTGTGCCAAAGATTCCATGAATTGGAATCGCTGCTTCATTCAACCAACCCGATAGAGGAAGTGACTTGAGCCGAGTCACCACCAACAATACCGCCACGAGAATATACGGCAACCACGCCTGCCCCATACTGATTTCACGAGGACATTCTTCGTCCTTCTTAAATTGCAAAATCCCCTTCCATTCGGTGTCCCAGTTTTCGGGAATGTCGAAATCCCAAGGACGATCGGCCGGCGGCATAAGGAAACTTTTTTTCGCAGCCACGACGACGATCGCCAGCCCGGTGAGTCCGCCGAGTAACGAGGGAAACTCAGGCCCGAGAAAGTAGGCTGCCGCCAAGTAAGGGATTGTCATCGAGAAAGCCGCGAACAGCGCGAACGGCCAAACCTCCAGCCCCTCACGAAACGAGCGATTCTTCCCAAAGAATCGAGTCATCATTCCCAGGACGAATAATGGCACTAGAGTGCCGGCAACCGCATGCAGCATGGCGACCTTCCATCCGATCATGGCAATGAAAGCGTCCCACTGGAGGTCACCTGCGGCGGATACAAAATCCATATTTCGGGCAACGACCTCGACCGCTTCGTTCCCAGAAAGCCCCGTATTGACACCCACGCGGATGGGCGTTCCTGCGGCCCCGAATGAGACGGGCGTGCTTTGAATGATCATTCCGGCCGTCACCGCCGCCATCGCGGGAAACCCCAAACCGACAAGCAACGGTACGGCAACTGCCGCCGGCGTCCCGAATCCCGCGGCCCCCTCAATAAACGAGCCGAACAGCCACGCAATAATGATGACCTGCACCCTTCGGTCTTCGGTAATGTCGCTAAAGCTGCGGCGAATCGTTGCCAGGGCGCCACTTTCTTCTAATGTGTTCAAAAGCAAAATGGCCCCAAAAATGATGAACAACAACTCGCAGGCGATGATCAAGCCCTTGATCGAAGCCGCACCGACTTGGCTAGGAGGGACCTGCCAGGCAAATAATGCCAAGGCTGCAGCGACGATGTAAGAAATTGGCATCGCCCGTTTCGCCGGCCATCGAAGAATGACCAAAAACAGCGCGACCGCAAGAATTGGCAACAACGACAAGACCGCCAGTACGCTTGCTGACATCATGAAGTCCCAAAGAGGGTTACGTCTTGGAGAGATCACCTGGTGTGAGTTGGAAGAGGATTGTACCGGCAAATTGTGGGCCGATACAAATGCTCAATCGCAAGGTCTCCTGAATCTCTCGAATGCGTTGCGCAAACAACGATGGCGAGCGATCAGTCCGGTCCACAACCGGGCATGAAACGGTGCCAAATCGTTTCTGAATCGGCCAGCCCAAACCGTCGAGAACTGGCAGACAGAGATCAGTGAAGGCGACTCCGCACTGCGCGCCGCAGTTCCAACTGTGTAATTGCTATATTTCCTGAAATTGAGAATCGCCATTCTCCGCAAACATGATGTTTCGTCGCCGTTTTTCGCAGTTTTTCTCTCCCCAGATGCCCCTTCTGAAGCTGACATCAATCCGCCCGATCCGATATACTAAGGCCCGGCTCCCCGCTCGTTTCGTTTGCCATTCCAGTCGATACCGATTGCCTGCCGAAAATGGTTAATGAAGCACAAGTTCGCGGCGGGTTGTCGTTCCCGTCACGGCAAATCATCCGACATGGAATAATTGGACCATCGACAATGACGATTTCGGCGGAACAGTATTTCGCAACCAGAAAGTCCGACCGCAAGAAGGAAACGCGATACCTTGCGGTCATCAATAAAGACTCCTGCACGTCGTGCAATGCCTGCTCGTCTCAGTGCCCCGTCGATTGCATTTACGAAGTTGTCAGCCATATTCCGTCGGAAAGCTATCATCAGATTGATACATCTCGTTGCATTGGCTGCCAATTGTGCTATCGCATTCCAACGGAAAGCACCGAACAATACACGTTGGAAATCTGTCCTTGGAACGCCATCGACATGCTCCATAATCCCAACGTCAAAAAAGGGACGTCGGTTATGGAGCCCTACTACATGGGCAGCGAATCGGATCTGCCTTGGCACAAGATTGAAGAATACGGCTATCAATTCTTCCTGGATGGCGAAGTCTTTCTGCCAGCCGACGAAGAGGACCTGCAAAAGATCCTCCATTACTTCGAGGAACCGGTATGGTACTACGGTGAAGACGAGAACTGTCGCTTAATCGTCGAAGTGGCGCGCAGCGACAAATTTGTTCGCTACCAAGCCACCACCGAAGGCCGAGCCGTCCTCGATGTGATTTTCGAAAAGTACGACGAAAATATCTTCCTGGATTGAGCCTGAGATTCAGCGAGAAACACTCTCGAAGGCCCCTGGGACCAACCGGGCAGATCGATTCCGACGTCCTGAATCGTGTCGCTCGCCGACCGCAAGCCTTACTTCAACGTCCTACCGCTTTTCGTGGCTGCTGCGCACGGCAATCTGATGCGTCATAGGATCTCGCTCAACGCACGCAGAAAGATATCGATTTCCTCGTCAGTGCCAATCGAAATCCGCAGTCCGTCGACTTCATCATCGCCGACGGCATCAGAAAAACTCATATATCTCACAAGAATGCGTCGCTGCTTGAGTTGGCTGTAAATCTCCTCGTGCCGACCGTCGTCTCGGGTCGCCCAAACAAAATTCGCCTGGCTGTCGACAACGTCAAATCCGCAAGTTCGAAGTTCACTTGTTAGTCGGCTGCGCGTTGATCGGATTCGTTCCGTGTTGTGTTGCATCCACTCCTGATCCTGGACCGCTGCAAGTCCTGCAGCCAAAGTCAGCGTGTTGCAATTGTAACTGTCCTTTACTTTTCTCATTCCGGCAATCAAATCGGGATGAGCAATTGCGAATCCGCAACGAATCCCCGCCAGGCTATACGATTTGCTAAGAGTTCTGGTGACAACAATTCGGCGTCCGATTTCACTTTGCAGAATCTCGACCCCATGGGACGCGTCGCGAAAATCGCCGTATGCTTCATCGACGACGAGCACGCCCTGGTCTGGAAGCAGTCGCATCAGCTCGTCGTCAGTCCAAATGTTGCCTGAGGGAGAATTGGGATTGGGAACAAGCACCAATTTGCTCTTGGCCGCAACCGGTTCCGCCAAGCCCCAATTCCACGACCAATCGGCATTTAACGCGAGCCGTTCGTAACCGGCACCCTGGATGTCAGCGAGCGTCTCGTACAGGACATAACTTGGATAAGGTGAGCTTGCCAATTCTCCCGGATCGACAAACGTGCGAAACAGGATTGTTAAGTTCTCGTCGCTTCCATTCGCCGGCAGGATCCAATCTGGTTCGACCTGATACAAATCGGCAACCGCTTGACGAAACTGTGAAGCCAAAGGATCGGGGTAGATGTTTAATCGGCCGCCTGCTGCACGTTGGACGGCCTCGGCGACTCGTGGCGAGGGTGGATAAGGATTTTCATTGGTGTTGAGTTTGGTCCAACCGCTCTCCTGCGGCTGCTCACCCGGGACATATCCGGCGATTCGGTCAACATCGGGTCGAAATAGGCTCATCAAATATCATTCTTTCAGCAACTCATGCTGATTTGGGGCTGCCAAAATGGTGTGAATGGAATTTCGATCAATCGATTCGGCAAGCCGATTTCGATGAATTCGTTTTCGGGATCGGCGGCAGCCGGTTCACTCTTGCCGCATCCATAATACCTACGCGTTTTGAGTGTTTCCGCGTCCTGCTCCGTTCTCAACGGCTACAGCGTGTTACGCTGACTTTTTGCCGCGACAATCGCGTCTCGTACTACAATCGCTGGCTCCCACGAGCCCGAAACGCCCACAAGAAAAAGTAAATCGCTCGAGCAGCACAATAACATTCATCGACATACAGAGACAATCTCCCCGTTTCCGAGGTTCAGGAAATCGAGATCGAAATTACACTGATAAACGCAATGCTCTGCTGACCCTAACGATGAAGGATGTCAATTGTCGCTCAGAAGACCCAGTTTTGTGCAGCCGCCAAGAAGTTGTCGCAAGATACCACTCGGGAGATGCGGTTGACGGTAGTATCATAGTGTTTGCTGACTTTCCGCAAAGGCCTCCGATTATCGATTTCACAATGACATCTGAACTAAGTCGAGTCCGAACGGCCGATGGAGTTGATCTTGAAGGCCTGTTTTATCGCCCGGAAGAGCGGCAATCGAATAGCCACATCGATGCCTATCTGCTGATCCATGGAACAGGTAGCAATTTTTATGGCCCCGGCTTATTGGAAACTTTTTGTCAACAGGTAGTCGGCGATGGAATTGCCTGTCTACGCGTCAACACACGAGGCCATGGCATTATCAACCGACTGATGGGTCAACGTCTTGGTGGTGCGGCTTATGAATCGATTGATGACTGCCGATTGGATATCGCGGCCTGGACCAACTATTTGGTCGACCAGGGTTTCTGCCGAATCGGGCTTGTCGGGCATAGTATGGGTGGTGTCAAAGCCATCTACTCCCAAGCGCGAGAACCCCAGAGTGCTATCGACTGCCTCGTCGCGTTGTCCCCCCCGCGTTTCCACTACGCACGGCTAGCAGCCGATCCCGGCAGCGAGCGATTTCGGGACGATTTTCGACGGGCAACCGATCTGTGCGCCAACGGACACGGGGACCGTTTAATTCACGTTCAGCAGCCGCTTTCTCTCACTCTCACAGCGCAGGGTTTTCTGGAAAAGTATGGCCCGGACGACCATTACGACTTCGTGCGCTTCGCCCCACAGCTGAAAACTCCGACTCTGATTTTGCTCGGTACGCGGACGGTCAAATCGTCGCCAGCCTTCGCCGGACTGCCCGACGATTTGAGGGGCCTCAACGAATCGGTACCGAACCTGACGTTCCGATTGGTCGACGGGGCGAATATGGCTTATTCACCCGAACCCGAAATTGCCTACCGGTACACCCAGGATTGGCTTTCTCGCATCACTCCAGAATCGTGATCAAACTCTCGGCTGTTAAATGCACAAACGCATAGAACGCAATTGTTGATGCCCCTTTGCCACTCTCAAAACAACGTATCACCATCCGCATCATCGCCCTCGTCATCGCCGGTCGTTTTTTTCTTCCTCGATTTTGGCCTCTTCGATCCAGTCTTGCGTGCATCATCGATTGTCGCCGATGCATCGAAATCTTCAGTGGCCGGAATATCATCGGCATCCATACCGGTCAGTATTTCGATTTTCTGCTCGGCATTTTCCAGGACGCGGTAACAGGTCCGCAACAAGCCCACCCCGGTCTCAAACTTCTCGAGAGACTCTTCTAAACCAATGGAACCATCTTCCAGTTCCGTCACAATTGCCTGCAACTTTGCGAGTGCGTCGTCGAAATTCAACTGGAATTCTGGCGACGATTGCTTCGAACTAGCCTTCTTCTTTCCCATAGCTTGGCTCAAAAAACTGAGTGTGCGAATTGATGAACTCGTCCGCGACAGATTTTCGTTTGCTGAAAAACGCGAGTCAACGACCGACGGAATTCGGGCAGACGCGACGACTGACCTTCATTCCGTTTTCGTCCGCCCGACGTCTATGTCCGCCAGTGTCAGATCTACAAATGGTCGGTCCTCTCGATTAATCGATTCGACTCGGCTGACAATGGAGCTGCTTTCAAACTGAGTCTTGATCATCGAACCTAATTCTATTTCGTCGGCGTTTCGCAAAATAGTACCGTTATCGTCGTTCCGAGTCACCGAATACCCCCGCGCCAAAACGCCAAGCGGATTCAAGGCCTGTAGCGCTGCCGTGGCAGTCGACAACACATTCGCACGTGAGTCGACCACTCGCGCGACCGATCGTTTGAGGCGTGCTTCCAACTCGTCAATCTGTGTCATCAGATCATGGATACGTTGCAGTGGTCGAGTGAATACGGGACGCGAGGCGATCGCATCGAGCTGCATGCGCGCACGTTCGGCTCGACCCGTCAATCCCGACAACAATCGGTGGCGAGACCGATCAAGGATTTCTTGAACTTCTCGCGTTTCGGGAACGACCAATTCTGCCGCCTCGCTCGGAGTCAATGCACGACGATCCGCCACCAAATCGGAAATGCTGACATCGATCTCGTGCCCCACGGCTGAAACCACTGGCAAGGAACAGTTGAAAATCGCCCGTGCCACGACTTCCTCGTTGAAGGCCCATAGGTCTTCTAAACTCCCGCCACCGCGGCCGGTAATGACGACGTCGACCCCCGGAACTCGTTCAACCATTTGAAACGCGTCCGCGATTTGCTGCGCTGCTCCCTGCCCTTGCACTGCGACCGGAAGGATCACAATGTCGCAACCGCGCCAACGGCGAGTCATCACCTGTAGCATATCCCGAACGGCCGCCCCCGTCGGACTGGTAATCAGCGCAACTTTGCGCGGAAACCGCGGCAGTGGGCGTTTTCGCTCGATGTCGAATAATCCCTCGGCTTCCAACTTCTGCTGTAACTGCCGAAACGCCAGTTCCAACGTTCCGATGCCGCGCGGCATCAACTGCTTGACAATTAATTGATATGTCCCGCGAGCCGCATAAACTTCGATCGAGCCACCAGCGACAACCTCTAGGCCGTCTTCCAAATCGAATTTGAGCCGTGAA
Organism: Planctomycetaceae bacterium; assembly: GCA_028284485.1. GTDB lineage: Bacteria > Planctomycetota > Planctomycetia > Planctomycetales > Planctomycetaceae > JANQRQ01. The sequence goes on along the minus strand of JANQRQ010000313.1, from coordinate 16,470 downwards.
GCCGTTCCCCGCCAAATCACCGCCCGCAGTTGTGCCAATTCGTCCTTCAGCGTGAGATAAACATGCCCCGATCCGGCTCGAGTGCAATTGGATATCTCACCCAAGACGAACACGTCGGGGAAGCCCACTTCAACGAGATCTTTCAGCTCGTGAGTAATTTCCGAAACGGTTCTTATATGGTCGTCGTTCACGCTACCAACCTGCAAAACATCCGAGGATTATCTCACCTGACGTCCTGAAATCTGTTTCGAGAATCGATTAATCTCACACCGCTTCGGCAAACTCGTCAAATCTCTACCGGGTTTCAATCAGGTTAGTGAGATAGCGAACAGCTCGCGCTATGTCCTGAGTCTTGCTGTCGCCGTCGGTGCGATCGACGGTCAGCCAACCTCCGTAATCGGAGCTTTCGATTAACGCCAGCAGCTCATCCCATTCGACTTCTCCCCGGCCTAAAACGGTTTCTTCACCTTGGCCATCGATATCTCGAATGGCATCACGTCCCTGAATGTGACCAATAACTCCGTACAACTCGCGGTAGGCTTTCATTGGGTCATGGCCACCCATGACAAATGCCGCCGGATCGAAGTTAATGCTAATCGGACCGGTCGTGATTTGCGGTAGCAGCGATGTCAGCACCTCGACGCTGTCTCCCATCGGAGTGAGCGCCAAGACTGCACCGACATGATTCCCATGCCGGACCAAATCGTTAAGAACATCGACCAGCATTTGGTATTGCAGCGATTCGGTGTCCGAAGGAATTCTTCCCGCGCGAATTGTGACCGTCGGTGTTCTAAGTTGATAAGCCCAATCCATCGTCTGTTTAATGGCGGCAACTCGATGTTCGAGTCGGTCCGGTTCGTACAATCCACGACGGGTGGGAAACGATACCGAGGCCACCGTTAGCCGAAGCTCATCGAGAAACCGCAGAAATTGACGTCGGCCAGTTTCACCGAATTCTGACGTCCGTAGTTCGTTTCTCAAGTCGAGTTGGACGCCAAGCGCCCCAACGTCGACCGCAGTCCTTAAAGACTCGCGAATCGGCTGCCCAAAACCTTTTGTGGCAACTGCGATGCGAACAGCCGTCATAAGGCCCCTTCCGTAGATTCCAGTCGTTTGCCCCCCCGCTCATGTCTCTGTGCGACCCATGTAACACCGAGAATCGGCACAATCAGTACAAATGTCAGATCCCTTCGAATCATGTTATGAGTCCAGCGGATGAATCGATTGAACCGATGAAACGCAAGAGGTTCCGTGTGTCGGTCTTGAGGTTCAACCGCACTTCGCTGCGGATTTGAACAAAGCGATCAAACGATCGCCGTGCCCGATATGGTTTTCCCGATTCGCGAAATGCCATTGATCCCTGCGACATGATAGTTTCCGCTGCGACAGCCATCTACCTTGCCGGAAGCATAATCTCGGGCGCTGCCACCGACGGACGCGATCCCTTCGAAGGTGCTAAAGAGGTCCTGCATTTTACGTTTGAAAACGATCAGGACCGCGATTTCAACCGGCAGCCGGACGACTGGACACGGCGTAAAGGTCCTCGGTTCCCTGCGTACGTCGATACGGGAATCGACCGAAACCGCGGCTATCAAAGCGATCAAAGCCTACGATTCGAGGTTAACGGCGGAATGGCCGTGACCTATTCTCCCCCGATTCTCATCGACTCGTTACATGCCTATGTCTTTCGCGGCTATATCCGAACGCAGGCTCTCAAACACGACGCGGCGATCATTTCGCTCTCTTTTTTGAACCACAAACGAGAAAGAATCCAACGGCTGACGACACCGCCGGTCTCCGGAACACATAAAGATTGGGTCGAGGTCCGCATTTTGCCGATCGCCGCTCATCCCGATACTCGATTTGTCGTTGTTGGTTGTCATCTTGTGCACGGAAACAAGATGGACATTCGTGGCGCGGCCTGGTTTGACGGTTTGTGGATGGGACGACTCCCCCAATTGTCGTTGGTCAGCGATTTTCAAAGCCACTTTAAAAGTCCCGACACAGAAATCGAAATCGAATCGGTCGTCAGTGGACTCGATCCAGAGCGGAAGTACCTTTTGCATTTGGAAATGAAAGATGGGGCAGGCAATGTCATCAAGTCGGTCACCGAAAGCCTACCTCGCGAACAGCTAGTACCGACAACGACCGAAGAGGCATCGGCACCAAAGGCAGATTCAGCCGAGCACGCTGGAATACTCCGAGAAATAGTCCCATTCCATGGCGGTCGGCAACCCCACGGCTTCTACCTGGTCCGCGCAACTCTCGAGAATGAAGGCCGTTTTGTCGTTAGTAAGGAATCGACTTTCGCAGTCATGGATTTGGGGGGCACAGCTCGCCGGGATCGAGGCGAATTCGGATGGTCAATCGCCAGCCATCGGGGATCGTCGTCCATAACGGAACTGGCCGATGTCGCCAGCGAGGCCGGCATTAACTGGTTGAAGTTTCCGCTTTGGAGTTCGGTTTACTCCGAAGACACCGACGTACCCGCAGAGATCTCGAACCTACTGGAATCATTAACTCAGCGCGGGATTACTCCGGTGGGACTGCTAAGCGATCCCCCGCTGCAAATGCGTAGCCAATTTGCCAGCGACTGGGCCGGATTTCGAGAGATCTTTACAATGCCACCTTCGTTTTGGTCGAAGTCGCTCGACCCGGTCATCGCCCGCTATTGGTCGAAAGTTCGCCATTGGCAGTTGGGAGACGAAACCGATGACAGTTTTGCATCGGTCAAATCGATTTCGGAGATTTTGGTTGCTGCCAAGAAGGAGTTGGACCGCATCGGACGCGATACTCACGTCGGCGTGCATTGGGACTGGGAGACTCCAATCCCCGAAGGACGAGGAATGTCGCAAGCGTTTCTGTCGATTAGCAACCAAGAGCAGCTGACACCGGAGATGTTGGCAACCAAGCTGGCTTTGTCACAAAACTCGGCTGTTCCGCGGTGGGTCCTTTTAAAGCCGCTTTCCAAGAATAGTTTCTCAGACGTCGAACGCGGTGCCGACCTCGTCAAACGAATGGTCGCGGCCAAACGTGGCAGGGCCCAAGCCATTTATGCCTGGGATATTTTCGACGATGAGTTCGGCCTATTGAATGCCGATGGCTCGCCGACGGTATTGTTTCTCCCTTGGCGAACTGCTGCGATGGCATTGCAAGGCGCGCAATATCTTGGATCGTTCAATCTGCCGGGGGGGAGCCAGAATTTCGCCTTTGCAAGAGATGGCGAAGTAGTCGTCGTGATTTGGAATAACGAGCCAACCGTCGAAACGGTTTATCTGGGAGAATGGGCCAAGGCATCTGACATTTGGGGACAAGAACTCAAACTTGATCGCGACCCGCAAACGTCCCGCCAAATCATTCCGGCTGATGATGTTCCGCAGTTTATCGGCGGCTGCTCCGAGCCGCTGGCACGTTGGCGATTGGATGCTCAGTTCAAGAACGGAGTCGTAGAAAGTGCACATGGCGCGCATCCCGATTCTGTCTTGATTACAAATACTTTTCCACAAGGGGTGAGCGGAGCTGTAACATTAACAGTCCCACGAGAATGGGAGGTTAAGCCTCCGCGATTGCAATTCGATTTGGCACCCGGAGAGATTGCCGAACTGCCGTTTACGCTCAACCTGCCACCGAGTGCCAGCCTCGGGGTCGAACAACTCAAACTCGAATTCGACTTCGTTGCCGATCTGCAGTATAACTTCGAGGTACTGCGGCCTTATGAAGTCGGACTCGGCAAAGTCACGATTACGGTGATCGACCGGCCGACCGAAGACGGCCGTCTCATGGTCGAACAGATCATTACGAACAATACCGATGATGGCGAAATACTGAACTTTCGCTGCAGTTTGTCGATTCCCGGATACCGGCGACTTTGGCGAAACGTGACGAAACTAGGGACTGGCCAGGACAAGAAAATCTATCTCGTTCCCAACGCGCAGGAATTGAAAGGAAAGCAAATTCTGTTGCGTGCTGAACAAGTCGGTGGTAAACGAGTTCTCAACAAGATCATCACTGTCGGCGATATCTGGGATGACCTGGAAGCAACGAACTAACTTGCTGTGACTACGATATCTGAGATTGTTCAAACCCTCGAAGAATTGGCGCCGCCTCATCTCGCGGAAGATTGGGACAATGTCGGCCTTTTGATCGGGGATCGCGAGAACGAACTGACCGCGATCATGACCTGCCTGACGTTGACGGCCAACGTCGCCGCCGAAGCGATTGCACGCAAAGCTCAGCTTGTGATCAGCCACCACCCGCTCATGTTTCGCCCGGTGCAACGGCTGACTTCTGACTCCATTGAAGGTCGACTGCTGCTCGAATTGATCAGCAACGGCATCGGCGTTTACTCACCGCACACTGGCTACGACAGTGCCCGCGACGGGATCAATCAGCAGTTGGCTGAAATGCTTCAGTTGACTGAAATCTGCCCCCTCCGCCTCACTCAGCCCGACGACGCCCAGACCAACGGCGGAGTCGCCGAAGGCTCCGGTCGTTGCGGCTCGCTTAGCCAGCCAATGCCGCTTGAGCAACTGATCGGCCACGTCAAGGCGATGCTATCCGTCAACCACGTGCAATTCGTGGGGGACGAATCGAGAATCATCCACCGTGTCGGAATTGCCTGCGGTTCTGCAGCGGAATTCCTGCAAGATGCCCATCGAAATGATTGTGAGGTGCTCCTAACCGGCGAAGCGCGCTTTCATGCCTGCCTGGAAGCGGAATCGATTGGCACGGCCATGATTCTGCCCGGACATTACGCAACCGAACGCCCAGCCATGGAGCGAATGGCCGACATGCTGGCCACACGATTTGGGAATCTCACAGTCTGGGCAAGCGAATCAGAATTCGATCCGGTACAATGGGCCTAACAACACTTGGCCGGTAACGAATTCTCATGTCGGAAAACACGAAATCTGATGCGCCCACTTTGTCCGTCATTTTGCGACGTGCTCTGCGGCTGCGCTGTCCTCGATGCGGTGGCGGAAAGCTTTTTTCCGGCTGGTTCCGCATGTACGACGACTGCCCCAACTGCAAATTGCAGTACGAGCGTGATCCGGGGTACTTCCTAGGGTCGACTTACATCAATTACGGTCTGACCACTTTGGTTATGACCATCGCCTATGTCACATTGCATTTTGCCGTAGGTCTGGAAAACAACGTTCTCGTTGTGCCGCTGTTAATGTTTTGTGTGTTGTTTCCCACACTGTTTTTTCGACACGCCCGTTCATTTTGGCTGGCGTTCGACTGTTTTTTCGATGCTTCCGGTCGAGAAGAGCAGGACCAGTAGAGCAATTTGCTCTTTCCTATGCCCGCGAAGTTCGATTTTGACACGGCAAATTCCGGGTCACCGCGAGGCAGGACGGTTACATGTCTTCGAAAAACGCTCGGGAGCGAAATACTTCGATTCGTGGGCGTACCTAGCTCGTTGAAGGCAGCAGTCACCAACAATACGCGATTGTCGTGGCCACAAGTCAGCGCAAGACGCTGTAAGTCTCTGCTACATCAGCCAAGCAGGGGCGGTCGAGTCAAAGAAGACCCGATCGGTGACGAAACTACTCGCCTTGGGCGTCGGTAAGCTCGTCCGCTTCGACCGCTGCCATCTCTTTGCTATTCATGCGATACAGGCCGACGCCGATCCCACCGAATAACGTCGCGGGCACAGCCAGCATAAACAAAATGCTGTACATGTAAGCACGCGGCTGGAGGTTCTCTTCGTCTTCCTCGACCGCAACCTTGCACATCGGGCACGCGTCGGCGCTACCGACCAGCGGCCCAAACCCGGTTAGGATGCCTGTGATTGCCAGAATGAGAAAAATGCGTCGAAACATCGTTACATCGTTCCACACCAGATAGTTTGGTGGCAGGATTTGCTGCCGGGGGGTTGTCCTACGGCGCCGAATTCTGTCGGAGAAATGCCCAACAATCATCGAAATTTATTGGCCCGAGGGACATCCGATTCCCAGAAATCACACCGGCCAATGGTACGCCATTACATAAATAATAACACCTGTCACCGAAACGTAAACCCATATTGGGAACGTGATTTTTGCCAATCGCCGATGCTTGTCCCATCCAGCTTCTTCGCCCCGTTTTTCTCGCCGCTCGGCCGCAAAACCACGAACGACGGTCACCACAGCCAGGAATGGAACAGTCGCCGCCAAAACAACATGACTGATTAAAATGGCGAAATACGCAATCCTGATCGGCCCGGTGCCCAGAAACCGCTTTGATCCTTCGCCGGTATAGTGGTGCAACGCAGCATGATAGACCAGGTAGCAAATCAAAAATGCGACCGATGTCCCCAATGCCAGCAGCATCGTGCGTTTATGAGCGTCCCTGTGCCCCTGCCGGATCAGCCGATACCCGTAAATCAGCAAAACGGTTGCCAGCCCGTTCAGCGATGCATTGACCGCCGGCAGTGATGTCACCCAGTTTGGCGCCTCCATTTGCCTACTCGCTCTCTTCCGAGCTGTCTGACGAATCCTCTTCTTCGGAAGTTAGCTCGCGACGCAGGGCAGCCATTTCGATGGAATCAATGCCGTTATACTTTTCAACCACACGGCCTTCCGCATCAACATGCAGAACGAAGTTCGAGTGTGCGATCTCCATCCCGGGCAGACGATCGGGGCCGAAATTTTCTTTCACCGGCAGGCGGAAACTTCCCAAAATCAGCCGATAAATCTGCTCCTTATCGCCAGTCAAAAACTTCCAACGATCGGGATCTGCGGCATATCGCTCAGCGTATGTCTTCAAAACTTCTGGTGTGTCGTAGTCCGGATCGACACTTATCGAAACCAATCGCACGTCGGTATCCGCCAATCGATGCTGCAGTTTGCTCATTTCTTCAGTCAGTTTTGGGCAGGTGTAAGAACACCGTGTGAAGATGAAACTGACAATCCACGGGCGCCCCCATAAATCGGCTTTGGTCACCGCGTTGCCATAGGCGTCGACCAGTTCAAAGTCGGCGATTCCATCAGGGTCCCAAATGGGAGTCTCGTTGGCCGAGGTGCCATATTCCTCCGCAAGCTGCTCTTCCAAAGACATCGCAGCCGACGACGCTTGATCGCTGTTCTTTGGTGGCTCCGGCCGCGTATACCAAACACGCAGGCCGGCGGCACCAACACATCCCCACAACACCAAACCAATAAAGAAAGTCGCTGATGGCCGACGCTTTACCGGATTTTCAGTCTGCTCTTCACTCACTTCCTGAAGCCCTCAATAGCGCCCGTCGAATTAACCGACGGCAGCGGAGTTTATCTACAGTTCGCAACATTTCGACAACCGTCGAACTCCAATCAACGCGTATCCTTTGACGACTGTCGCCCAGTTAACCACACCGATGCCCAAATACACACCGCACAAAAGACGACCGTAATCGCCACGCACGCACCCAGGCTCGGCAACGACGAAGATTCAATCATCCGTCCACCGGGCGACATCAATCGCCTTAGACCCGCCACACCGTACGTCAGAGGATTCAACCGGACGACCCAAGTCAGCCATCCTCCGCTGTCGGCCGGAAAAAACGCTCCCGAAAGCAACCACATCGGCATGAGAAACACGCTCATGATCGCATGGAAGCCCTGAGTGGAATCCATCGGCCAGGCGATCGTGTAACCCAGTGCCGTCAACGTGAATGCCAACAAAAACAAGAACGCAGCAATCGCGGCGACATTGCCCGCTGTTACCTCTAAAGTCATTGTAGGCGCGAGGCCGGCAAACTTCAGCGCGGGGCCGATCAACAAAAACAAACCGGTTTGGATCACCGCCAGAATCGAACCACCAAGAAGCTTGCCAAACACCAACGCCGAACGGGGGATCGGTGCCACAAGGACTCCTTGCAAGAAGCCTTCCCGCCGATCCTCGATGATCGATATCGTCGAAAAGATTGCCGTGAACATAATGATCAGCACCGCGACACCTGGGAAGAAGTATTCCTGATAAGTCATACCGGCATCGGCCCAATCGGGGGGTAGGAATGAACCCCGCAATCCCGCTCCAAATAGAATCCAAAAAATCAGCGGCTGCCCCAAGGCCCCCACGACGCGCGTCCGCTGACGGAAAAATCGCTTGAGTTCGCGCGATGCCAGTGTCCAGACCGGCAATAGAAACAATTCGCGAAACGTGTTCGCTGAGCGGACTCGATCGATTCGATCTGATGAATCGGTACTGTGCTGGTTCATTCCGGTTCTTCCTCCCAGAACCGGTGGCCAGTCCGTTGGATAAACACATCTTCCAACGTCGGCTTGCCGAACGATATCGACAGGACGTCATCCGGAAACGCTTCGACCACCTCGCGAACGAATTCATGCCCTCGTTCGCGTTCGATTCGCAAGCTCTCTCCGACGCGTGTCGATGTCACGCTGAATTGACTCTCGATCAGTTGGGCAAGATCGGTCCCGGGCTTCGGCTCGATAGTCACGCAGTCGCCGCCGATCGAAGCCCGCAACTCGTCAGGAGTTCCAATCGCCACCAATCGCCCCCGGTCGAGGATTCCCAATCGATCGCAGTGGTCTGCCTCTTCCATCAAATGGGTCGTGACCAGAACTGTCACGCCCGATTGCTGACGCAATTGCCGCAAGTAACGCCACAAGTCATGGCGTGCGCCGGGATCCAAACCAGTACTCGGTTCGTCCAACAGCAACAACTGCGGCTGATGCAGAAGCCCCTTGGCGATCTCAACGCGTCGTTTCAAACCGCCGGAAAGCGACTCCACCCGATCGGACGCGCGGGACGCCAATCCCAGCTGCTCTAACAGTGAATCAACACGCTGCCTCTGCAGCCGGCCGGATAGGCCATACAAATACGCTTGGTGCGATAAGTTCTCTCGAACCGACAATTTGATGTCGAGGCTAGGGGATTGAAACGTCACACCGATTCGGCGGCGGACATCGTCTTGCCTGCGGGCGACGTCCAGCCCCAACAACGTGGCGATCCCCTGTTGGAGTGGCAATATTGTCGACAGGATGCGAAACAGGGTCGTTTTGCCACCGCCGTTAGGGCCTAACAGCCCGAAGATTTCGCCGCATGCAACGCCAAAGCTGATCGCATCCAGTGCAACGTGGTCGCCATACCGATGTGTCAATCCCTGAATCGAAATTGCAGGGTCTGTGGACATCAGTGACCGTTATGCGCTTCTTCAGCCGAATCTCCGCCAGATTCGTGAGGCTCCACAACCATTACGTTGGCAGGGTATTGTGGATCGGCGGGATAATAATGCACACCGACATCGGGCAGCAAAGCCAGAGGCAGCCCGATCGCCAGAATAACAGTGGGGGCCAGCAACACGTACTTCCAATTACCTTCGAACTTTAGATGCATGAAGAACATCATCACACACATGGCTTTGGCAGTCGCAATGGCCAGAACGATGACGATAACAACCAATTTGCTGTCAATGTGCACGACGTCTGCAACAACGGAAGCCGCCGTAAATACGCACAACAGCAGAAAGACGTAAAAGTAATTGACGTGGTCCGAATGTTCTTCGTGGGCCATTTCGGCTCCTCAGCCAATCGTAATAAGTTCAGACTGTTTGGATATCGAAATGCCGGCGCTAACCGCCAGCGGTCTCAAATGATATACAGCAACGGAAACAAAAAGATCCAGACCAAGTCGACAAAGTGCCAATAAAGGCCACAATTCTCGACGTAGACACTCCAATCGGCGTTGAGTTTCGACCCTTGCATAATCACGAAGGCAAAGGCGATCATCCCCACAATCACGTGGATCGCGTGAAAGCCGGTCATTATGAAATAGTTCGACGCAAACAAATTCCCCTTGGGAATCGGATGCGGTGCGTGCACAGACGCAATGTGCGTCCCATATTGTTCGTTGGCCTGCATTTCTTCTAATTCGGTCGTGACTTCTTCCATAGTGACCAGTTCGGCTTTGACCTTGTCACTGAGGTTCGTGATGCGTGCATCAAGCGCGAAAAATGCAGTCGCTTCGTCGCCACCTTGGTCACGCAGCGCGGTCATTTTTGCGTCATCTCGGCCTTCGTCCGGAACTAATGCCGTTAGCCATGCACTTCGGGCGTCTTTCAATTCCCCTAATGTCTTGTCGATCGCCTGTTCGTTAGTCTCGGCGATATGGCCGGGAAGGATATCGTGCGAAAACTTGCCGTAGTATTCGTAAGCCTTAATCCCCAGGAACAAACAGGCCAAGGCAAATGTCCATTGGAGGAACTTCATCGCTTTGGAAAAATCGTGCTGATGCATCGCCTCGTGCGCGACGACGACGAAATAACTCGAAAGAATCAACACGAACGTATTCAATCCACCTGCCCAAATTCGGATGTGCGTCACTTCAGGATCGGTGGGCCAGTCGTAGGGGTGATTCACACGGTAAACGATATACGTCCCGATGAACGCCGTAAAAAACATGATCTCCGTACCGAGAAACAGCCAGACTCCCAGCTTTCCGTTGGGGAGGTTCAGGCCCATCTTTAAAGGCGGAGACGAATGTGCGTGTGACATAATGGTGTTCTTAAGTTACTGCAACAATTGCCAGTGATCCCAGGTCAACGCGACCAATAACACCGGCAGATAAATCAACGAGGAAAACAGCAAACCGCGGGCAGATGCCCTGGTCTCGTTTCGCATGAATCGAACGGCACATGCCAGGTATCCCAATCCCAGAATTAAGGCGACCCACAGGTAAGCTGTTCCCGCCAATGCATATTGTTCCGGCAGCAAACTGACCGGGATCAAAGCGGCGGCGTAGGCCACACTCATCGTGCCGATGACACGAGGTTTGGGAGAAAACGCAGGGAGCATCCGCAAACCGGCATTTGCATACTGTTCGCGATACATCCAGGCGATCGCCAGAAAATGGGGAAACTGCCACAGGAACAGTATTGCGAACAAAGCAAACGCCCCACCATCGAGCCGACCACCTGCGGCAGTCCAACCCAATACTGGTGGCAAGGCACCGGGAATCGCACCGATGGCGGTACACAATGAAGTCACCCGCTTCAAGGGCGTGTAAATTCCGGCGTACAGCACTAGCGTTGCCAAGGCGAGGCCTGCGGTGAGTAAGTTGACGCGCGTTGCCAAGTACAACACACCCAGCCCGCCGGTCAATACGCCAAACAGCAAGACTTCACTACTAAGCAGTCGGCCGGCCGGCAATGGGCGATTAGCCGTCCTCGGCATGCGACTGTCTGTCTTGACTTCGAACAGTTGGTTGAGGGCACTGGCGCCGCTGGCGACCAAAGCAATTCCAAACAATGCATGGATTAATGGTGCCACCGCCCATTCGCCCGCACTCCCCAGCGAATAGCCAACCGTGACGGTGATAAGCGCCATGACGGCGATACGAGGTTTGGTCAACTCGCGATAGTCGGCTAATCGAGCCGCAATCACGCTTCCCAAATTCGCAGAGGCTTCGGGAGTTGTTGCCAGCGTTGGAGCCGAACTGGAACTTCTCATGCAACGCCTCCCTGAACCGGAACCATTGGCGATTCCTGATTCGAAACGGCGTCCAGTTGCGATTGTTCAGCCGAAACGGAACTGAGCCGGAAAACACGCAATGACAGATTGACAGCCGCCATCAGTACCAACATGCCCACAACTGTGTGAGCGGTCCGAAGAATAATCTGCGGCAGGGAATGCTGAATGGCAACGATTCCCCAAGACGCCAATCCATACTTTGTCACCCAGGCACCGGCGCCCAAAGATAGTTGAACGACGATGAACAAAAGCAACATCGCAGCAGCGCGGCGCAACCACGGCTCGCGCGTTCGAAATGCTGCCTTCACAAATACGGTGCAGAAGATCAAGGCGACGAATGCAAAGCCGACGTGCTCGAATAAACCACGACCAAAATGCCGCAGCAGCCCCCCCAGGAGATATTGAATCAGCAAGACAAACGGAACAATGACGGCAAGTGCCTTAAGATGCCCGGCATTTTGCAATCCGGAACTCGGTTGGGCGTTTAACCACCGTCGACTGGTGAACAATGCCACTGCGCCGATTAATGTGAAAATACACGCTGCAAAAGCGCTGTGGAATAATGCCGCCGCACGCTCGTCGGCCAGCACGCGAAATCCGCCGATCAGCCCCTGGACAATCACGGCTAGCAGCACGGCCACTCCGGCCCAACGCACCCAACGCCGCGATTCCCATCGCCAAACCGCACAAGCCAACCCGATACTAAAAATCCCAATGACAACGCCAGCCAGTCGGTGGCCATGCTCGACGAACTCATCTCCGGCAGATTGCAACCAGGGATAACTGAACATCCCGTGCCCGTCTGAAGATGGCCAATCGGAAAATGCCATCCCCGCATCGAGCGTCGTTACCAACGCACCAACAACGATCGGCAAGAGCGCAACGAGGGCCGTCGCGATCACCAAGCGATGTAACCAGGGATAATAGTTTGTTTGAACCATAACGAACTTCAGCGTGAGCGCCTCAATTCACCACCGACCCAGTGTGAAACGATACAGGCCGACATTTTCGAACAATCTCGGCGCTATGTCTCTTTGCTCTCCGAGTCGTTCTCGGAATCGTCGGATTCCTTGTCCGGTTCTTTCGGCGGCAAATAGTCTGTTTGCATGAGATAATCCCGATCGTCGACCAGCGGCGAGGAATACTCGTATGGCCCACGATAAACGACCGGCGGAACATCGTAGTTTCCATGTGGCGGCGGCGACGGAGCAAACCACTCCAGACCGTTTCCGTTCCACGGATTGCGCCCCACTTTGGGTCCGTAAAAAATACTTAAGATGAAGTTCCCCAACAGCAAAATCTGCGCGAATCCCATGATGATGGCACACACCGTCATGAATTGATTCATCGGTAGCAGATGTTCCAAATAGGGATGCAGGTAGGGATCGGCATAGCGGCGGGGCATACCGGCAACGCCCAGCATATGCATGGGGAAAAACGTGCCATTGAATCCGACAAATGTCAGAAAGAAATGAATCTTGCCGACAGTTTCATTCATCATGCGGCCAAACATTTTCGGGAACCAAAACTGTATGGCACCGAAAACGCCGAACAACGTTGCGCCGAACAAGACGTAGTGGAAGTGCGCAACGATGAAATACGTGTCGTGAATGTAAATATCGACGGGAACGGCGGCCATAAAGATGCCGCTCAAGCCACCGACAATAAACATCGACACAAACGCGACGCTGTTGAGCATGACCGTATTGAATTCGACCTTCCCTCCCCAGATCGTTCCAATCCAGTTGAATGTCTTAATCGCCGAGGGGAGGGCAATCATCATCGTCGAGATCATGAAGGTCATACCAAGCGCCGGATTCATTCCGCTGATGAACATGTGATGTCCCCAGACGATGAATCCTAAACCGGCGATCGCAGCCATCGAATAGACCATCGGCTTGTAGCCAAACAGCGGCTTGCGGCACATTGTCGAGAGCATATCCGACACCATGCCCATTGCCGGCAGCAGCATGATGTACACGGCCGGATGCGAATAGAACCAAAACAGGTGCTGCCACAATAGCGGCTGGCCACCACCCCGTGTCGGATCGGCGTTGTTAACAACAATACCCTCCGGAATGAAGAAGCAGGTATCGAACACGCGGTCGGCAACCAACATGAAACCAGCTGCCGTCAACACGGGAAGGGCAAACGCCTGCAGAATCGCAGTGATGAACATGCCCCAAATCGTCATCGGCATGCGGAACAACGTCATGCCGGGCGCCCGCATATTGATGATTGTGGTCAGGTAGTTCACCGAACCCATCATCGACGAAACCCCGATAAATGTGACAGCCAACAACCACATGGTTTGGGCAGTTCCCGAGCCGGGTGCTGCCTCGGCAAGGGCTGATAGCAATGGATACGACGTCCAGCCGGCCGCCGGTCCGCCCCCAAAAAAGAAGCTCAAACCGAAGAAGAAAATCGCGGGCCACATGAACCAGTAGCTCAACATGTTGAGCACCGGAAAAGCCATATCGTCGGCACCGATCATCAACGGAATCAAAAAGTTACCGAAGGCACCCGCGAGTACCGGGATGATGACCAAGAAAATCATCACCGTGGCGTGCATGGTAAACAACATCGTGTAGGCATCGGGCGAGATCGCCCCCCCTTGTGCCATAAAGAAACGACCGAAGAACGGCATATTTTGCCATGGGAAAGCCAACTGCCAACGGACACCCAAAGCCAAAGCGCCGCCGACCAGCAACATCAGCATCGTTGTGATCAAAAACTGGATGCCGATGATTTTGTGATCGGTCGAGAAGATGTACTTCTGCACGAAGCTCAGTTCATGGTGCCCATGGTCATGGACGCCAGAATGATCCATTGCGGGATTCAGTGTACTCACTGCCGCACCTCTTTCGTCTGCTGCGCAAGCGACGGAGCCGGTTCATCGGCAACGCCGTCGTAGTTTTGTTCCTGCTGAAGTCCAAGCAGGTAGTCGTTGAATTCACTTTCAGGCTGGGCCAACACCCTCGCCCGCATCTTGTAATGCCCCCAACCACAGAGTTCGGCACACGTCAAATCGTAATCCCCACCTTTGAGCACTTCGAACAAAATCGGGATCACTTGCCCGGGAACCGCATCCTGCTTGATGCGCAAATCAGGAACAAAGAACGAATGCTGCACATCACCTGATCGTAATTGAATAACGATCGGCCGGTTGGTCGGCACGTGCAGATCGTTAACGGTATACAAGTCGTCGGGCTGTGGAGTGAGTTTCAGAACCTTGCCGGGCGCAGGATATCGAATTCGCCATTCAAACTGCCGGGCGGTCACTTCCGCGACCGGCGCTTCGATCGCCGCTTCCGGGAAGGTGCTTTGGACTCGAAAATTCTTCCATACGTCGAGCTGATACAGTGAAATGAACATCAGAATTCCGGAAGGAACAATCGTCCAAATCACTTCCAAATTGTGGCTGCCATGCGTGAAGAGGGCCTTCCCTTTTTGCTTTTTAACGCCTGTCCACAGGACATAGCACAAGGCAATCTGCGTACCGATGAACACCACGGTGACGATCACCAGAATCAGATAGAACAAATCGTCAATTTGCGATCCGATCGGTGTCCCTGGCTCGCCGGGAAACCACCAATCCATATCAGGCGAATACCAGCTGACAAGCACCGCCAGAATGGGCCAGAAAATAAAGAAACAACACCAAAACCTGTTCACTTCAGTCTCCTGCGGGCTCGGTCGTTGACGATGCCAGCGCCGGTTGAGTCGATTCCTGACTGGAATAGTCGGATTGGTCTTCGAACGGAATACTCAGCACATAGTTGACGATGTCCCACATTTGCTCGTCGTTCAGCGCGGTGGCGAATCCGGCCATCGGAGTCCCCTTCACTCCCGCCGAAACTCTCCGATATAAATCGATTGGTCGGCGGCCACCCCGATAGATGCCTCTCTGCAAGTTTCGAGGCTTAACGGGATGCCCCCAATCGTCATAGAGGCCCACCAATGGGTAGAACTCCTCGCTACCGGGGATCTTCTGAAACTCTTCGGTCTGCGAACCATTGCCGATACCGGTCGGACCGTGGCATTTGGCGCAATTGATTTTCACGTCGACAAACAAGGCACGCCCCCGCTTGCGCGATTCCGGGCTATCCGGCACACGTGGAGATGTGGGGGCCACCAAACTCGTTTCGTCTTCGGCCCGCTCCCAGTCGCCAGCAAGACTGCTTGCGACATCATCAAGCAACCCTGGGAAGTCGTTCTGGATGAAACTTTCGAGGCTCGCCATGATGGCATCCTCGTCTTCACCTTGATCGACACGCGAATCGACCGCCTCACGCGAATAGTCGAAAGCAAATTCGGTAATCAGTTTCGATTCCAACTCGCCTCGCATCGACAACCAACGGACGTACTGCACAATCGCATCGAGTTCGTAATCTTTGAGCAACATAAACGACGGCATGTAAGTACCGGGAATCCCCAGTTTAATGACTCGCTTTAAATCGCTACTGGTTGGCTTCTCCGGACGAAGTGTCGAAGAGAATTTGAATATGCCGGGACGATAGTCGCGCGGCAGCGGATTCAGATACTTGGCCGTCGGACCGTTACCGTCTCCGCTAACGCCGTGGCAGTGCACACAATGACGCATGTAAAGCTTGCGACCGCTTTGCAGCTGATGACCGACAATCTCAAATGTATCGCCCGGCTGCGGTGCGGGATCCATTTTTTGCGCCAATGTCAGTGTTTTCGAAGCGGCGTCGTAATGCTGAGTCGTCGGCGAGACGATATCACTCGATTCTGCTCCAGCGACTTGACTTCCGTCAGTGTAGGCACCGCTGGTCCATTTCATCGACAAGCCTTGGGCCTCGAATTCCGGCTGGTTGCCGTCGCTGTATTCCGGCAAAACAAGTTCGACTTCGAGTTCGTAAACACCGTTGGATCCGGGGACTGCCTTTACGACTTCCCCTTGAACTCGGCCGTAATCGACAGGCAGCTTTTCCCAAGCGACCAGATCTTGGGGAGTTCCGAAGTTTTCCTCGATCGCGTCGCGCACAGGCCGACGCGC
>JANQRQ010000268.1 GCA_028284485.1 Planctomycetaceae bacterium | reverse complement strand
GCTGACCCGTCAGAACGAACCGATCGAACCGTACGGTGAAGTGTTTTATTACACCGATGCGATTTCTGAGCACGCCGCGAAGTTCGTGCAGCAATTCGGCCCGGGTGAAGAGCCATTTTTCTTGTATGTGGCGTATACTTCGCCGCATTGGCCGCTGCATGCGCTGGAAGAAGATATCTCGCGTTATCGCGGCCGCTACGATGCCGGTTGGGATGAACTCCGCCGGGAACGACACGCCCGCATGATCGAGATGGGTTTGGTGGATCAGGCGTGGCCGATGACCGACCGCGACCCGCGTGTGCCCACTTGGGAAGAGATTGACGAGAAGGCCTGGTTTGCCCGGCGCATGGAAGTTTACTCTGCCCAGGTCGACCGCATGGATCAAGGAATTGGTCGTATCGTCGAAGCCGTCCGCAATGTCGGAGAACTCGACAATACACTGTTTCTGTTTGTCGCCGACAACGGCGGTTGTGCGGAGGAGTTGTCTGCCAAGTCGGGGGGCTTGCATATTCCCAGCGAGACTCGCCATGGTGATCCCGTGCAGCGTGGGAACGATCCGACCGTCATGCCAGGCGCCGAGGAAACGTATCAGAGCTACGGCATCGGTTGGGCGAACGCCAGCAATACGCCGTTCCGCCTTTACAAGCACTGGGTGCATGAAGGGGGGATTTCAACACCCTTGATTGCCCATTGGCCGAACGGAGTGAAGCAGCGGGGCGACCTCACGAATCAACCGGGACATTTGATTGACGTCATGGCGACTTGCATCGATGTCGCGGGTGCCGACTATCCGCAAGTGGTCGGCGACCATAAGATTCATCCTGTCGAAGGGCAGAGCTTGAAACCGATTTTCGAAGGCAAGCAGCGCGCCGGTCACGACGCTATCTTTTGGGAGCATGAAGGAAACCGCGCTGTCCGAGCCGGCAACTGGAAACTCGTTTCTCGCTTTCCCGGACCATGGGAGCTCTACGACCTTTCAGCTGATCGAACGGAAATGAACAACCTGGCGGAAAAGCATCCCGAGAAGGTTGCCGAGTTAACCCGCACCTACGACGCATGGGCGTCCCGTGCCAATGTTGTGCCCTGGGATCAGCGCCCGAGATAAACGACGACAGGAGTTGGTTAGTTCTGCAGACGTGTGTCGCAGCTCAGTCCCTCGCTGACGCGTCGGGTTGCTATCAACAAAAATGTGCGCATTCAAAACACGCACACCGGAAATCACCGACAGGCTGATCGATGCTACATTTCTGTCAACCGAGTGGCGACGAAACGTAATATGTCCAGGTCGATTCCGTTATTCGTAAACGCCGAACAACACGGAAACGCCACGGCAATTCTCAGCAATGGAGAGTCGTTTCGCTATAACAACCTGCTTGATGTTTCGATTCGGGTCAGTTCGACGCTGCTTAAAGGCGAACCAGATCTCCGGGAAGCACGTGTCGTATTTCAGGTCGCGCCCGGGTTTGACTATGTCGCGGCCCAGTGGGGGATTTGGCGGGCCGGCGGTGTAGCCGTTCCCTTAGGATTGCAGCATCCCCCTCCAGAATTAGAGTACGTCATCGACGACACTCAGCCGGTCGCAGCGATAGCCGATGCAGAACACGCCGATCGATTGGCTCCACTCGCAGAAAGTCGCGGGATTCCTTTGTGCCGGATTGAGGCCGCGACCCAATCGGCATTGAGCGCGCTTCCGAGTATTTCGCCCGACCGGCGGGCGATGATTCTATACACCAGCGGCACGACCTCACGCCCGAAAGGGGTGGTGACGACACATGCGAACATTCAAGCGCAGGTGGAATCGCTGGTAGCCGCGTGGCAGTGGTCGCCCGACGATCACATTCTGTGTGTCCTGCCGCTGCACCACATCCATGGAATTATCAACGTGGTGACGTGTGCCCTGTGGTCAGGGGCGACATGCGAATTCTTCCCGCGTTTCGATGCGGAGGCAGTCCTGGCGCGGTTTACAAGCGGTGGGCTGTCGTTGTTCATGGCGGTGCCGACGATTTACTCGCGACTGATTGCCGCCTGGGAATCAGCCGATGCTGCCAAGCAAATGGCCGTCACGAAAGCTTGCCAGGGAATGCGACTGATGGTTTCTGGGTCGGCAGCATTACCGGTCAGCACATTGGAGCGGTGGAAAGAGATTTCCGGCCACACGCTGCTCGAACGATACGGCATGACCGAAATCGGAATGGGCCTTTCTAATCCCTACGACGGCGAGCGCTTGCCGGGACATGTTGGCATGCCGTTACCGGGCGTCGAGGTGCGCCGAGTTGATGAGCAAGGTGACTCAGTCGCCGACGATGTCCCCGGCGAAATCGAGGTCCGCGGGCCAGGAGTGTTCGTCGAGTACTGGAGTCATCCGCAGGCAACCACTGCAGCCTTTCGCGATGGATGGTTTCGGACGGGCGATATGGCCGTTGAGTCAGAAGGGGCGTTCCGAATTCTGGGTCGCAATAGCGTCGATATTATCAAAACGGGTGGCTACAAAGTTTCGGCACTTGAAATCGAAGAAGTGTTGAGGACCCATGACGATATCAGGGAATGTGCCGTGGTGGGAATTAAAGACGATGAGTGGGGCGAGCGGGTTGCCGTTTGTTTGGTCCTGATGGCGGAATGCGCCATCGAACTGAAGGCGTTGCGCGAATGGGCGAAAGAGCGTCTGGCCCCGTACAAAATTCCGACGCGCCTACTGGCCGTTGACGAGTTACCGCGTAACGCCATGGGGAAGGTTCAAAAGCGGGCAATCAAAGATTTGTTTGGCGAATGACGGTTACGATGGAATGGATTTCCCTCATCCCCGACCCCTCTCCCGGGGGGAGAGGGGAGTATATCGTTGTAGCGGCAGAGGGGATGAAAAGTGGCGGTTACTGACGCTCGATTGCGGAGCGCGTGACTTGTCCGACCTTATTCCTTTGGCAGCGCGGCGATGGCTTCGTCAGAACCGACGACCACCAGAACGTCGCCCTCCTGAATCAATTGATTCGCGCGCGGGACGCTGATTGTGGACGATGGAGGCGTCTCGTCATCGGGGACTGAAGGAACAGGTCGTTTGACCACCACCAGGTTCACATCGTATTTGTTGCGCAGTTGTAATTGCTGCGGAGATTTCCCCACGAAGCTAGCCGGTGCTTGGATCTCGACGATGGCGTGATCGTCGGAAAGAATGAAGACATCTTCCAATTGCGGGTTGGCCAACTTGCGTGCCAGGTGCTCGCCCGCATGTGTTTCCGGTTGTATGACGTCGTCGGCACCGATTTGCCGAAAAATCTCCGCGTGAAACTCCGACTGCGCCCGGCAAATGACTTTGGCGACGTTAAGCTTCTTTAGCAGGACGGTTGTCAGCAAGGCCGCTTCGAAGTTTTCACCGATCGCCACCACGCACACGTCGACTTTGTCGATATCCTGGCTGGCGAGCGCGATTTCGTCGGTCGAATCGAGCCGCACGGCGACTTCAACATCGTCCTTGATCGCGTTGATCAATTGCGGCGAGCGATCCACGGCGATCACTTGAGTCCGGCTCGAACCGAGTTTTCGCGCCAACTCAATCCCGAATCGTCCCAGGCCTATCACTGCGACTTTTGCCACGCTTTGCTCCTTCGATGAATCGGGTCAGGAAGTTCGGCTGGAAACGACCGTGCCGACCGACCTGCGCTGCTGTTATTTTGTGAAGACTCGCTCATGGGCTAACGATCGAAACACTATCCAAGTATGACCCGTTCTTCCGGGAAACGATAAACCGCAGAATCAATCCGCCGTGCCATCGCCAACATCAACGTTAAGGGGCCAACGCGTCCCAGGAACATGGCCAACACCAAGACAAGCTGCGACGGTGTGCTTAGTTCGGGTGTTAATCCGGTGGAAACGCCTACGGTCGCGCAGGCACTGGTCGCTTCGAACAAGTGATCGAGAAACGCGTCGGGGCGATTCTCGAATAAGACCAACAGTAGTGTGGTGGCCATTAGTGTTCCGATCCCCAACGCAATAATGGCCAGCGCCCGCTGGACCTGAACTGGCGGGATTGTACGTCCCCCAAACTCGACGCGATCGCGGCCACGCAATATCGACCACAGCGACAGAACCGTTAAGGCAAACGCAATGGTTTTCACACCGCCGCCCGTCGATCCCGGTGCCGCCCCGATGAACATCAGCCCGATGGCCAAAAGTTTGGTAGTCGGTTGCATCATCCCATGGTCGACTGAGTTAAATCCGGCCGTTCGAAACGTGACCGACTGAAACCAAGCGTCGCTTAGGCGAACTCCCACGTGCCGGCCATTATTGGGTCCCAACGACTCAAGCAAATCGTACCCGAGCGTTCCCAACACCAGCAGCACAAACGTCGTCCATAAGACCAGCCGCGATGTCAGCGTCAATCGCAAACGCGATGCCGACAGTCCGAATAATGGCGGCTGTGTGATCTGACGAAAACGGGACCAAAAGACCAAGGCCAAGTTGTAAAGCACGGAAAATCCCAATCCGCCGACAATGATCAGCAGCGGCAATACGCACCACACCTGCCAATTGGTCCCCATGCCGACAAAGCTGTTTTCAGTCAGAGAGAAGCCGGCATTACAAAAGGCGCTCACCGAATGAAAGATGCCGTAAAAGATGCGGTCCATCCAGGGCAGCTCCGGCCAGAGTCCCAACAACAGGCAAGCCCCGGCAATTTCCGCAGTCACCGTAAATAGCAGAATGGCTCGTAACAGTCGCCGGGCGTCGCCCAAAGAATTCGATTCGAGATACTCCCCCAGCGCTGCACCCTCCCGTGCATGAAATTGCTGGCCGACTGCAATCGCGAAGAATGCGCCGCACGTCATAATTCCCAGTCCGCCAAGCTGAAACAGGCAGAGAATGATCATTTGCCCGGCCCGGCTCCAGTACGGTTCGGCTCCACCGGTTGGAACCACGGTCAGTCCCGTGACACAGCTGGCGCTGGTCGCAGTGAAGAGGGCGACGCGCACGCGGTCGAGCATCGGTTCGTC
>JANQRQ010000245.1 GCA_028284485.1 Planctomycetaceae bacterium | reverse complement strand
CCGCCTGCGCTAGTGCAAAGCCATAGGGGCAAGTCGTTCGGCGGCTCCTCCTGCGACCGTGTGGTTCCAAATGGATTCGCGTTATTTGCAAGCATTTCCGCAACCACTCTTGTTGGAGAAGCGATTAACGTTTCTCAGCCCGGTGCGACTGTAGCTCGTTGCACATTGGGCTACGCAATCTCAGCACAAGAACGGCTGAGTTGCAGATTTGCAAGGATGGCTCTAGTCTTGGATCCGTGCAGATCAAGATTCCGCACAAACTTGATTCCTCCAGGAGACGTTGGACGACCGCGGATGTTCGATAAGATTCAGTTCCTGTTGCTGCAAGTGCGAAATGGCGACGACCCCATGCGCGAACATGAGGTCGAGGCGTTTCAACGCACCTTGAACGTCGACTCCAAACAAATTCGAGTCTTCGATCTGCTATCAGAGCACTTCTCGCTTGAGGCCTACTCCGATGTCGACATGTTTCTTTTCGGCGGCAGCGGCCATTACTCTGCCGCAGGCGAAGGGGAATGGCTGGAGCGCGCCCTGGATGTCTTGCGAGAGGTCCACCGATCTGGACGACCAACTTTTGCCTCCTGCTGGGGCTTTCAAGCCATGGCGCGGGCCATGGGAGGAACGGTCATTACCGATATGGAGACGGCCCAGGTCGGCACGCATAAATTACAACTAACGCGTGCAGGCCATAACGATCCCGTTTTCGGCCCCGCCGGTGATTCGTTTTACGGGCAAATGGGCCATCAAGACAGCGTGATCGAATTGCCGCCGCATACAACACTGCTGGCCACTTCGGATCTTGTCGAAAATCAAGCCTATCGGTTCGACGACCGGCCCATTTACTGTACGCAGTTTCATCCTGAATTGGCTCGCGATGACTTGAAGTTGCGTCTCGAGGCTTATCCGGAATACATCGAAGCGGTCGCCGGAATTACCTACGACGAGTTTTGCAACGACCTCAGAGAAACGCCCGAGTCTGCCTCTCTGCTGACAAGGTTCGTCGAACTCGCTTTTGACAAACGCAGTTCTGCAACATTCTAGTCAGGGACGTTTCTCCGCGAGCGAATTCAAACAAGACTGTCTCGAGACATACGATGGTGTCATGCATATCGCGATGATTACCCCGGGCGGCGCGGGAATGTTTTGCGGCTCCTGCATGCACGACAACACTTGGGCACGGGCGTTACAAACCCGAGGTGTCGAAGTGTCGCTCATTCCGGCCTACACGCCGATTCGGGTTGATGAAGAGGATGTCAGCTCGAAACAAGTCTTTTTCGGCGGGATCAATGTTTACCTGCAGCACCGATCGCGAATCTGGAGAGCATTACCAAGTCCGCTAACACGGTGGCTTGATTCCCGCTGGATCATCGATTTAGCCAGCCGAGTCGCTGTTAGTAACGATGCCCAACATCTGGGCGCCCTCGCGGTCGACATGCTGCAAGGAGAACTGGGGCCGCAACAACATTCAGTCGACGAATTGGTCCGATTCTTAACACGGGAGCTCAAGCCTGACATTGTCTGTTTTAGCAATGCGCTCATTGTCGGAGCTCTTCACAACTTGCGCCGTCATTTTTCGGGAAAGATTCTTTGTACCTTACAGGGAGACGATGTTTTCCTCGAAGCGCTGACCGACGAATATCGCACGCAAGCGATTGAAATCATTCGCGAACGTGCTCGAGAATTTGATGGGTTTTTGGTGCACAGCGAGTATTACCGAGACTTCATGTCCGACTACCTCGGCATTCCGCAGGAGCGGTTTCATTTGATTCCGTTGGGGATCGATCTGGAAGGGCACGACGGTCGCCCCGAAGCGCAACGCAATCCCAACTTCACGGTCGGTTTCTTTGCCCGAGTCTGTCCTGAAAAAGGCTTGCATCGTCTCGTTGATGCCTTCGAAATTCTGTCACAACGCAATCCTCAGGCCAAACTGCGTTTCGGTGGTTATCTCGGTGCTGAGAGTAAAAGGTATTTCCGCGATCAGATATCACGCGCTCGGCGGATGAAGATCGACATGGAATACATCGGAAGCCCCGCAAGTCGCCAGGAAAAAATCGACTTTCTGAAATCGATCGACGTGCTATCGGTCCCCACCGACTACCACGAGCCCAAGGGGCTATATGTCCTCGAAGCGTGGGCTAACGGTGTTCCGGTCGTGCAACCGAATCATGGCGCATTCGGAGAAATGATTTCGAGAACGGGCGGCGGAATGTTGGTGGAACCAGCGAACGCCGAGGCACTGGCTGACGCTTTGCAGACTCTGAACGATTCGCCCGATCGTCGAATCGAATTGGCTCAAGCCGGCTATGAGGGAGTCCGGCAGCATTATGCGGCCAACTCAATGGCGGAGCAGTCCATCGCCGTGTTTCAAAAGATTCTCGGTCAAACGAAATCGGACTGAACGTTAGGACCGACCTTCCGCTCGTTGTTGCTCCCGCCACTTCTTGCGAGCGAGCCGCCGTTGTTTCTTGCTGAGCCCACGCAGATCGGGTCCCTCAGACGAATCGAGCCGAATCTCTTGGGTCGGCTCTGATTCTCGGTCCGCTTTTCGTTGCTGTGTTGTGGGCTGCTGTGCTTCGCAATCGTCTTGCGCGGAGGGTTGTGGGCTAGGCGCATCAGGCTTGGCATTTTTTGACACTGCTTGCCGGCCGGCGACCGTTTCCGTTCCATTCCCACCACTGTCATCACGTTGCGACACTTCAGCCTCAGCGGCCTTATGTTTCTGGCGCGATTTCTTCTTCGGTGCTTTTCCAACGCTGGGTTGACTCTTCGGCGTCGCAGCGGCTTCGGCCTTTGATTTCTTACCCTTTCGTGCTGGTTTGGCACGGGTTGACTGTTGACCGTCTGCTTCCACCGACGCCATTCGATTCCGACTAAGCCGCAGCGCTCGTAGTTGACCGATGCGTTTGAAAAGCCGTACCAGCAAACTCGTTTGAATCGGAGGTGGTTCGGCGGAATCGTGAATGACAAACCTGGTATGAAACAGCATTGCCAGGAACAAAGATAAATGCCCAAACATTCCGGCAGACAAAGCCACTCCGCTGTGCCAGCTGGAGTTTTCGAACCCTGTGTACAAGACAGTCAAGCTACCTGCAGCCAGCAAGAAGATCGCTGAAATCCACAAGAACGAGATGCTCGTCCTGCAATAACGCATATCCCGCTGAAGAGCCCAAAACAGGTTGTTTCCGATGATCAACGCCGGGAACAACCAGCACAGCGTCTCCCGATTCCAAACGTCGATGTCCCAGCACCAAACCGCAGCTTCGCTCAATGCCAAATGGGCGTCAGTTGCCACCGAGCCGCCAAATACGCACCAGACAATTGCCGCCCACATCCAAATTGAATAGCGGCCCGCGAAATCGGTGAGACTGCACGATCGAACCCACCAAATCAGCAATGCCAGTTGACCTGATAACATCAGCAACAAACTGCTGTAGAACGTTGCCATTCGCGGCGACTGGAAAGCGAATGGTTTGGTCAATCCGGGCGCCAGCAGGACGTGTCCATCCGCCGTCAGGAACCCCGTGGACAGAATTCCAAAGGCAAACAACAATCCGACAAACCCGATCGCCCAATGCTTCCAGAGGCTTGGCGAAATCAGCTTGCGAAATGGAAATTCGGTGGGAAGTGCCTCGGCATGAGATTCGTCTCCATTTGGCCGATGCGCAGCACTCTGCTTGCGCTTCGGCGTTCGGGGGGCCGAGACGGGAGCCAAATCGGTTTCGACGGCGAGTCGCCTTCTCCGACGCTCGTCCAACATCCTTGAGCCGGCAAACCGAGTTGCCATAGAGTCCTGTCGCTTCCTGCTGAAAAGAACGGCTTCGATCCCAATGGCGCTACGAGATCGGGAAGTCCAATCCCGATCTGAGCCATTCAGCCATGCTGCCGCCAGAATCGAAGGTTTTCGACTTATATCGGGAGAAACGAAGCACCAAGTTGGACTCGATTTCCGTTTCAGCAGTCGCATCAACGAACCCATGTCGTTTTTGGACAAAGGATATGCGTAATCAGCAAAGTCTGAACTCCCCCAGAGGCGAAAGTGCCAATATGGCATCGGCCTCACATAATGCCATATTGGCACAAAAATAGCCCATCGGCAGCCCATCGGGCCATGCCATTTTGGCACTTTCGACGAGTCTTTCAGGTGCAACCGCGCGACGAACGTTCTTCGATCAGTTTTTATAAAACATGAGCTTGGAAAACTTTACGTCAAAATAATTCATCGAGAATCTTTGTATTCCGGCTCGACAATAAATCGGCACGCTGTTTGCGATATAGGGCTGATGTTCCTGATTATGAGACAGGATCGAAACGACTCAGTTCGAAAATCTCGAAGTGTACGACTGAGTCGCTGACGGAGCGAACAAATGAGTTCGAAATCGGGATGGCTCGCGATGTGGGCCACCGCAGTCAATGGGGCACGGATCTCCAATCAGCGAGGTCTGAAACTAAACGGGAGGTAAGAAACATGGTCGGGTTAATGAGAAGTGGACGTGCATGGGATCCTTGGAAAGAATTGGACCTCTTCCGCAACGAACTGAACAGGGCGTTTGCAGGTGAGCGATGGCCGTCTTTCACGGGAAAAGTCGACTATCCGCCGGTAAATGTTTTTTCCGGTGAAGAGTCTGTCGTCGTCGAAGCAGTCGTTCCAGGCTTTGGACCGGAGGACCTAGACATCACGGTGAAGAACAACATGGTGACGATCAAAGGCAACCGCGAAGACGAAGAACTCTCTGATGGTGAATCTTGGCGACGACATGGGCGATTTAGCGGTCATTTCGCCAAAACGATCGAGTTGCCCACGGACGTCGACCCTCGGCGAGTCGAAGCGCTGTTGGAGAAGGGGATTCTGACCCTGACTCTACATCACCCGGAAGAAAAGAAACCGCATAAAGTCGCAATCAAGGCTGGATGATTTGGCTGGCAGCTTAATCAAATACCGCAGCCCGAGAGAAATAAAAGGAGTATGACATGAGCACGAATACCTTAACATCACCGCCGGTTGGCGGAGTTGCAGACGACAAACCCGAACTCCCGGTGTACCAGCCGCATGTCGACCTGCTGGAGTCGGATCAGAAAATCACTCTGATCGCTGATATGCCAGGAGTCGATGAAACGACAGTGGAAGTTGTGGTCGAGAAGAAGGTTTTGTCGATTCGGGGTACGGTGACGCCTCCGAGTCATGAGGGTCTTCACCCCTCTTACGGCGAATACGCCTATGGGAATTTCGAACGTGAGTTCCGACTTTCCGATGCGATCGACCAAGACCGCATCGAAGCCACGGTTTCCAACGGAGTGTTACGACTCGAGTTACCCAAACTGCAAGACGAGTCGTCGAAAAGGATTACGGTGAAAGCCGCTTCGTAAATTCAGCTTAACCCCTCAGGGAACCCGGTGTTGGGAGACCAATACCGGGTTTTTCTTTTTTGGAGATTACGTGCTACATTAGGATATTACTTCGGCGAGTTTCGTCGGTATTGGTTTGCGACGGAAAGCCTATTGGGAAACCAGTCCCGGATGTCTGTCGAGGGCGACCATCGAAGGTCTTGCTGGGATGTGTTTTGCACGTTCTTGGAAATGACAAACGACGAGGATTGCAATGGATCACCGTGTTTCATCAGTCTTTCCATTGGCAGAACGATCGCGTGCCCGTCGTCGACTCTTGTTGCGTGGGTATGGAGCATCGAGCCAACAGCCTGCGAATGACCTAACAGAAGAATCTGACCCGTTGCTGCGCGTCGTATTCGATGACAGCCGAAACATCCATCTCGAGATCGGCACTGACGATCCGGCTGGGCCGCTCACGAATCGAGAGGCTATTCAGCGACTGCTGATGGAAATGCAGCCGGTCACGTGGCTGTTTACCGGTGACAACCTGACCCGTGAATCAGCGAAAGTTCAAGGATGGCGTACATTTCCTGAACATGTCGGCGAACGAATTCATTCTCGACTCGGGCGAATTCTCGACGTGGTCATCGACACAACAGTCCGCCATTCGAAGGTCAATAAACTATTGCAGACGTTCGACTGGCGTGTCACACGATTTCAACCGGAGGTTGTCAGTCTCATGGTCGGTATGGCCGATGCCAACTCCGGCCCAGGTGGCCGAGAGAAGTTTGGCGAAGACCTCACGCGTATTGTAGATGATATCAAAAGCCAAGGAGCGGTCGTCGTTCTGAATACCCCACCTTACGTCCCGGGGGACCGGCAAGGCGTACCGACCGATCTACCGGCCTATGTCGAAATCATCCAATCGATTGCGGAATCGACGAATGCGCTGCTGATCGATCATTGGTCTCATTGGGCAGCAACCCAGGAGGCCTCAGAAGAATTCGGCAAGCGATATCTCGACGACGAAGTGTATCCGAGTTCGATTGGCCATGTCGAACTGGCAAGACACACGTTTCGCGAAATGTCACTCGTCGAACCACTAAGCTCGGACCAAGTTGTTCGCGAACCGTCCTAGAGCGGTTTGCTTTTTCTCGTGGGCGTTTCTGGCTCGTGGGAGCCGGCTATCACGGAACAAGACACAATTGTCGCGGCCAAGTGTCAGCCTAATACGCTGTCCCCCCGTAATCCCACCCTGGAACTTAATTTCAGCTGGAAGACCGCTGGTATTTCGGTCAATCAAGTTCCTGAATCTTGATGTTTCTCCAGCGGACCTGCTTTCCAGCACGTTCGGGGTGACTGCCCACGCCGTGCACCTGTAAGGCAATGAATCCGCTCGCAGTCATCGAATCGTTAAGATCGGCAGCCGGTACACCGTTAATCCAAGTTTTGATCGAATCGCCGCGGCACTCGATACGAAATTCATTCCATTCATTCTGCCGGAATGCTTTGCGGGCAGCTTCATTCTTGTCGAGTGGAAATAGCCAACCCCGGCGAGCCTCGTCGTAAATCCCACCGGTATAGGCGCGGTCAGATGGATCGATTTCGACCTGGTATCCATAAACGGTTCCTGCCGTCTTCTTCTTTTGTTTGCCACCAATTTCCACGACGGCATCTTTTTCGTAAATGTGACTGCGAATTTGAATTCCGGAATTCAATTCGGGATCGACGAAAAACTCTAATTCGACGATGAAATTCGCGTATTCCTTTTCGGTGCGCAAGAAACTGTTGGGGGTAGCGGGCACAGCCGTTCCGACGATTTCGCCATTTTCGATGCTGTACTCTGCCTTGCCACCGACTTGCTCCCAACCTTTTAGAGTTTCGCCATCGAACAATGGTTTGAAGTCATCTCCCGCTGGCAACAGCTGCGAATTAACGATGAAGATCGTGAGGGCAACAACGGCCAATATCATCCGACGCATGTGAGAGTCCCTTGAAAAAATGAGAGAATTCGTATTAGGTCCCGACGTTCAAGTCGGTTGCTTGCCTGTGGATTTTTCGCTTCTATCGAGCAACACGAGGGCCCATTATAACCGATTCAACAGCGAGATGGCTGCGATTCATCACTTAAATTTATGGCCTTCTTGAGGACCGTTTTCTGTCAAAGTGAGAATCTCTGGCCCGTCCTCATTAACAAAAATTGTATGCTCGAACTGGGCGGAAAGAGACATGTCAGCCGTGCGAACTGTCCAACCATCGCGCGAGTCGAGATTTGTTTTCCACGTTCCTGCGTTCAACATCGGCTCGACGGTGAAACACATCCCCGGTCGGATGACCGACCGTTCCGCCCCACGTGCTGGGAAATGCGGGACTCCCGGTTCTTGATGGAATTCTCGACCGATCCCATGCCCCTGGTACTCGCGCACAACTTCGAATCCATGCTTACGGGCATAGTCGTAAATCGCTTTGCCAATGTCGATGATTTTTCCGTTCGGCTTGATCGCGCGAATTCCCACGTATAGCGAATCGAATGTCACTTGGACCAGACGCTTGGCCTTGTCGGACACCTCGCCAATCAAAAACGTCTCGGACTGATCGCCATACCAGCCATCGACGATGGTCGTCAAATCGACATTGACGATATCGCCTTCCTTCAGGGCCGTATTGTCGGGGATACCGTGACAGACAACCTCGTTAATGCTGGTACAAACACTCTTAGGATACCCCTCATACCCCAGACAGGCGGGTGTATGGTGGTGATCGCAGGTGTACTCATAAACAAGTTGATCGATACTTTCTGTCGTGACCCCAGCAACAACGTGAGGACGAACAAAATCCATTAATTCCGCATTAAAGCGCGATGCGGCCCGAAGTCCGTCGCGCTGTTCTTCGGTATGAATTGGTGCTTTTTTCGGCAACGTTTTACGACCTGACTCGGGTGCCCTCATCGGACATCGTGATTTCCAATCGAGACTTCCGCTAACCGGTTCTTCCGACGACCGACAAGTCCATCTGCCAGTCGATTCGCCAATACCAAACCGGCTGTGGGTGTAATTCCAATACACTCTTCGAACGCCGCAGCCCGCCCCGTCGTCAAATCGCTTCGGCGGGCTATTCCAGACGGCACTTCACAAACTCTACCAAAACCACATTAGCGAAACGCAACAGCAGTGAGTCATTGTGGTGATAACCGACGGTGTAATCAACCGGCAATTCGACAACGGGAAAGACTCACCCGGTCATCCGCTGCCCCGACAGCCTCAGAAGTGTTCACATTCTCGCTGGTCAACAGTCTGTTTGCCGACATTTGCCGAGCGCTGGACCGCCGATTCGCGACGAAAGGATTGGAAACTCGAATTTGCACCGAAATTGGATTTGCCAGCGAATGGCTAGGGAAGGTGGAACACGGCATTTAACGTTGTGAGGCTGATTTCGCCGTCCCGATAGCGCAATACATTGATTCCGGTGTTGGATTGCTTGATGTTCTTGGCGAGTCTCAGCGGAGTATTCAAGAATTCAGCAAGATATGCGCGATTGACGACGTTGTGTCCAACAACAACAACCGTTTCGCCTAGGTGCTTTTTCACTAGAGACGCCAAGACCGGTTTGACGCGGTTCAACACGTCCCCATACGATTCGCCGCCTAAATACGGTGTCTCTGCGGGATTCTCCATGAAGGCGTGATAATGCTCCGGGTAGCGTTCCATAATGGTACCCCAATCCAACTTCTCCCATTCGCCAACGTCGCATTCGACCATGTCGTCGAGTGCTTGGACCGAATGCTGATGGTGGCGAGCCACCGCTTCGGCAGTTTCCATGGCCCGTTTCAGCGGGCTCGCGTAAACATGGTCCACCGAATAAGCACTAAGGAATTCCCCCAGCGCGCTGGCCTGCGACCGACCTGTTTCGCTAAGCGAATGGTTGACACTCCTTCCCTGTAAAATGTAGGGCCGCTGCTCGTTTGCAGAGGTCGCTGCATGCCGGATCAGGTACAGGCGTGTCGAATCATCAGCTGGTCGATCTTTCATTTCACGCTTCCATTCGTCACTGAGTTTCGTTTCATCACGTTTTCGATGCGACATCTATTCCGATATTCGTTTTTGCGCCAAGCGGGCTGCGACTCGAACGGCTTCCTTCATACCGTCCGCATTGGCTTGCCCCTGCCAGGCGATATCAAATGCGGTTCCGTGGCTGGGGCTTGTGCGAACAATGGGCAGCCCCAACGTTACGTTGACCGCGCGGTCGAAGCCCACAAGCTTTAATGCGATATGCCCTTGGTCGTGGTACATCGCGACAACACCATCGAATTCACCTTGTGTCGCACGGCGTAACAATGTGTCGGCAGGTAATGGGCCGGCCACATCAAGCCCAGCTTCGCGAGAAGCCGACACCGCCGGTGTAATAACTTCAATCTCCTCATCGCCGAAGATTCCAGACTCGCCTCCGTGCGGATTCAAAGCGCAAACAGCAATGCGCGGTTCTTGGCATTCCAATGATCGGAGAAATGAATCGATCAATGAGATCTTCTCCTGAATCGCCAAGGATGTCAGCAGATCGGGAACACTTCTTATCGACGTATGTAAAGTCACATGCGTGACACCTAATCCGTGTGGATTCGGCAACGATTCACCCGGTGGCAGGTAGAGCATCATGGCGAAGTCCGTTACTTCGCACATCTCAGCGAGAATCTCTGTATGCCCAGGATAGATCAACCCCGCGGCGTGCAGGGCGGCTTTACTCAGTGGTGCCGTCGTGATCCCGTCGATGGAGCCCTGCAGCGCGGCAGTGGCCGCGGCCGCCAAATACTCGTAGGCTGCGCGACCCGCATCGGCGGCGACCTCACCGGCCGCAATTCCGCTGGCATCAATTTCTGCAGGATCCCAGCAACAAATGGCATCGGGATTCTCCCAATGATCATGTTCAATGTCGCGAACTACCAGCACGTCCTGGCCGCAGCCAATCAATGAAAGTGCCCGCTGCAAGACCTTCGCATTCCCAACAACGGTCGGCTGACAGATACTGCGCAATTGAGGACTCACACACGCCTGTGCAACAACCTCGGGCCCAACCCCTGCAACGTCGCCCATGGTCAACGCCAGTTTTGGTGAACGCCGGCCCCTCTCTTGTCCGTTTTGTGTCATGGGCGGTTCGCCGCTTGAATTCCGCTGTTGCGCCAAGTGAAACTATTCGTAGCACTCGGCGTCGGCAAAGGGAATTCCCTGCAGGTCCTTCTCCGACAGAATGGGCTCGCCATCCACCGGCCAATCGATGCCCAATTCGGAATCATTCCACAACAAGGTCCGCTCATGTTGCGGGCTATAGATATCCGTGCATTTGTAAACAACATCAGCCAATTCGCTAAGCACGCAGAAGCCATGTGCGAAACCGGGTGGGACATAGACTTGTCGGTGGTTTTCGTCACTCAGTTCGACCCCCATCCACTTGCCAAAATTCGGCGAGCTGCGCCTTAGGTCGACTGCCACATCGAAAACCTTTCCGTGCACGACATGCACCAGCTTTCCCTGAGCATGGCGTATTTGGTAGTGAAGGCCGCGCAACGTCCCTTTACAAGACCGCGAAAAGTTATCCTGGACAAAGTCCCCACCGATTCCCAGCTCGCGGTACCGTTCTCGATGATAGGTCTCCTTAAAGAATCCTCGCGCATCGCCGAACACCTTCGGTTCAATCACCAGGACATCGGGGAGGGCTGATTTGTTCACCTGCATAGGCTTCGATTTGCTCTTTCCAATCGCAATGATCAGCATGGCTACCGACCGAGAGAATATCGAACCACGGGCGAATCTGACAACTCCGCAGGCTATTCGAAACAGGGGCGGAATTCGCATTCAGCCCCCGAATCGAAACACGGCTGTGCATAACACCGATGTGCATGTAAATCAGATCGCATTTGCACTGAAATCGTGTTCATTGAGTTATCGCGTGCCAAACTGCAATCGAGAAACCATCGATTCGGCTCTCCAGCAAGCTGTTTCCTCAGAAAGAGTTGTGGCCCGATCCGCAAACGACTGCTTGCCAATTGGTATTCGTTTGCCATACTTTAGATGTAGCACTTCCCTTATACCCTTAAAGCGTTTTCCAGGCTGTGCTTATGCATTGGAACAAACACTCTGCCTCCACTTGGACGCGATCGAGCATGCAGATCGCGGCGGTGATCCTGCTGTTCTTCACATCGGCGAGTTTTGCTGAAGTCAAAGAAACCACAGCCGAACCGCGAGTGTCAGCCGACGACATTGCGAGCCTGCAAATACCGAAGGATCTTGCCGATCTCAAAGCTCTTGAGCAGCGAGTTACAAAACTGATTCCCAACCTCGTCGAGGCCACGGTCAGTGTGCAGGTCGGCTTTGCGGTCCAAGGAAGTGGCGTCATCATCGGCTCGGATGGTTATGTGCTCACTGCCGCCCATGTTTCGGGGCGTCCGCATCGCCGGGTCCGCCTTGTTCTCTCTGACGGTCGCACTATTGAGGGGGAAACACTGGGTCGAAATGAGGATTTGGACGCAGGATTGATCAAGATTACTGAGGCCGGGAATTGGCCTCACGTGGAAATGGCCACGGACGATTCGATTCGTGCAGGCGACTGGTGTCTCGGGACGGGGCACCCGGGTGGCTACGATGTCGATCGGCCAGTTGTCGTACGCTTGGGGCGAATCCTTGCAGCGGGCTCCCGCGCGGTGCGAACGGATTGCACCCTGACTAGTGGCGATTCCGGGGGACCGCTATTTGACTTGAACGGTAACGTCATCGGAATTCATAGCCGCATCGGGATGTCGACACACTGGAACTTACATGTTCCGATCGCCGCCTTTCGCAATGACAAAGATTGGAACCGACTCGTCGCTGGAGAATCGTGGGGAGGATTTTCATTCTGGCAGGCTCGCTCCGGGCCAATCCTGGGAATTGATGGTAAAGACCACGAAAAGGGCTGCGAGGTCACCGTCGTCAATCCCATCTTTCCAGCCGGCGTGGCTGGCCTGAAACCTGGCGATGTCATCACTCACTTGGATGGCGAAAAGGTGAATGGATTCAATTCCCTCAAACGTAAGATCGGTAGAAGAAAAGGGGGCGACGAAATTACGATCGTCATCCTGCGCGAAGGGATGCGGATTGAGAAAGAGATGACACTCGCATCCCGTTAGCATCGCCATCGTCGGTCGCATGAATTGTCGATTGATGAAAACAAAAGGTCACAAATCGAAACTCGTTTTTCTTCGGGTCGCCAATCGAAATCCTCACGACTTCAACAAGTTTCTGGCTTGATACTCAAAGGAATCCGCGTGCAAGAGAATCGTTGCACCATATTGCGAAACTTGCGACCTTGGTCGCGTTTGTTGTCTGCGGTAGCGCTCGTTGTATTTTTATCGAGCGAAGCAGGCGTCGCCCAAGCTCAATGGTTTGACGGTTCGCGATCGAAGAACTCTGCCGCAGTTCGTAAGTCGTTTCGGGAAATTGTCGCGGACGCGCGTCGGGCAACTGTCTTGATCCTTGACGGCGAACAAACAGTCTCTCTGGGGACAATTGTCGATTCGCGTGGTTACATCCTGACGAAAGCCAGCGTGCTTCCTGAAGCCATTAACTGCCGTTTGTTTGATGAGCGCGAATTCGCCGCCGAATTGGTCAGCACCGACGGAGAGACCGACCTGGCCACGATCAAGATCGATGCCACCGACCTGAAAGCCATTCGCTGGCAAGCCGATTCGGCGCCGACCGTAGGCCAAATTCTGGCGACGGCGGGCGATTCGGAATCGCCGCTTGCCATCGGCATTGTCAGCGTGGCCCCGCGCACCATTTCCGCAGGACGTGGCTTTCTCGGAATCGCATTTGCCGAAGGGAACCGAGGGCCGGAAATCACCGAAGTGACGTCCAACAGTGCGGCATTTCGCGCCGGTTTGAAGGTGGGGGATATCGTGACTCATATTGCCAGCCGACGCGTCAGAAGTGGCGGGGCGCTGCGTTCACAAGTCGGCCGACGCCGCCCTGGGGAGGAAGTTTCGGTCACGGTGCTGCGAAATAGCCAAACGATGGAATTGACCGCCATCCTCGATTCGCCACCCGGCAATCTGATCGGTCGCGCCGGTCTGATGAATCGCCTGGGCGGTCCGATTAGTCGTCGCCGAACAGGTTTTTCATCGGCAATCGAACACGACACAGTCCTGCGTCCCCAAGATTGTGGTGGGCCGGTCGTCACTCTGGATGGTTTGGCGGTCGGAATCAACATCGCGCGTGCCGGCCGAACATCTTCTTACGCCATACCCGCTTCGGAAATCATGCCGTTGATTCGAAAACTACCGGCATCCGATTCCAACGAAGAATGATAGCCGCTGACAGCCGAAGTATCCTTGGGCCATCCGCTGGCAGGAATCTCGAAGGTTGGCCCACAAAGCCGTTTACTTGGTTTCGCGCAGGGATCTGGGGCGTGGAAGCCAACAGTCAGTACAAAGCGCGTTTGTCGCGGCTACCAAGCAGCATAGTACGCTGTCGCCCTGGCAACCTTTTCTACTGTCACTATCCTGTGGTACAACTGCTGAGTTCGCTATGTCGACCGATCAAAGATCTCCCTTTAGTTTTGCCGAATAACCCATGTCCGGATTTGAAATCAGCAGTCCGTTTCAACCTGCAGGCGACCAACCGCAAGCGATTGACGCTTTAGTTCGCGGGATTGAGCAAGGCCAACGCAATCAGGCCTTGCTGGGAGTCACAGGATCGGGCAAAACTTTTACCGTCGCAAATGTCATCGCGCGGGTGAACAAGCCAACATTGGTCCTTTCCCACAATAAAACGTTGGCAGCCCAGTTGTACGCAGAGTTTAAGGAGTTTTTTCCGAATAACGCGGTGGCGTACTTCGTCAGCTATTACGATTACTACCAGCCGGAAGCGTACATTCCGCAACGGGACATCTACATCGAAAAGGACGCCTCGATCAATGAGGAAATCGACCGACTGCGGTTGCTGGCAACAAGCGCCCTGGTCAGCCGGCGTGATGTGATCGTGGTCGCCAGCGTCAGTTGTATTTACGGGCTGGGATCTCCCAAAGACTACCTCGACATGATGATTCCGTTGCGAATTGGCGACGAGGTCGATCGCGACGAACTTCTGTTGAAACTTATCGATATCCAATACGAGCGTAACGACCTGCAACTGGCGCGCGGCAAATTTCGTGTGCGCGGCGATGTCGTCGAATGCTGGCCGGCCTATGAAGAGTTCGCCTATCGCATCGAGTTTTGGGGCGACGAGGTGGAAAACCTGGCAGTCATCGATCCGCTCACGGGCGAAGAATCCCGCAAGCTTCGGGAAGCCTACATTTACCCGGCTAAGCATTTCGTTTTACCGCAGTCCCGTATTGACGCGGCGTTGGAAGAGATTCAAACCGAATTGGAAGAACGACTCGAAGTTTTTCGACGTGAAGGAAAGCTGTTAGAAGCCCAACGGCTCGGCGCGCGAACTCGATACGACATGGAACTTCTCAAAGAGGTCGGATACTGCCCCGGCATCGAGAATTACAGCCGGGCGCTGGCGGCGCGAAAACCGGGCGAGCCACCGTACACGCTGTTGGACTTTTTTCCCGATGATTTTCTCACGATTGTCGACGAATCTCACGCGACGTCGCCACAAGTTCGCGCCATGTTTGCCGGCGACCATTCTCGCAAGTCGACCCTGGTCGAACATGGCTTTCGGCTACCGATGGCCTTAGATAACCGCCCGTTGAAATTCGAAGAATGGAACCAGCGACGCAAGCAGACTATCTTTGTGTCCGCCACACCAGGCGACTGGGAATTGGAACAAACCGAAGGGGAGGTCGTCGAACAAGTTATTCGGCCGACCGGGCTGGTCGATCCACTCATTCATGTTGTTCCCGCTCGTGGTCAGGTGCCGCACCTCATGGAAGAGATCCAGACGCGTGCCGAGCGAAACGAACGCGTGTTGGTCACCACCTTGACCAAGCGCTTGGCGGAAGATTTGACGTCATACCTTCAGGAGGCGGGGATTCGATGCAAATGGCTGCATTCGGAACTCGATGCCATTGAGCGAGTCGAGATTCTGCGCGAGCTGCGGGAAAGCCGATTCGACGCATTGATCGGCGTCAATCTGCTGCGAGAAGGCCTCGACCTTCCCGAGGTTTCATTAGTCGCGATTCTCGATGCCGACAAAGAGGGTTTTTTGCGAAGCGAAACGAGTTTAATTCAAACGATTGGCCGTTCCGCCCGAAACGTCAATGCCGAGGTCTTCCTTTACGCCGACAGCGTTACCGACAGCATGCAACGGGCGATCGACGAAACAAGGCGTCGCCGCGAACTGCAGCTTGAATACAACCAACAGAACGGCATTACTCCAGAAACAATTCAAAAAGCAATTCGCCGCGGCATCGAAGAGGAAATCGCTGCACACCGAGTCGTCAAGGAATCAGCCGGCGGTGGATCAGGTCAGACAACTCAAAAAGTCACCGAGGAGTTTATTTCGGAACTCGAATCTGAAATGTTGCTGGCCGCGGAGAACCTCGAATTCGAACGAGCGGCGCAAATACGTGACCGAGTCATCGATCTGAAACAAAAACTGGGGCAAACCGTCGACATGCCGGATGAGTCCGTGCCGGCTGAAAGCACAAAGCCGAAACGGCGACGCGGACGTCGTGGAAAATCGCAGCGTGTTCCAAGACCACAAAAACCATAGGCTGGTTCGCCAAAACCGGCGCATCCCGATCTACGAGATCCACAAGTTGATGTACCAATTCACGGCATTTCGAACCGTTTCAGATTTTTCACAGGCAACGCGCAACGGTTCATAAAACGCAGCAAAAAAATACGATCCGTTGGCATTCCAAGCGGCATACCATTGCCAAAACAGCGGACCAATCGACAGGACGTAAACCACTGCGAAAGCCATCAGCTGAACGGCGATGCGCATCACGAATCGCCTGAATTTTGTAAAAATCGTAGGTTTCGCATTCGTCGCTTGCGACATATTTCAAATACTACCAACCAAGTTGCGCAGCCACCGCCTGCCGTTTGCCGAGTTAAACGAAATTCTCCGATCGACACCATTCGATCGTTTGACGCATGCCGTCAGCAAAATCGACTTTGGGATCGTAATCGAGTTCTTTACGGGCCTTTTCAATCGAGAATCCGAGGTTCAGCCCCAGGAATTTGATTCTCGCGCTGGAAAGCAACGGCGCTTCCTGTTTCCCCAGCAGTCGCCACGTCGATTCCATGATCTTGGCCAACACGCGGGCGACAGGCAAGGGGACCGATTTATCTGGTATGGGATATCCCGCTTCCTTTGCGATCGTTGTGAAGAACTCCTTTTTCGTCACTAATCGTCCATCAGTAATATTATAGATCTCACCCACGGCATTGTCGTGTTCAATCGCCGCATTTACCGCGGCAACGAGGTTGTCGACATGGACGTTGTTCATCAGTTGATCGCCGGTGCCGAGAAATTTGAACGTCTGGTTTTTCAGGCGTTCCATGACTCTCGGCAGAACGATTCGGTCGCGAGTACCATAAACAAATCCCGGCCTCAAAATAACCGCTGGAAGCTGCTTCTCGCTGATATGCTTCAATACGAGATTTTCCCCTTCGGCTTTGGTCAGCGTATATCCATCAATTCCTGACACATTTGGCGGGACGGTCTCGTCAGTGCCATCGTGGTCGCGCGCTTCGTAGACCCCCAGCGAGCTAATATGAACAAACTTCTTCAGACTGCCGGAATTTTCTGCGGCTTCAAGCAGTTTGCCGAGTCCTTCGACGTTGACTTCGCGGTATTTTTCGACCGGCCCCCAGTCACCGACCTTGGCAGCGCAATGCACGATGGTATCGACGTCGGCGACCGCTTGTTTCAGCGATTCCTCATCGGTCATGTCCCCATGAACCAGCTCCACTCCCCATTCCTCGAGCAGTTTCGATTGACTGGTTTCACGGACAAGTGCGCGTGTACGGATCCCGAGCTGCCGAGCTTTCTCTGCGACATGGCTGCCGACCAATCCCGTCGCCCCCGTGACCAACAACAATTTGCAACTTTCAGAATTCAATTCGTTCACTCCCATTTCTCTTCGTCAGCGATCGGCTCCAAAGGTTGTAATACTCAACGCCCGAAAGTCGATCTTTACCGATCATGTTGCAACTAACGATACCAAATCTAAACGATCGGAACCTTATACGGCTCGTCTTGTACTTCCCGAACGTATTGCGGTACGGCATATCCAGGCAACCTGACCCGCAACTGTTGAATCAATCTCAATCCGGTTTCTTCAGCGACCTCGAAATGCGACGTCCCAGTCACCCGATCAAGCTGGTGCAAATAGTACGGTCGAACTCCTAACTCGACGAGGCGCTCGGAAAGTTCCGCTAGCACTCCCACATCGTCATTAATACCACGCAGTAATACCGCTTGATTGAGCACCATGATTCCCGATGCCGAGATTCTTAGGATCGCATCCGCACAATCGGATTGCAATTCCTGAGGGTGGTTCGCGTGCACGACAACGATTGAAGTCAGCCGTGTCTCTTGTAGCAAATCAAGAAACTCAGGCGTAACACGATCGGGAAGAACGACGGGCAACCGAGTGTGAATTCTCAGTCGTCTGAGATGTTTAAGTTCCCCCAGTCGAGCCACTAGTTCATGTAATCGACGGTCGGACAGCACTAAGGGATCACCACCACTGAGTATGATTTCGTTCAGCGAGTCGTCGTTGCCGATCGTTTCGAGCGCCGGTTGCCAATCCTCAAGCCGGCGAGGCTCCTCGCCATATGGATAGTGACGACGAAAACAGTAACGGCAATGAATCGCGCAAGCACCCGTCGCGATCAGCAGCGCCCGTCCCCGGTACTTGTGCAAAAGCCCTGGACTTCTGCGAGAGGAAACGTCCCCGACAGCATCCGCGGCAAAACCTGGTGGGGAAGATTCCTCGTCAACGACAGGCAGCACTTGCCGCAACAATGGGTCCAAGGGATCGCCACGACGCATACGTGCCGCATAACTGTGCGGTACAAGAATCGGAAAACCGGCTTCCGCCGACCGCGATTGCGGAACATCCCGCTGAGAAAGCCCCAGATAGTCTAGCAGTCCGTTCGGATTACGAATCGCCTCGGCCAGGGATTGACGCCAGCGACCTGTCGACTCGACCGCCTGAGCCTGCCGCGATGTTGGTCCGTCATTGATCATATCGACATCAGATTTTGCGGGTAGATTCAGTGAGGTTTTTGACGGAATCGTTGTCCGCACAAGTCTCTGCGGAAGCATTGATTCCTCTCGGTTACCTGAAATATCATGGCCTATTCGCGTGCGGCTTCGGCATTCCCTCGCCAGTGACGATGTGCTATTCTCTGACGTCGCATCCTGGAATGCCAATCGGGATTTGTGCATCTGCCGACCATCATGCTTATGGTCGTAACACAAAAGCTGCCGTTTAGATTTGTTTACGTTAGCGAGTTTAAGAGAAAACACCAATGCCTCAGATCAATACCGGGGATTTTCGTAAAGGGATCAAAGTTATCCTCGATGGTGAACCGTATGAAATGCTGGAGTGCAATTTCGTCAAGCCGGGCAAAGGTCAGGCGCTTTACAAGACGAAGCTGCGTCATCTCCTGAAAGCCACGATCCTGGATCGCACCTACAAAAGTGGCGATAGCCTGGAAGGTGCCGATGTTCGCAAAGGTGAGGGGCAGTACCTGTACCGGGATGCTCAGGGTTACGTGTTCATGGACAACGAAACCTTCGAGCAGCACACGTTACCCTCGGAAGTTTGTGAAGAAGACACCAAGTTTCTCCTGGAAGGGGCAACGTGCATTCTGCTCTATTGGAATGAGCAATTGATTTCGATGACCCCTCCGGCACAGGTGGTGTTGGAAGTCACGTATGCCGAACCGGCTGCGAAAGGAAACACGGCAACGAACGTCACGAAACCAGCCACAGTTGAAACGGGTGCAACCGTGAACGTCCCGGCGTTCATCGAAACGGGAGAACGAATCAAGGTTGATGCACGCACGGGAGACTATTTGGAGCGTGCCAAGGAATAATTGGCGTTTCCAATTCGTTCAACACGTGGAACCTGCCGACAAGTTTCGGACAGGACGAAAAAAGGCCAGCGAATGGATACCTGGACTTTGATCCTTTACGGAGCCGCTTTTTTCCTGACCATCAAAACACTCGTCACACTGATGGCCAGTCACAAACGGCATTACAGCAAACAGTTGATTGCACAAAAAGCGGCCCAACATCGGGCCGAATTGAAACGAAAAAAACGGCAGCAGGCACAGGCAGACGTCGAGGAATCATCCCCGAATGCTGCCTGATGCAGATGAAAA
The DNA here is from genome assembly GCA_028284485.1 of Planctomycetaceae bacterium. Taxonomy (GTDB): domain Bacteria; phylum Planctomycetota; class Planctomycetia; order Planctomycetales; family Planctomycetaceae; genus JANQRQ01. The sequence goes on along the minus strand of JANQRQ010000245.1, from coordinate 374 downwards.
TCATGCGGGAATCGGGCTGTGTCAAAATTGGCCGACCATAATCACAAACTGTACATCGAGACCGTCGGCTGCCAGATGAATGTGCTGGATAGCGAATTGGTGGTGGCGGCTCTGCGCCAGCACGGCTACCAGTTGACGGAACAGATTCGCGAGGCGGACACCGTCTTGCTGAATACTTGTAGTGTTCGCGACCACGCCGAACATAAAATCTATAGCCAACTCGGCCGATTGAAATTCAGTAAAAACAATCGTCCCAAGCAGGTCATCGGTGTCTTGGGCTGTATGGCCCAAAAAGACCAAAAACAAATCTTCAACCGAATGCCTCACGTCGACCTGGTCGTTGGTACGGGGCAACTCGCCGAAATTCCCCGACT
>JANQRQ010000240.1 GCA_028284485.1 Planctomycetaceae bacterium | reverse complement strand
AAGGCCCTCACCCGGCCTACGGCCGACCTCTCCCAGAGGGAGAGGTGACTACGTTGCTCGACAGACAGGAATGTCTGTCCCACTAGTTGCTTGAGTTGGTGCGACTGATGCTTTGGAGCCGGGTGCCACTGCTGGCTTGTCCAGCAGTGCTCTAAGCACGCCGGGTGCCATGCCCATATCGCGTCAGCAGGATGGGCATGTGGTGCGATAATCGACAGACAAGAATGTCTGTCCCACTAGTTGCTTGGTTTGGTGCGAATCATGCATTGGAATCGGGTGCCACTGCTGGCTTGTCTAGCAGTGTCGGGACCAACCGAATTGAGGATAAGAGAATTCCACCTCATTCCGAAAGTTCCAACTCCAGCCATTGCCGATGCTGATCTTCTAGGTCGGCAACCGTGCGGAGGTGTTTCGACATCGTTTTGGTCTTCGCCAGAACTGCGGTCAACATGACGAGCCCTGCACAGATCGCAGCAATCATCAGAAACTTCTCATCATTTCCGAAGAACTTTTCGCGAATCGACGGACCAATCCAATCTGTGGACAAAAAGAGAGCCGGCAACGAAACAAAGGCACACCACGTGAGGAATCCCCACACAATACTCCTCGGAACAGACAACGCGGTCCCCAAGAATCCGCAGTGATAGGCGAGAAACCGAATCTCCGTCGCCAGCATGGCAAAGCCGTACAGCGTGAAGAGGAACCACAGTTTGGTCGCCTCGGCTGGTTGCCAGTCGCCGCTGACGACGCGCATGACAACCCAAGGGATTCCGGCGACGATCATGGTCAACAGTGCCAATCGACAAGCCCAGAGCGTCGCTTGCCAAATCGTGTTTTCATGATCTCCGCCAAAAATATACCAGACGATTTGCACACGCCAGGGAATCGACGCCTGCAAATTACGCGAAATCTCTTCAGCCGAGCCGAATCGTTCGATGGCAGCTTGAGCGGCAGCATCGTGGTCGTTCAGCCGGGTGAACTCTTCGTCGTAAATCCCCGTGAGATGGGCCAGCAATTCTTCGCGCATCTTCAGCTTGCGGTCCCGCCAAGTGCGTACCGGGCGAACAGCTTTTTCCACATGCTTTTTGAGTTCGATCATGCCGGAGCCCCCATGGCCTGATTCATAATTGAGACGAAATAGTTCCACTCCTGTCGGGCCTGCGACAGACGCCCTTTTCCCTTGCGAGTCAACCGGTACAATCGCCGGCGGGCACCGCGCCTACGCGTGTCGTCCCCTTCCCAGGTTCCCTTGACCAGCCCTGCGTCTTCCAGGCGGTATAACGCCGGGTACAGCGAGCCTTCCTTCAATCTGAGTGCCCCCGAGCCAGCCTCTTCGATCCGCTTGACGATCTCCAAACCATGCGATTCGCCCGTTTCGAGCGAGGAGAGGATCAGCGTTTCGACGTGGCCCCGCAACTTGTCACCGGTTATCTCTTGCATGTCTTTAATTATAGACAGGCTATAAATTAAATGTCAAGCCGCTCCGATTTGATGTCACACGATGATTCCCGTGTGGCCGCGATTAGAGGGCATAGCCCGAAACCCCGGGGCTTCCTTCGCTGCGCTCTGTCAAGCCCCGGCCACCGGACGGTCACTCGACCACATCTGTTTTTCGGGAGAACGAGGCGCCTGCCGAGCCGCAATTCGCCAAAGTAACTTCTACTCGTGACGTAGGAATGCAATCGTCACTCTCGTTCCAGCTGTACGAAGATCGCCGGCTCGGCACGACGCGACTGCGAGACCCAGGCCTGCAACCGGCCCGTTTGCTCCGCAAGGCCGACACCCTCGAAGGTGATTACATTCGAATCGACTGGTAACGGTCGGCTCACATGCGTCGTTCCCAAGCGAAAATGGACGACTCCCGCTTCCGCTGTATCACCAAACGTCAATACGACTCGGTATTTCCCCGAAGTCGCGATTTGTACGCGCCAATAATCATGTCCGGCTGCACGAACGCGGTCGAAAGAGCTCAACAATGCCGGATTCTCATGAGTTGTGCCAATGACCATCGGTTGCGGTCGATGAAAATCACGTTGCCGAGTCACGTCATGAAACCAATCGTCGTAACCGGCCAGCATGCGATCGACGATTTGTGGATACTCTTCAGCGATGTTCTCTGTTTCGCTCGAATCGACTTGCAGATCGTACAATTCCAGATTCTCCAACAATTCGTCGCCGGTGTATTCCATCGCGTCGGCGATTTCATTACGTGGGTTCGGCGACGGTTGTAACAATTTGTACCGCTGACCGATGGCGGCGAAGTGCGCGAACAGCAACGGTTCGACATTTTGATTGAGCTGCACATACAGCGTGCGCTGCGGTCGGTCCTCGCCTGCAACGATGGGGAGCAAACTGACACCGTCGATTTTCCGGCCAGACCCTTCGATTCCGCACGCCTGCAGCAGGGTTGGCAGCACATCAATATGGGCGGCCATGGTTTCCACCTGTCGACCGACTGGCAGACGATCGGGCCATCGGATGAAGAACGGAACTCGGATGCCTCCCTCGTAGATGGAAGTTTTCGTCCCCCGCAGCGCCGCGTTGTACCGATCGGGATAAACATCGTTTTTGACCCGGCTGGTCCGCGGGCCGTTATCCGACAGGAATATCACAATCGTATTCTCGCGCAGCGACAGACGATCGAGGGCATCGAGCAGGCGACCAACATTCTCATCGATGTTGGCGATCATTCCGTAAGTTTTAGCGTTCATTTCATGAATGCCGGGCCGGCGATAGGGGGCCACGTATTCCTCAGCGACTTCCAACGGAAGATGAGGCAGATTCGTTGCCACATACGCGAAGAACGGTGCAGCCTGCTGTTGCTCAATCCAGCGGATCGCTTCGCCAAAGAAGATGTCGTTGCAGTAACCGTCATAGCGTACCGATTGATTATTGTGTTCCAGCACCGGATCGAAATAGCTGTTGCCCGGCGGTCCGGCCGATTGACCGATGCCGCCCCCTTTATGCACCAGACATTCGTCGAACCCTTTGTCACTCGGTCGCATCGGGTAGTTATCGCCTAGATGCCATTTGCCGAAGATCCCGGTTGCATAGCCCGCGTCGTGCAGCAGTTCTGCCAGCGTTACCTCGTCGGCACGCAGCAGCGACCGACCGTAGTTGACTTCTGTCGCACCGGTACGGCTTGGGTAGCGGCCCGTCATCAGACTGGCACGTGTCGGTGTGCAGACCGGATTCACGTAGAACCGCGTGAACTCCACAGATTCGGCAGCCAACTGATCGAGCCGTGGCGTTTTAACGATTGCATTCCCGTGACAACTTACATCACCGTAGCCCTGATCATCGGTCAGAATCAGCACGATGTTGGGCGGCTGATCAATTGCAGCAAAGTGTGTGGTCGGTGCGACAACAATTATGGCTAGCACGGCCAAGGCGATGCGCGCCGTGGTCATTCGCGATTGTTCCGCATAAGTCATGAAACGACTCTCGACGTTCGTCTGTTCAATCGATCGATGTAAATTCATAGACTGATGATATCGCACATTCCCTGCATTTTCACATCGGTCAATCGTTCTACCGTTTTCGCAAGACCGGCCAATCCGTTCGATTCGCAATGGGGTTCACCGGTGACTGTTTTGCTGCAACCGGCGCGTTGTCAGCCATTGATTTGATCGGAACTCATAGCGATCGTCGTCGTGTCATAGCCGTCGTCCGCAACATTTGCCATACTCAACGCGACGCACCTGTGGATCGGCGAACGTCCCGTTACCCAAAGATCGGAGTGCAGTCATCATCGCGCCTTCCAATCTTGCAATTCGATGCTTGTGGTTCGGAACTACGCTAGCGTCGATTGCGACCGCGGCAGCTTGTGCCGACGAGCGGCAACGGGCTCGCCCTGTGCCCACGCATGCCAATGCTGCCTATGGCCCCCACGAGAAAAATGTACTCGATTTCTATCAGGCAGATTCGAGTGAGCCGACGCCGGTTCTGGTTTTCTTTCACGGTGGTGGATTTCGTGGTGGAAGCAAAGGCATCGATGCCGACCTATATCGCCGTTGCGCCGAGCATGGAATCTCGTGCGCTGCGGCCAACTACCGACTCTCTCAGCACGCCGCCTATCCTGCAGCGATGCATGACAGCGCCCGGGCGATTCAATACCTACGGGCCAACGCAGAGAATTGGAACATCGACCGGCGCCGCATCGCAGCCATCGGCAATTCTGCGGGTGCCGGCATCGCGCTATGGTTGGCTATGCACGATGATTTGGCTGATCCCGATGCTATTGATTCGATTGCGCGCCAGTCGACTCGCTTGTCGTGCGCGATCGGTTTGCACGCACAAACCACGTACGATCCGCGGGAAATTCGCCGGATTGTTCCCGGCAT
>JANQRQ010000235.1 GCA_028284485.1 Planctomycetaceae bacterium | reverse complement strand
AACCAGCCACAACAACACCGCGATCCCCGCAATGCTCGCCAAGAACTTCGAATCCAGCTCGATTTGTCCCGCCAATAGCTGAGGCCCAATCAAAGCGGCGATTGTTCCCGCGAGCAGCGCCAAAATCATGATTGCCACAATTCCCAACGCGCCGGAAAAGAAGCTCGGCCGGCGACCTTTGGCCTGGCCCATTTGGCTAAAGGCCACGGCAAACACCACAACCACGCCGACAATGAGCCCTTGATAGACATCCGCCCCTGATTTGATCACCTTGGGAACGGCGTCGATGATGATTCTCAGGAACAAGGCCCCCAGAATCGTCCCGGGTACAGTGCCCACTCCCCCTTGCAAACTGCAACCACCGACAACCGCTGCGGCGATTCCATTCAATTCGTAGCCCATGCCCAAAGTTTGCGGCGCCGCCACACTTTGATCGCAGATGTAAAGAATACCTGCGAGCGACGACAGCATGGCGCTCAGGCAATAGGCGAGCCACTTCAAGCGGTTCGTCCGAATCCCACTCAGGCGGGCTGCTTCTTCGTTACCACCGAGCGCATAGATATGCCGACCAACAACGGTGCGACTGAGCATTAACCACGACAGGAATGCCAGCACTGCGAAGAGGAGCGCTGGCACCCAATAGACTGTCGCCAACTGTCGGAAAAACCGATCGTTAATCTGAATTTGCGTGCTTTGGCTGTTGAGATATGCCGCGGTGACCGCTTCGCAAATCGCGCGGGCCAAACTGCGAAGTCCAACCAGCGTCGCCAATGTGGCTACAAATGGTGGCAGCCCCACGACCGTGATCAACCAAGCGTGTAAACTGCCGATCAGCGCACCGCTGAGTAACGTTCCCACAACGGCGATCGCCAAATATCCAATCCCGATGGGATCGGTTCCGGCCATTTGTTCCGGGGCTAGAATCACCAGAATCGTGCCACAAATCGTACCCGAGAACGCAATCACCGAGCCACTGGAAAGATCGATGCCGCCGGCGATGATCACAATCGCCGCACCCAGTGAGAAGATCCCCAGCATCGACGTATGGCGAATAATTTGCTCGAAGCTTTGCCGTGGATTGCGCCAGTAATTGTGCTGAACGTCGAGAATTGTCGTCAGGACGACGACCGCGAGAATGGCCAGACACAAAATGAATTCGTGGCGCTTCGCAAATGCCCACCACTCGTTGGAGAGTAACTTTGGCGACGACATCGAAAGATCAGGATCCTTCCAGGCCGTATTCGTCGAGCCATTTTTGAAAATCACTCAGCTTGTAGTACTCGGTTTTCTCGCTGAAGTGATTCGGTTCCAACGGAGAGCCGGCATTGGGCACGACAACCTTCAAACCAGTGTCGTAAATATCTCCATCGGTATCTCCGTGATTGGGAAGCATCTCCTGGATGACGGCATCGTCGCCTTCGACGAGCGCTTTCATCAGTCGCACACCTTGGTACCCCATCTCATACGGATTCTGCACGATCATGGCGTCGATTAATCCTTCGCCCATGGCATCGATGGCCGCCTTTTCGGCATCGAAAGTAACAATTGTCATTTCCGACCGCTTGTTCAAATCGCGCACGACGTCGGCAATCGCCGGAGCGTTGTACGACCAAATACCGACCAATACGTTCAGCCCGGGATGGTTTTGAATGGCGTTGCGCACATTTTCGCGTGCCAAGCTGCGGTCGATTTGATCACTCATGCTATCGAGCGATTCAAAATCGGAGCCGGCCCCTTCTGCAAATCCGTCGATGCGCTCAATGGCATTCTGTGCACCTGTCCGTCCAACAAACGTTACGTACTGTCCGCCGCCGGACCGCAAATGCTTCGCGCAAACGCCCAACTCGCGACCGCCCGCAAGGTTATCGGTTCCTACAAAGGCGAATCGCGCGTCGCGCATCTTGTTCCGGTCGACGTCGGAGTCGATCGTGATCACTTTGACGCCCTTTTCCTGAAGCTTGCGCATTTCGTCGGCGATGGCGACATTATTGGCGTCCGTGGCGGAAATGCCGACCGCGACGATGTCGCTTTGGCTGGCGAACTGCCGCAGAAAGTCGAGTTGACCGGCGGGCGTACCATCGTTCACTTCCATGACCGCCGTGTATCCCGCCTCTTTGAGCTTGAGCGCCTTTTCGGCATCCTGCAGTCCGAATCGACAGGCATCCCAGAACGGGGAATCGCCGTTGTTGAGAATAATAATCCTCTTCAGTTCACCATCCCCGGCAGGCGATGCTCCACCGGTCGTACCACCACCGGTTGTTGGTCCGGCTTCCGGTACTTCGCCGCCGCATCCTGCCATCGCAAGGCACAAAAGGGCGAACCACATCCCCCATGCGCTCATCGATTTCGACACCTTTGTCGACGGGAACATCGGAAATGGGAAGAGATGCGTCATTTCCTCTACCTTTGCTGAACGTGAAAGCTTGAACGATCGAAGGACAGAATCTTCAGATATGAAAACGGTGCCTGCCATCCGTGTTGATCATTAAATTCTCGATTTCAGAATCGAATGCGGAAAGGAGTTTGTCGAATTATTTTAGCGGTAAGTCTCTCAAAATACTTCTGTAATGATGGGAAGTCAAATTGTCTGCCTGCGGCAATACAGAGTTGTTGACTCTGAAACGATCGAGTCTTCCGAACGCGAGCAGCGAACTCGATACTTATTCCATCAACCTGGGTGTCGAGTTCTGCGCATGACGATTTCGATTGTAGAACGCGAAGTCAGTCGATAGAATCTCCGCCCACCCTCCAACGCAAAGCCCTCCCACAAATCCCGCCGAGCTGCATGTTCGATCCCGCTGATTTTTCAACCGACACAGAATTCCGCAAGTTACTACAGCGAAGTGAAGCTGTTGATTTGACAACCGCCGCGCTGGAACTGGCCCGAGATGCGTATCCCGGGTTGGATTTCGACGAAACGCACCGCTGGATCCAAGATCGGGCCGAAGAACTTTCCAGTCCGATCGCCAGAACAAAATCCGATCGGGAAGCCTTGCATCTCCTTTCGGAATGCATTGCCGAAAAGCACGGCATTTTTGGAGATCAGGCGGCATACCAGAGTGCTGATAGCAGCTTCCTGCCCCAGGTCATCGAAACAAAGCGTGGCCTACCGATCAGCCTGTCGGTGCTCTACATGGCTGTCGCTTCGAGAATCGGATTGGACCTGGTCGGTATTGGCGCACCGATGCATTTTCTCACCTGTTGCGATTCGGCGGAGGGTCTTTTGTACGTCGATGCATTTCACCGGGGGCGCATCTTGACCGAATCAGAATGCCTGGACTGGTTGTCGGAACTGACCGGCCAGCCCCACAACCTGTTGCAATCATCCCTGAAGCCGGTGCGACCGCGGCAAATCATTACTCGCATGCTCAACAACCTGAAGGCTCTCTATTTGAATGGGGACGATTGGGAATCGGCTTGGTGGGTGCAGCGTCGATTGACCGCATTGCAACCAGCGGATTATGCCCAGCGCCGCGACTTGGGAATTATCGGCACCAAGGCCAATCATCCCGTCGAGGCCTTAAAGATGATCGAATCGTGCTTGAAGACATGCCCCGAAGACGAAAGAGAATCGCTAACTGCAGTACGCGAAGAAGCGCTTCAGAAGCTTTCGAAATGGAACTAAGTCCTCTTTGCGCTCGAAATGGGGGCATCTAAGTCTGCTCGATGCTCCGCAGGAGTTCGGGCGTCAGTTCAGATCGTTCAACACCACAAGAAACGATCGCCACAACGCTCAGCGATACGCGGCAACGGCGTGACTTCTCTCGATGACACTCAGCAAGTTTAAAGCTGATTTACGCGGTGGGAAGATTCTCCCACTCGCTAGGTACATCAATCGACGAAGAAATCATGCTCTGGAATTGGCCGCCACTTTGATACGTTCCTTCTCGCGTAAATCGGCACCAGGTCAGCCGCATCGTGACCGATTCAATCGATTGCCCGTCGTCCGCCAAGAATGAGACGGCAATATTGCGGTGCGGCAACGGAAATCGATGTCCGAAGCAAAGTCCACCTAGAGAAATGTTCTTTCCAACAGCAAGCATCGTTTCGTGGGTCGGTTCCCCCGTTTGCTCATCGATCGGCGTGATAGCGACAGGACTTTCAAACCGTATCCGGTGCCACCGACGTGTATTCAATAGCTGAGTCGACAAGTGCCAACTGGCAACCAAAGTTTTAACAAGGTGTTCAACTTCGTGGATCGAACGCAGCACGGGCAATCCCGTGGCGGGGGAAAGAGTTTGTGTAGTCATCAGATGTCAGTCAGGTTGGTGTTGCCGGAATTGAAATCGTGAATTGTGCAAATACGGGGGAGAAGCTTCGACTCAAACTTGGGCATAATCGTGATAGGAACTCTTGCGTCGCAGAGGAACTTGGGTCGCATCAATGAATGCTGTTACCCATTACCCGCGGCACGTGGTGCCGAACGGCATTCCGTTTCTGTGTCGCCGGCGCGCAAGGCGATAGCGATGCCCCGACTCTATAAACCTAGCTCAGAATTGAACGAAGGCAAAAACCAGCGACATTTGACGTGCTTTGGAAACGGAGATGTTTACGATTGGCAACAGTCACCGGTCGAAAGCGCTGACAAACAACATCGGAACCGTTCCGTTTGTCGATATAACGCAACGAGGAGCCTCAATTGTGCGGGGAGCACACGTCTTCGCTGTCGCGGCAGGCAGCCGGTTGTGCCGACCTCGTTGGTCTGAAATGACCTAATATGCCGCTGGTGCGGCGGTATGACCACCACCCTTCCGACGAGCGGGCATGCTTAACATCACAGGCGAAGTTCATTACTATGGCGGACGCGAGCATTTCTTTTTTCAATCCGAAATGCCGTCGCAGGCGTTTTCTTACGACAAACTTCATGACAGCGAATGCAGAACAAATTGTCGTACGGCCGATGTAGCCGCGAGGGCTGCTTTCGAAGGTAACGGGGACAAGTTCGCATCGACAACGAATTGGCCGAGTGGCGGAATTGGCAGACGCACGGGACTTAAAATCCCGGGTCCGTAAAGGGCGTGCGGGTTCGAGTCCCGCCTCGGCCATGTCGTTTTTCTCTTCTTTCGATAGCTTTTTTCGAAAACTTGTCACCGTGCCGCCTCGCGGACATAGGAAAGAGCAAATTGCTCTCGCGTCGCGGGATAACGCAGCCGAGGCTCGTCGGGATCGATCCGCCGATCATTGTATCCATTCCGAATCAAACCGAGAATCAGGGAATCGACTTGATGAAACAGAACCTGTCGACGAGATCGCACGCGTATTTTTTGGCACGACGATGCTCCAATTCAATTCGTTCGGCGGCGTCGAGACGCCTCAGAAGTTTCGAATCACTTGGCCAAGTCTTGGTGCTCGCATTTGTCGTTTTCTGCGTAGTGCCATTGGTCGCCGAGTCAGCCGATAAACCCAACATCGTCTACATCCTGGCAGATGACCTCGGAGTGGGTGATGTGGGCTGTTACGGTCAGAAGTTGTTAAAAACGCCGCGCATCGACCAGTTGGCCGCCGAAGGATTGCAGTTTACCCATCACTATTCCGGCAGCGCCATGTGTGCGCCGACGCGGAGTTGCCTGATGACGGGCCAACATACCGGCCACACCCGCGTTCGCAAAAACGGCCACGGACCGCTCTTCCCCGAAGATGTCACAATCGCCGAAGTCATGAAGTCCGCCGGCTATGAAACAGCGGCCATCGGAAAATGGGGCGTCGGCGAAGCGGGCACGACCGGTGTTCCCTGGAAGCAAGGTTTCGACCTCTTCTTCGGTTACCTGAACCAAAGCAAAGCGCATCACCATTATCCACCGTTCCTGTGGCGAAACGACGAGCAGGTGATGTTCCCCGACAACCCAACCAAGCGCACGAACTACAGCCACGATGAATTCACGCGCGAAGCCATGCAGTTCATCCGCGACAATCGCAACCGTCCCTTTTTCCTATACCTGCCTTACACATTGGTCCATGTCGACTTGGATGTTCCCGACGACGACCTGAAACCGTGGATCGGCAAGATCGAAGAGACCAAACCGTACGGCACACCGGGAGGCCAGCATTACATTTACCAAAAGACGCCACACGCGGCCTTCGCCGGAATGGTTTCGCGCCTTGATCGCGACGTCGGCCGTATTGTCGATTTAGTCGACGAGCTCGGACTGGCCGAGAATACGCTCGTCATTTTTACGAGCGACAACGGCCCGACTTCGGCCGGTGGAGCCGATCCCCAATTCTTTGATGGCAATGGTCCGTTCCGCGGTATTAAGTTCGAGTTGTACGAAGGAGGCATTCGCTGTCCGATGATCGCTCGTTGGCCGGGAAGAATTGCACCGGGCACGCAAACCGACCACGCGTCCGCGCACTGGGACGTGTTGCCGACTGCCGCCGAGCTTGCCGGTGCCGCTGCTCCGGACGGAATCGACGGGATCAGTTTCTTACCAACGCTGTTCGGCGAACCAAATCAACCACAGCACGAGTACCTGTACTGGGAAACGAGCGGCAAGTCGGGTTGGCAAGCTTTGCGCAAGGGAAACTGGAAGGCGCATCTGCAATTCGTCGGCAATCCGAATCGGACGACGTTCGAGCTGTACAACCTTTCCTCGGATATCGCCGAGTCGAAAGAGCTATCAGCTGAGCATCCCGACGTCGCGAAAGAGATGAAAGAATTGCTTGCCTCAGCCCGCACCGTTCCACAAGGCAATGACGAGATCCTCGTTGCACCAAAGCGGAAGAATTAGCGGAACGCGACGCAAGAAATCCGATATGGACCGTTGCTCGTATAAAAAAAATACGCGATTTTCGCGGCCACAAGTCAGCGTAATATGCTGTAGCCGCAAGTGAATTTACATTGAGCAGCGAATAACTGAATCTTCCCACGGCATCGTAAGAAGGATTCATCGCACCAACCATCCGTTTCGATGACACATTTGTGTTGAACGCTCAAATCGCCTGCATTTTTCTGTTCTATCTCGTCATCTTCGGTGTCGGGGTCTATGCCGGCAAACGTCGCGGCACAAATAGGGGCGACAATACCGAACTGCTACTTGCCGGGCGCAAGCTGCCGTTGTGGATCGGTGCTCTCACGATGACGGCAACCTGGGTTGGTGGCGGCTACATCAACGGGACAGCAGAAGCCGTTTACGATTCAACACGTGGGCTGGTCTGGACGCAGGCTCCGTGGGGCTACGCCCTCAGTTTGATTCTCGGCGGTATTCTGTTTGCCCGCAAGATGCGGAGCATGGGTTACACCACGTTGCTCGACCCGTTCCAGCAACGATATGGAAAACGAATCGCAGCGGCGCTTTATCTGCCGGCTTTGCTGGGGGAAGTGTTCTGGAGCGCTGCAATTCTGGTGGCATTGGGCATGACGTTTGGAACAGTGCTCGGAATAGATCTGCGGACTGCGATTGCCGTATCAGCCGCTGTCGCGGTCTGCTACACAGCCATTGGCGGGCTTTGGTCGGTCGCCTATACCGATGTCCTACAACTTTTGTTCATTCTGTTCGGCTTGTGTGTTGCTGCCCCATTTATTGTCGCCCGTTCTGGTGGATTCGATGACGTCGTGCGTGACTACATCGCGGTAATTCCTGGCTTCCCGCAAGGAATCGTTGCGTGGCGCTGGTTGGACGAAGCGCTGCTGCTTGCCCTTGGTGGCATCCCCTGGCAGGTTTACTTTCAACGCGTACTGGCCTGTCCGGACGAAAAATCTGCCATGCGATTGTCGTGGATTGCCGGCATTGGATGCCTGCTGTTAGCGATTCCTCCCGTCATCATAGGAGCTGCCGGTTCTGTTGCAGATTGGTCGGCGTGGGGCGCGACCGCTCCCGAGAATCCTGCGATGGTTCTTCCCGAAGCTTTACATGCGCTTGCGCCAAAGTGGATTGCCACAATTGGCTTGGCCGCAGTCGCGGCCGCTGTCATGTCGTCGATCGATTCGTCCATCTTATCGGCTGCTTCGATGTTCGCATGGAATATCTACCGACCGCTGATTCGCCCCTCGGCGGACGACCGCGAATTGAAGCGATGGCTCCGTGTGGGCATCGTTTTAATCGGTGCCGCTGCAACCTGCCTGGCGTTGTCGATCCAAAGCGTATACACGCTGTGGTTCTTGTGTGCCGATTTGGTTTACGTCGTTTTGTTCCCGCAATTGGTGATGGTCTTGTTTTCGAATAGCGCGAATCGCGTGGGAGCCATCGCTGGCGCATTCGTGAGCCTGCTCCTGCGACTGGGGGGCGGCGTGCCCTTGATCGGCCTGCCTGCGTTTATTCCTTATCCGATGCAAACGGAATCAACAGGAATCTGTTTTCCGTTTCGGACGTTTGCAATGCTTGCGGGGCTATTTGTCATTTGGGTCGTCTCGCTGTCAACTTCGCGGTGGGATCCGCCGCGCCAGCTCAAAGGACCCCAAAGACCAAATTAGACCGTTTGCTGTGGATTTCGAAACATCAAGAACAGGCTCATTCCCACGTAATAGATGAAATACGACATCGAGGCATAGACCATCTGCAGATTGGGTGAGGGAAGTTGCCAAACAATCACGGCGACTGCGATACCCCATAAACAGGTCAACCACAACGTCAGACGGCGGAAACGAACGGCACGCGTCGGGTAGAGATATTTGATCGGAACGAACACCAAAACGATCAGCAACAGAAGAATGCCCGCGTTCCAGACCGGATCAAGCTGAAGCACGAACAGATACAACAGCGCAATATTCCAATAACTTGGAAACCCTTTGAAGGTATGGTCGGGCGTCTTGGCATCGACTTGGCAGAATTGGTATGCGGAAGCCAAACAGATTCCGCCAGCAATGACCAGCGACAGACCCGGCGGAACGATCCCCAAACGCATCAGAAAAAAAGCTGGCACGATAACGTAGCTAACGTAATCGACCACGTTGTCCAACAGCGTGCCATCGAAGTGCGGCAAAGCCTGCTTGACGCCGACCCAGCGCGCCAGTGTCCCGTCTACTGCATCGACAATGACCGCGACAAACAGCCAAAAGAATGCGTGTCGCCAATGAAGAATCATGGCCGCATCCATCGCCAGCAGGCAGCAGAGCACGCCCGTTGCTGTGAATAGATGAACCGACCAGGCGAGAACGATCCGACTCACATCCGCATATTTCTTGCTTGAAAGTTGAGATTTAGAAGCAGGCTATTAACTGCAATCTACACGTTCATGCTGGTTTCTTGTAGCGAGTCAAAAAAGTAACTTGCCCTCAAGCGTTGCGAAATGCGGCTCATACGAATCATCTCGTCGAGGAAGCTGGAAGCTCTCCGTCTGCGCAGTGCCGAATTGGGTCGATGCTTCGCAAACCTTGTGTCACCTCGAAATGGTGGTCGATCTGCGCCATAGCCCCACGACGAGTTATCTACGGCGAATTCTCGAGGTAACTTTCCAATGCCGCGATGACGAGGTTACGTTTGGTGGTATCGCGCCGATTGCATTCCGCTTCGAGCCGTTTGTACACGGCTGATGGCAGTTGAACGTGCAAGCCGACGACATCGTCATCCTTGACGAACACCCCTTCACCGCCGTCCAATTGCGTTACTAGCCGATACCCTTTGGCCTGCATTTTTGCGATCGTCTGCTCCGCCTCCCTTTCGGCAAAGCGGACCAATTCCGCGCGCTTTGCCCCATCCGACTGCCGGGAAAGTCGCTGGGCCAGCTTCTTCGAATACAACCGTTTGACACGGCTGTGTTTCATGAATTCGTCCCTTCGATCGATTCTGTGGCGATCAGTTGCAACGTCCCATTTGCAGGTTCGCGAACAAAAACGCCAAGCACATCGGAAACAGTCGCTTCGAGTTCGAAGCCCTTACGACGCATTTTGTCGATTTTCCGTTGTCGTTCGGCATGGATGGCCGGCTGGAGAGCGGCCCGTTCGTCGGCGGCAGCCATCAAGTAGCGATGACGCAGAGGTTGGCTCACCAAGCCTTTAATTTTGGCAACTTCTTTCATCAGATTCGTCCTCCGTTGCGAGAGACATGTATTGTATTCATTGTACATTGTACAATGTTTGTGAAAGAAGTCAATGACGGTTGGGCGAACTCGCTGGCAACTGGTCGCTGGGCCCAGAAGAACTTCCCTCAGGTGACAAACCGTCAGCAATCAAGAAACAGACAGTCGATCGGACAGGTCGACAACGCTGCCCAACTCGCCGACGGGGATCTTCCTCACGGCCCTTATAAGTCGACTCATTCGACGATGTTTACGGATTCGCTGCGGGCGAGGTGAACCAATCCGACGGCGTTATCTTGCCGTTTCGACCCGCAGCACACTGCCGGCTTCCGCTGCCTTCGAATGTGAAATGGCCAAAGTTTGACACGGGACCTGCTAGCGGATTCGAATGGCCACTAATTCGCAAAGTCTTATCAATTCTCGACTTTAGGCATTGTGTGAAATCGAGCATTGGTGGGGCAACCGATTTGCGGGGAGGATCAACGGGAAGTTCCTCGCTCCCATTCGAACCGAATGAGTGATGCGATTGCAGGGTTCGACCGAGCTCCAAACCCGTGAAAAAAGTAATCTCGCGCCAAATTCCAACCGAAATATAGAATAACGAGTGCAGGGGTATTGAGAGGAACAATGGCCCCCAGGGCCGCCAACGCACGGATGCGTTTTAGCGATGTTCATTCACAAAGAACAGCTCGAATACCTACTCAGTCCGGAGCAGTACTGGTCTCAGCAACAGTACGACCGCGAAATCGGACACCTCTTTCAGCCGGCCTGGCATTTGGTGGGACTGAAGACAGAAATCGCGAATTGCGGCGATTTCAAGACCATCGACTTGTTCGGTACGCCGTTGCTGATTCGCAATCATCAAGACGAGTTGCGTGCTTATCTCAATGTCTGTGCGCATCGGCACTGCATGCTAACGGACTTGGCCCAAGGCAACTGCCCGACAATTCGATGTCAGTATCACGGTTGGGAATACCAATCGGACGGACGAGTCAGCCGCGTCCCGGACGGAGGATGCTTCAAGCCATTTGACCGTGAGAATTCAACGCTGGTTTCATACCCACTCGAAACTTGTGGCGATTTGATGTTTGTCCGACTCAGCGCCAACGGCGTTTCGCTGCGCGACTATCTCGGCCATTTTTACGACATCGTCGACTGCCGGTTTCAGCATCCCTGGCAAAACAATTGGCACTGGCAGAAAACGTTTGAATGCAACTGGAAGATTCCAGTGGAAAACACTGTTGAGACGTACCATTTGCCGTACGTCCACGAGAAGACTTTCCAGGGGCTCTATCCCACCGAGGAAGCACAAGACCACGATCTTTCCCAGCGACACTCGACGCTTCGGTATCGTCTCGATCCGAACCATTCCATGATGCGTCTCCAAGACAGAGTGATGAAGTTGCTCGGTCGAACAGATAGCGACTACGAGTACGTGCATCATCATGTTTATCCGCACATTGTGTTTACGACCAGCGATTTGTTTTCCCACGCGCAGGTTTATCTTCCGACTTCTCCCACGACGGCGCGAACCGAGATTTGGATGTTCGCCCTCCGCGGCGACAAGACGGGAATTATCGCTCGCACCGTCGCCAAGCTCGTGGCTCGTTATGGCCGCAAGGGAAATGAAACAGTTCAAACGGAAGATGCAAGCGTCTTCAGCGACCAGCAGCGCGGCATCCAAAACAGCCGTCACCCCGGTTGCATCGGCACTCGCGAGGAACGGATCTACGCCTTCCAGCAATTCATTCGCAACTCATGTGGCGCAGCGAAATTGAAGGCGAGCTAGAGCGATTTACTTTTTCTCGTGGGCGTTTCTGGCTCGTGGGAGCCAGCGATTCTAGGACAAAACTCGATTTTCGCGGCCACAAGTCAGCGTAATACGCTGTAGAT
>JANQRQ010000211.1 GCA_028284485.1 Planctomycetaceae bacterium | reverse complement strand
CAGGATAGTGCAGGTCGGGGAGCCATGTTGCTAGGCGCCCATTTGGCAGGTGCTGCCATCGAAAATTCAATGTTGGGGGCGACCCACGCGCTGGCGAATCCATTGTCGGCCCATTTTGATTTGGTCCACGGAATCGCAATTGGAGTGATGTTGCCGCACGTGATTCGGTTTAACATGGATGTCGTCGGGCGGCTGTATGGCGAAGCGGCATATCGTGCAGGCCTTTGCAAGAAATCGGATCCCAATGCTGGAGATCTGTTGGCCGACTATGTGCAGTCACTCGTCGCGTCTGCCGGGTCTCCGACATCATTGGAAGAGTGTGGTGTTGATCCGGATTTGTTTCCGGTAATGGCTGAAGAAGCCGCTGAGCAATGGACGGGCAAATTCAACCCGCGTCCCGTGAGTGCTGACTCTCTCAAGGAGTTGTACCAATGCGCATTTTCCAACGGTTGCTAGAATCCAGTTCCATCTTCCAGACTGGCGATGCCAACAGACGTTTATGGTTCCGCAATGGCCGAATTCGCTGGATGCCGCTGCTGGCATCGTTCCGTCGTATTTCGGCTTTCAAAGTCGCTGGGATTGTCCTCATCATTACCGCTGCCAGCGGCGCCATAGAATTCGGCGTCGCCAACGATAACATTTCCGCCGGGCAGCAATCATCGAACGAGGAGTCCGCCGCTCCCAGCCCGGGGACCTGGTCGTCATTTCGGAACAGTCCACAATTAACGGGAATCGCCACCAGCAGTTTGCCGGACAAACTCGAATTGTTATGGAAAATTCCGGTACAAGATGGTGTGACCGCCAGCGCTGCGATTGTTGGCGACCGTGTTTTTGTCGGCACATACGGCGGCGAGTTGTTATGCCTCGATCGAGCAACGGGAGATCGAATTTGGGTTTACTATTCCGCCCCGAAGCCCGAACCGGACACATTTATTCCGGCGTTCAAGTCATCGCCCACCGTGACGGCCGATTCGATCTATCTCGGTGATGAAGATGGTGTTTTCCACGCGGTCGATCGGGCGACCGGTGAGAACCTGTGGAAGTTTCAAACAGGCGCAGAAATCATCAGTTCGGCCACGATCGTGGGCGACCGTGTGCTGTTCGGTTCCTACGACAACAGCCTGTACTGTCTAAGTACGGTCGACGGAGCGAAACTGTGGCAGTTCGAAACCGATGGCTACGTCAACTGCACTCCGGCCATCGCGGGTGAATTTACATTTGTCACCGGCTGCGACGAGCACCTGCGCATGATCGATATCGCCACCGGGGAACAGAAGTTCGATATGCCGCTGTATACCTACCTCATTGCTTCTCCCGCTGTCATTGAGGATCTGTTGTACGTCGGTACGTACGCCAGTGAAGTCATCGCTGTGGATTGGAGACAGCAGGAAGTGATCTGGCGTTATAAGGATGACAAGCGCGAGTTTCCCTATCACTCGTCTGCAGCAGTCACCGATAATCGCGTCGTTGTGGGAGGCCGCGATAAGCAACTGCATTGTATCGATCGCGCGACGGGTGAAAAGGTGTGGGTGTTCGCCACCAAAGGGCGAGTTGACAGTTCACCGGTCATTGTCGGTTCGCGCGTGTTCGTCGGCTCGAGCGACCGCAATCTGTACGAATTCGATTTAGAGTCCGGAGAACAACTTTGGCGATACAACGCCGGACAAGAGATTACCAGTTCCCCGGCCGTTGGAGAGGGATGTCTGGTGATTGGCACGGAAGGTTCGACCGGCTACGTATTGTGTTTCGGGGCCAAAGAGAAATAGCAGTTTGGGCGACCGATTCCTGCGTGACAAACGCAAATGACCGAGCGTCACCAGGGGGAAATGCCAAATATGCCCCGGCGACTCGCTTTGCGGTTCGGTCAATTGCCGCTCGACAGCCTGTCAGGCATGGTCGTACGCGATGCAAATAGCGAGTCGATACGTTAAGCTGGAGTGAGGACGCGTCCCTCCACAGATTCGGTCGCTGCGATTGGATATCGTCTCGAATGAGTCTCGTCCGTCGAAGTCAGAGTACCTGCTGAGAGTTTCAACAGTACCGGGAGAATTCCTGATGACCACAGACACAACTTCCACAACCGAAGTTGGAAGTTATTTCATCTCGAATTATCCGCCGTTTTCGATGTGGAATCGCGAGCAGGTCACCGATGCGCTACAGGCGTTCGACCGCGAACCCGATCGTGATGTTACGCTCGGCTTGTACCTCCATATTCCGTTCTGTCGCAAACGGTGCAAGTTTTGCTACTTCCGGGTCTATACCAATCAAAACGCCAAGGCGATCCAAGAATATGTCGAGGCGCTGGCCCGTGAAATGGAACTACTGAGCCAGCGGCCGGGAACTCAGCGGCGGAGTTTGCGGTTTGTCTATTTTGGGGGAGGCACGCCGTCTTATCTCAGTTCACGGCAGTTGAAGTATTTGCGTGATGAATTAAGTCGCTCGGTTTCGTGGGATTCCGCCGAAGAAGTGACCTTCGAATGTGAACCAGGAACGCTGAGTCTCGACAAAGTCAAAACACTGAAAGAGATCGGTATCACTCGAGTTTCCCTGGGTGTCGAGAATTTCAACGACCAGATTCTTGAGGAAAACGGGCGTGCTCATTTGTCTCCGGAAATCGACCGTGCGTACGGCTGGTTGCAGCAAGTCGGATTTCCACAGATCAACATCGACCTCATCGCGGGAATGATTGGAGAAACCGATGAGAATTGGGCTCGATGTGTGGAGAAGGCAGCGGAGATGCAGCCCGACAACATCACCATTTATCAAATGGAATTGCCGTTCAATACGATCATCTCCAAAGAGATGAAAGACATGGGGATGACATCGCCTGTTGCCGACTGGACCACAAAGCGACGCTGGGTTAACGAGGCGATCGACTCGCTGCTGTCTCAAGGGTACCAGATTTCAAGCGGTAACGAATTGGTACGCAACAATCAAACCGACCGATTCGTCTATCGGGACAATGTGTGGCGGGGTTGTGATTTGTTAGCGGCGGGAGTCTCTTCATTCGGTCATTTCCAAGGCGTGCATTACCAAAACTTCGACCAAATCGAAGACTACATGCGCGAAGTGCAAGCTGGACGGCTACCCATCAACCGCGCCATGAAGCCGACGGAACACCAGATTCTCATTCGAGAATTTGTTCTTCAAATGAAAGAGGGACATGTCTCGGCAGCGACTTTTCGCAACAAATTTGGAATCGACATTCTTGAAGAATTCGCTGAACCGCTGAACAACCAACAGGCAGCAGGGTATCTCATTGTTGAAGACGACCAGATTCGATTGACGCGCCGGGGCTTGTTGCAAGTCGACAGCCTGTTAACAGAGTACTTCGAAGAGGAGCATCGGGAAGTTCGGTACACGTAGCCGCCGATGATTTGTATCGTCCGGTGGTATTTCCCGCGATTGCTCGACGAGTGACATACCATATTTCAGTGCCGAACTGTTTCACCCAGCCGGCACGATTTCCTCTAACATTGATTAACGATTGCCGTGAAACCGCAAGACGAACTAAATGCCCTTATCGATATTTGGCCGCACGAAGAAAAATTGATCGAACGGGCCGAGCATGTCCCCCCCGCATTGGTTCCAGAGCCATACCGTC
The DNA here is from genome assembly GCA_028284485.1 of Planctomycetaceae bacterium. Taxonomy (GTDB): domain Bacteria; phylum Planctomycetota; class Planctomycetia; order Planctomycetales; family Planctomycetaceae; genus JANQRQ01. The sequence continues at coordinate 7,204 of JANQRQ010000211.1, read as the reverse complement.
GCATGTTGGCACACGATAAGCATATGACGGTCACGATGGAGTCGTATCATCGTTGCGAGGTCGATGTCAAAATTGTGGACCGCATTGATGATGGCCATCTTTATTGCCGCAAAATTGTACTCGTGAAGTCCGGTACCGACGAAGTCGTTCAATTCGGCATCGTGCGCTTTGACTTTCATTACGTCACCGATGAAGTTCGTCAGGAAATTGTCAATGGTGAGACTCCCCTCGGGCGAGTGTTAATCAATCACAACGTTTTGAGACATATCGATTTGGGGGCACTGCTCGAAATAACCGCTGGTCCCGGGCTGGCCGAGCATCTACAAATGCCGGTAGGCGATGTAACTTATGGGCGGTTGGCCACGATTTTTTGCAATCGCAAGCCGGCCGTCGATCTATTAGAGATATCAGCTCCGCTTGTGTCGGAAACGGATCCCGAATGATTCCCGACGTCGAATCGAATCGCAGCGAATTCTGCTCCGCCATCGAATCCGACTACGATGTGGCAGTCATCGGCGGTGGACCGGCGGGAGCGACCGTCGGAGCGCTGTTAGCCGAACAGGGACACCGCGTCGTCATTTTGGAGCGTTCGCTGTTTCCGCGTTTTCATGTCGGTGAATCGCTCATCCCGGAAACTTACTGGCCTCTCAAGCGGTTAGGTTTGCTCGACCGGCTGCGCGAAACGGCATTTCCGAAGAAGTTCAGCGTGCAGTTTGTCGCGGAAAACGGACAAGAATCGGCTCCGTTTTATTTCGACGAACACAACTCACATGAATCTTCACAAACCTGGCAGGTTTGGCGAGCCGATTTCGATCGCATGCTGATTGACAACGCGGTCGAGAAGGGGGCCGTCGTTCGGACTGATGCGCAAGTACTCGATGTGCTGTTTTCAGAGGAGACAGCAGTTGGTTTGCGCGTACGACTCGACAGCGACAGTGGAAAGCAAGACACGGAGATTCGTTCCAAGGTGGTGATCGATGCCACGGGTCAGTCTGCCTTCTTGGCGAATCGGCTAGGACTCAAACAGCCCGATTCCCGTTTGAAGAAAGGTACGGTATGGGGTTACTTTCAAGGAGCGTTGCGCGATCCCGGTAAGGACGAAGGGGCAACGATCATTCTTCAAACCGAGGGGAAGAAGTCCTGGTTTTGGTATATCCCGCTTCCGGAAGACGTCGTCAGCGTAGGATGCACGGGAAGTATGCCCTACATGTTCGACGGAGTCTGCAAGTCGCCCGAGTCGATCTTCCAGCGAGAATTGGATCGTTGCCCGGCGATGCAGCGCCGGTTGGAAAACGCCACTCGCGTCGGTAGCTATTATACCACCAAGGACTTTTCCTACCGTGCCAGCCAAGCTGCCGGCGATGGTTGGGTGCTGATCGGCGACGCGTTCGGATTTATCGATCCGGTCTATTCGTCCGGCGTTTTTTTAGCCTTGAAATCTGGAGAATTGGCTGCCGACGCCGTCCATGCCGCTCTCGAGAAGAATGACCTGACCGCAGAAGCGTTAGGGAGTTGGCAAAAAGACTACGTGCACGGCCTCGAAATGTTCCGCAAACTTGTCTATGCGTTTTATACGCCGGGATTCAGTTTCGGAACTTTTCTACGCGACTATCCTCAATTCCGCGATCATCTGGTCGCCATCCTCATTGGCGATGTCTTCCGTCCCGAGGTCGGCGAAATGTTCGACAAAATGGGAGAAGTTTTGCCGCCACCTGATGTGCCGGCCGAGTCGGTTTCCTGAGGATCGGTCGGATGCCGAGCATTGCATACCGCCGCACGTTGTTGACGATACCGTGATTAACGGTCCGACGTTGCGGCGTGAGATCTGCCGAGGTTGTTGTTTTCTAGAAGGGCTCAAAGTTTCCGTCGGCGAATTGCTTCAGCCCGGGGCCTGCTTCTTGGGGAGGTACGGCGCACAACTCCATTCGCACCGCGTTTCCGCAGACAAGACCATGGACGACCAGCTTCGACTGGGCATGGAAGCGCCCGTCGCGTTCTGTTCCGGGCAAAGCGCGAAACGCAATCTCGTGGATCTGTTCGAATTCGTTGGTTAACTCTTTGAGGTCGACTTCGAAATCGACATGTCGGTATTCGCCATCATCCGGTCCGCCGACGATTTCGGTCGTGCCGAGGTACATACGGACGACCCACAGCTCTTCTTCCGGGAGCGTGTCGAACCCGACGCGGGCGATGCCGTCGAGAGGGACTAATAAATCGGCGACGTTGTCAATCAACTGCGTCACCCATTCCGGGCGCACATCCCGATTACCGCGATTGGGAGTGTAGGTTTCAATCTGCTTGAGAAAATGTTTGATCGGAATATGCGAATGGCTCACAGCTGACAGCTCCAAGATGTACCGGCAATGGTCTTTCAATAACCTCTGGAGCTTAGATATCGGGGATTCTGGGGCGAGATTGTAGGCGATTCCGAATTTCATGGCTGGCTAAGCCAGTAAAGGTTCGCGACGAATCATCCGTAGCGAGCGTGTCGCCTGATTCGATGTCGCCACACGAACGAGCGATACGAGTCGCACGGAATTGACAGCCACCTGCGAGGCTCTACAATCGGAAGTTTCCCTTCAGACAGCGTGGAGAGCCGTCGGTGGACGAAGCCATACGTAAAGCAGGAGTTTTGATTGAAGCGCTGGCGTGGATCCGCCGTTTTCGGGACCGTTACGTTGTCATCAAATTGGGGGGAAGCGCCTTAGACGAAACCGAGGCCGTCCAGAACCTATTGACCGACGTCATCTTCATGGAAACAGTTGGAATGATGCCGGTTTTGATACACGGTGGGGGTAAATCGATTACACGAGCTATGAACGATGCCGGTATTGAGGCCCGGTTTGTTCATGGCCGCCGATACACAGACGACGCCACGATGGAGATCGTTGCCAAGGTCCTCGCCGACGATATTTGCGGATCGCTGGTCGACAACATCCGGTCTCAAGGGGGAAAAGCGGCTGGGTTGAACTATTTGACTCGCAACTGTTTGATCGGCGAGCAACTGAAATTAGCCGATGACGATGGTGCTCCGATCGATCTCGGGCGAGTCGGGGCCGTGGTTGACATCGATCGCAAGCTGATTGAAGAAACGTGCCAATCGGGGACGATACCCGTGATTCCGTCGGTTGCTCTCGACCGTGACGGCAAGAAGTTGAATGTCAATGCTGATACCGCAGCCGCGGCCGTCGCCAGGCTCTTAGGAGCCGAGAAGCTCGTTTTCTTAAGCGATGTCCCTGGTATCTATCGAAATCGTGACGACGCGGAAAGCCTGCTGTCTCATATCGAAGCGCCCCGGTGCCGACAACTCATCGCTGATGGAATCATCGATAGTGGAATGGTCCCCAAGGTCGAAGCGGCGTTGGAAGCATTGGATGCGGGTGTTGGAAAGGTGCATGTTGTCGATGCTCGCATGCCGCATTCCATCTTGCTGGAAGTTTATTCAAATCAGGGAGTCGGAACGGAGATAGTCGCTTAATGATTGCCGAACCCATGGCAGCGATCGCGTGTCATTCGGGAATTCTGTCAATCGCACAAGGTTTGGGAATCCCAATCGAGATTCGACCCGTGAAGTAAGAGGAACGAACAGTGGAAAGTACTGCGACCAAATCGAGCCAGCAGACGATTGCCCAATTCGAGCAGAATGTCATTCCGAATTACCCGCGCTACCCGATCTGCCTTGTGCGTGGCGAGGGAACGTATGTTTGGGATGCTGAGGGAAATCGATATCTCGATTTGTTTCCCGGGTGGGGATGCAACATCTTGGGACATTGTCCGCCGCCGGTCGTCCAGGCCATTCAGGAACAAGCGTCGCGGCTGATTCATATTCCCAACACCTGGTACACGGAACCGCAGGGCGAGTTTGCAGAATTACTGTGCACGCGTGGGTTCGGCCAAGCGTTCTTCTGCAACAGCGGGGCGGAAGCCGTCGAAGCGGCTATCAAATTGGCCCGTTTACATACGCCGGAAGGTCGGCACAACATTGTGACATTTGAAAACGGCTTTCATGGGCGAACGTTTGCTGCCGTGACGGCGACGGCGCAACCAAAATATCACGAAGGCTTGGGGCCGCTAATGGCGGGGTTTCGTTATGCCCCGTTTAATGATCTCAGCGCAGTGGAAGACTTGGTCAGCGACGATACCTGCGCGATCCTTGTCGAGCCGATTCAAGGGGAAGGGGGTGTTAACATCCCCGACGAAGAGTTTCTTGCCGGATTGCGCCGCATTGCTGACGAGAACAACTGCCTTTTGATCTTCGACGAAGTTCAGACTTGCATGGGACGCACTGGAACGTGGTTTGGGTATCAGCAATGGGGTGTGCGGCCCGATATCCTGACGATGGCCAAAGGGATCGCGGCCGGTGTCGCTTGCGGCGCAATTATTGCCGACCGAGAAGTTGCCGCGAGTCTGCGCCCCGGCATGCATGCAAGTACGTTTGGTGGCAATCCGTTGGCGATGGCTGCCGGAGTTGCAGCGGTCAAAATGATCGAAGAGCAAAACTTGCTCGAAAACTGCCGGGAAATGTCCGCGCGATTTCAAAGCCGGCTGGAAGCCTTAAAGGACGAACTTCCGATCATCGATCAATTACGCATCCGCGGCATGATGGTTGGCATTGATTTGAGCATTCCTGCGGGGCCGGCGGTCGGCAAATGCATGGAGCGTGGCGTTTTGGTGAACGCGACGCACGACACGGTTGTCCGTTTGCTTCCTCCGCTGAACGTGACTGCGGAACAGGTCGATGAGGGGTGCGATGTCCTCGCGACTGTACTACGCGAAATGGCGGACGAAGCCTGAACATCGATCGTGTTGTGTGACATCGAGATGGATTTCTCAGCCGACGTCGTTTGGCCCGCTTCATAACCCCGACTCGTAAGACAGTAAGCTGTTCGATGAGACACTTGATTTCGTTATTTGATTTATCGACCTCCGATGTGGGAGCCATTCTCGACTTGGCGTTGGAGCTCAAACGCAATCTGAAGGCGGGCGAACGTCGGCACGCCATTCTCGAAGGGCATGTTCTCACCCAATTGTTCGAAAAGCCTTCATTGCGGACACGTGCTAGCTTTGATGCCGCCATCGTCCATTTGGGAGGCAGCAGCCAGTTCATGTCGTCTAAGGAGGCGGGGCTGGAGGGCCGCGAATCGTTAGCCGATGTTGCACGCGTTGTCAGCAGCTTTTCCGATGCTGTGGTGCTGCGAACTTTTTCACAGAAATTGATCGAGGAGTTTGCCGAACACGCAAGTTGCCCTGTGATCAATGGGCTTTCAGACGACTGCCATCCCTGTCAGGCTTTGACAGATTTGTTAACGCTACGGGAAGTCTTTGGGAACTTGAATGGGCTCAAGCTGGTGTACGTTGGAGATGGGAACAATGTCGCGGCATCGCTAGCGGTGGCCGCCGCGATGACTGAATTGGAGCTAACGGTTTGTGCCCCGGAGTCGTACCAGTTGCCCGAATCCTTTCTGACGCAACTGAAGAGCGCCTGGCCTGATGTCAGGCTGGTTCAATCGACCGACCCGAAACAGGCCGTTGGGCAGGCCGACGTCGTTTATACCGATGTTTGGGCTAGCATGGGGCAGGAAGAAGAAGCCTCCGAACGCAAACGCGTTTTTGCACCGTACCAAGTTAATGCGGAGTTGATGGCGGCAGCACCGGACGGTTGCAAGTTTATGCACGATTTGCCGGCCCGTCGCGGCTTGGAAGTGACCGATGATGTTATCGATGGACCAAATAGCATCGTCTTTCAACAAGCCGAGAACCGCATGCATTTGGCAAAAGGACTGTTGGTGTGGCTGATGAAGGAATCGAGTGGTGACTAAGCAACGTCGAATACTGGTCGCACGAGTCCGGATTGCATATTGATCCAAAGAGAAATGGAAACATGAGGCACGACAACCGACAAGTCGGCGAGCTGAGGCCGATTTCGATTCAGCGCAAATTCACACAGGCGGCGGCAGGAAGCGTTTATATTCAAGCCGGTAACACAACTGTGTTGTGTACTGCCAGTGTCGAAGAGGACGTTCCTCCCTGGAAAAAGCGTGAAGAGGATCCGACCGGTTGGGTGACGGCCGAATACAGTATGCTGCCCGGAAGTACCTCTCCACGGAAACGAAGAGAGCGGGGCAAAGTCGATGGGCGTTCGAATGAGATTCAGCGTTTGATTGGACGCAGCCTGAGGTCGGTCGTTGATTTTGCGGCGCTCGGTCCACGTACGGTGACCGTCGATTGCGATGTCATCGATGCCGACGGTGGAACGCGGACGTTAAGTGTGACCGGTGGGTTCATAGCGCTCGTCGATGCATTGGCCACGATCAAAGACAGTCTGCCAACTGATCGGCCGGTCTTACTCTCGAGTGTGGCGGCCGTCAGCGTCGGAGTGCTCGATGGTACAGCATTACTCGACCTCGACTACCACGAAGACAGCCGCGCCGAAGTCGACATGAATGTCGTCATGACCGGTGCCGGTGAGTTCGTCGAGGTTCAAGGAACTGCCGAAGGCCGCACCTTTGGCCGAAATCTACTCGATGAGCAGCTGGGATTGGCGGAGTCGGGTATTGCCGCCTTGACAACTTTGCAGAAAGAGGCGTTGGGCGACACCTGGCCATTTTGACTGAGTCGCTTCGATCCTGTCTTCGGTCGGAACCGCGCTGCTTGAGATCGATAGTTTCCGCAACCCCGAATTTGGTCTGAGGTTGCGCCTTCTCGTGCGGCGAAATCGGGCGTTTCAAGCGGATCTGGACTCATCTTGAGTCAATTGCTACTATCCCGCCCCATTTTCATGAAATCCATTCTTTGGAGTCGATTCTCCGTCCTGCCGATTTCAATCGTTTTCCGAATGGCTTCGGCGGAGGTGCGGCGGTGGAAGTCATAACCAACAAGCGAAATCGGTTTTTCCCCGGCGCGGCCGGCTTTTTCTGGTCGCAACCAAAAAGTTGACGCGTCTCGAAAGTTCTCGCGTCCTGCGCAATTCTTGATCGTTAGTAGTATAGGGAGCGTGCCGTGCGTAATTTCCATCGGTTCTGTCTCGTCTTGGGGATTTTCGCCGCAGGCTTGCATGTTTCGGCGCATACTGCAGAGGCACGAATCGAAGCGATCAAAGGAAAACGCTACCGCCTGACGAAGCAGCACGGCCCATGGATGATCATGGTCGCCACGATTTACGAGCCACCAGTCGAACGTCGTGCCCAAGGGATGACACCGCAGG
>JANQRQ010000208.1 GCA_028284485.1 Planctomycetaceae bacterium | reverse complement strand
GGTCAAAGGGATACTCTCGGCTGATCCCTTCAAGAAGCTGACGCGTGAATCGTCACATTCTGATTCGGCGATCGACCGCATTTTGTCGGATGGTTCGACACCGAAGACGCGTCCGTCTAACTCGTCTGCTAATTCGCTGGAAAAGCGTCCGGTGCCGCAGCCAAGATCGAGAATCGTCAAACCGGATCGGTCACCCACAGAGCGGCATGCGATTCTGCGCCACTGCTGCATGACGGATGGTTCAAGCCGACGGCCCTGGTGGTAGTTGCAATACAACTGTTGGTCGTAGTCGATAGTCATGAAATGTCGCTCGACTGCGTCGGCTGATCGACAGGACTCGGAAACTTGAGCTACACAGTTGCAAACAAGCATAAACCGTGAAGCGCGCGGACGCATTACCAAATCGACACGGTTGATGGCCAACGGTTCGCGCTTCTACGATTCCGCGTTCTTCGCTGATTTCGGTGGTAAGATCTCACAGCCATGCACAACGGATAATCGCCGAACTGCTTCTTCCACAGTCTGGGCGACTCTCTTCCATCCCTTGCGGTTATTCGTTGCATCGCGAAACTGACAGGGCTCGTCGACATACAGTCGGATTTTCTTCGGGCGTGGTACTCTCGCATGCGGCGGCCAGGCGGCGTGAGCACCTTCAATCAAACAGGGGACGACCGGGACATCGGTTTCGGCGACAAACATACCAAGCCCTTCACGAAAAGCCGCCATTTGCCCCGTACGCGATCGAGTCCCTTCCGGAAAGAGAATGTAGATGCATTGCTCCTCGAGCAGGCGTTGGCGCAGATCAGCCAGACACTGACGACCGGCTCGCCGTCGCCACACGGGAAGGGCGTTCAGCGCCCAGGCTGAAAACGCAGCCGCGGCAGGGTTCTCGAAGAAGAGGTCGCCGGCTGCCAGCGGAAAAGTTTTGTTGCCGAAACTCAGGGGCAGGGCCGATCCGATCGAGAGCGCATCCAAGTGACTGGAATGATTGGCGACGATAATGTACGGCGGTGTCTTGGGGAGATTTTCCCGACCATGGACTTCGATTCGGTGATAAACGCGGAGTGACATGCGAATCACTGACCACCAGACAGTGCGCAGAATCCCTTCGAGCAACCCCGCTTCACGCAAAATGTACTTGTGGCGTTCGTGTGGGGGAAGGTTCAAGTCCTTGGCCGGCTTCAGTTCCCAATCGTCCATTGCGCCATGCTCGAAAAAATACGCACGGGCTGATCGCCTCCCAACGGCCCCAATACTAACGACAAGTAGTGAAAGACGGCAGGGGGAACGAGTACCAAACTATCGAACCGATCCAACAATCCTCCATGCCCGGGAATGACCACGCCGATATCTTTCACTCCCACGTCACGTTTGATCGATGAAATGACCAAGTCGCCTAATTGTCCGAGCGCACTAATCAAGACACCCAAAAATATCAAATGACCGATGTGGTCGACCGCCGAACCGGCAAAAACAAAATGTCCCAGCACAGCCACGACCAGAGAAGTGGAAAACAATGCGCCCAAAAAACCAGCCATAGTTTTTCCCGGACTTGTTGCGGGCAGAAGTTTCCGACGGCCCAACGCCTTGCCAAAACAGTAGGCAAACACGTCGTTAAGCGATACGGCAAAGATCATGAGGAGTAGAATCGGGCGATAGTTCACATCATTCGCCAAGTTGGACATATACCCGAGCGAGAATCCAAAAAGCGAGAATCCTAAAACGCCCAAAGCCACACGTTGTATGTATCCCTTCGGACGGTCCGACGGTATCGTCGCGATCGTAATCAGGCCGACGGTCAACGGTCCCGTTGCAAAAAAGAGGCGCTCCCAATGATCGAGCGACGCAAATGCCAGCACGAAAATGCCCAAGACCACGATCACGCTGATCGTCTTTTCCCGAAACAGCCCCGTGGCTCGGGTAAACTCGCGGTAGCATCCAAGGCTGAGTAGCGTTACCGCGGCGATGGTCCAAGCCGCCCCCAACAGAATCGGAATGAGAATGCAACCGGCAATCCAGACCCACGACTTCCACCGCAACCACGCTTCGCCGAATTGTTCGGCATTGCGGCGATTCAAAACAAATAGCGCCGCTCCGGACGCCGTCATCACGGTGAGAATGGCGACGGTCAGCCACAGCGTGACAGGGGCATCGAAAGCGTGCCGAAATCCAAATAGTCGCTCGACGGCAACCTCGGGAATCATCCTTGCTCCTTGAGAGCGGCTGAAATCTTCAACAGGCGGCGCGCGACTGTCACCAATTCCCCCAGAATGATCGCACACAATCCCCAGGCGATCACTCCCCAACCTGGCAACGGCGTGCCGAAATCGAGCCAACTCGTCGGGGCAAAGGTACAAACGAGAGCCAAAACCGTTAGCAGAAACATCCGCTGCGGTTTTGCCATCGGCCCACAGAATTCCTGATGGGCGCCGGCCACTTTTCCTTGGGCACGAACATATGCAATGAAGATCGCCAAGGCAGCCGCGATAAATCCCAATTCGGGCGAGCCACCGGATGCATAACCGGCGCCGATAATCGTGCAACCGTCTGAAACTCGATCGGGAACTTCGTTGTATAGCTCGCCAACGGGGGATGAAGTTTCGGTTTGGATCGCCACCATTCCGTCTAGCATGTTGGCCAACAAACGCATTTGAATCAGTACGGCAGCCAGGAAGAAGCACCAATGGTACGAATCCCCATGCCCGGTGGCTGCAAAGGCGACGCCGGCGGCTATTCCGGCAACCATTCCGGCGACGGAGATCGCGTTCGGTGTGATTCCCGATGCTGCCAGACGATTTGCAAGGACTTTCGAAAAGTTCCTCTCGCGTGTTGCGAGTGGACGTCGTTCGGGTTGATATTCGGGATTCGACATTAGCGTGAGTCTATTAATCGGTTGTTTTTTAGCCAGCGTTTCTACCGCTACTTGCCGACTCCCATCAAAAACATTCCGGCGATTAACACTGCCATACCCGCGATATTGGTCGCGGTGATCGGTTCTCCAAATGCCATGCGCGCAATCACAGCGCCCCAAATGAAAGTTGAAGCATAAATGGGATAAAGGACGCTCATCGCACCACCCCGTTTGAATGCGGCGACGAACAGCACCATAACCAGGACGTAGCAGACGACGCCACCGGCCAACTTCCAATTCAGTAGGTAGGACTGAATCGTGTTATCGGTTGCATCGGCGCCGGCTTTGTAGAGGTACTGGCCGACTGCACCGAAAACGGCTGCGATCACAAAGCACGCGATTGACGTCATCGGAGTCTGCATCGGAAGCATCCATGGCTTATCGGGAATCGAATCGTTTCCGTACGTCCCGAAGCAGCTTTATGTCGACTAAGATCCTACGCCATGCGACACCTTAGTGCCGCTTCGGTTGCTGGTAATGCATTTGTAATCGTTCGCGTCATCCATGTGTAGCGCAGTCTTGGAATCAATCGTCATCAGTGCTCGCATCGCGCTGTCCGAACATCGCCTGGATTCCCCAGTAGGTGGCTAGCACGGTCGTGATTCCAAAGTAAATCCACAGTGGGATGAGGAAGGGTTTCCAGAAGGAAGCGAAATATGTCCCCATCAGAATCCCGAAGGAGAACGTTGACTGTTTCAAGACTCCGAACTTCCAAGACTCCCAGGTGATCTTCTTCGTGAAAAGATTCATCGAATTCGTCCTTTCTTTTACCGTTGATTCTGTATCCGTTCATGGGCAAGAGGCGGTTTGACCCGATGGTCCAAATCTGGCCAGCCGCACAGATTGCGCCTATTGCTTCATTCTCCTGCATATCGCGAGTTTGCGTGCCGATTGACGCTGTAGGAATTCAATCGTGATCCTTTCGATTCGGCGATACTCAGCGAATTCTCTCATTCGGGATCCAATATTGGCAAAACGAATGCTCATCGTCTGTGGATCTACAGACGCCCGGAATTTGTGAATATTCTCAAAAGTTTGTCCACAAAGTTGGCAAAATCTCGATGAACGATACCGACGCGGTCGGAATTGCTGAGCAGTTCTGTGGTTGTCTATTCAATTGCAACATTGGGCACGCTGATTTCGGCAGGCCGAGCGATACAGTACCCCGTCATCCAATCGGACGATCGTCGTTGAAAACAAATCTGAAGATTCGAATTTCAAAATGATGACAGAAATCAGCGCCGATGATTTTTGGCGACGGTGTCAGCAGGGCCGATCCGATGGCCCATTCGATCGCACATCAACAACAAGCCCACGGTGCTATGGTTTCATATCGCAGCCAAGTTAATAGCAAGTTCATGGCCATGCCATCCCGTGTGCCAACCGTCCGACATGATTTCGTGAATGCTCGGACAAAGTCGCACATTCAGAGGGTGCCGAGGCCCACTTTCGTCGTGACGCAATCAACAATCTGAAGCTGCAAAGTGGGGAGGGACGCAATGACAACGACAACGGGGCACCTGTATACCATCCGCGAAGGGCATGCCGGACAATTAGCCAACGATCCCGAGGTTCAAATTCATGCGGTCTTCTTGTCAGATCCCGAATCGAACGGTCATCGGATACTCCGTGTGCACGGATATGCGGTTGGAACCGGAACCGTCGACTTACAAATTGAATTGAATAGCAACGACTTGGCCCATGGACAATCGGCGGTCGATTCCGCTTCACTCGCCTGGGATCTCGAAATCGGACTTGGCGTTGTTCCATTCGGCGGGATGCTGTCATTACGGGCTGTCGATGCCGCCGATCAAGTCAGCGATACTGTGATTCTCCCCGTTCCCCAATCCCATACTCCCGTGCCGGGGGGGACGGTGGCGAATATTCCTTCCGAAACTTTGCATTACTCCGCTGGTTCGAGTGACCGAATCGTGCCTTTGCATTCGTTCGCTTTGATCGAGTTTCCATCGATTGATCTCATTGACGTAATCAGCAAGTACGATGAAAAGCAAATCGTTAGGGTGTTGGAATTGTGGGATGTCGATTCGAACATTCGACAAGTAGTCGACGTCGAAAAAGCGCGGGCGGCCTTCGAAGAGGCGGGAATCGCGTTGCGCGACCGGTTCCGCGACGAGAACCCGAATGCCATGGCGGCATTTGAAATCAAGCGCAACAAGTTCGCCGAAACACTGCGGTCTGTCGCGAAGCCGGAACACTTCGACGCGGGCGACAAACGGTTGTTGGCAGCACGGCAGGGCGAACCATTCACAAGTTTGCAACAGGGAAAACTTGCGCTGGCCCTTCCGCAGAACAGCCCGGCCAAACGGGCCTACTCGCAGTTCATGTATGGAACGACGACCGCGTCGATTCACACAGGGATTCTGTTGGCATTGGGGAACATACCGAGTCGGGTCGGAATTATGTTTGACGATCGAATCCGTTTTCGTCCGGCGGGCGTCGTGCGTGGCGAGTGGATTTTTGCCCTCGGTTTGGACTCCGACGAGGAAGTGACAATCAGCCAAACAAGCGAGACGCTTCGAGAAACCAATCTTGAAGAAATCACCGATCGAGAAAAAGAGTTATCGGTGCAGGCGTCGAGTTCCTGGACGACCGACGCGTCGATGGGATTCAACGAAGGGCGTTCGTCGTCGGAAAGCTGGGACGTCGGTGGCAATGTCGGGGTCGCCGGGATTCCCAAGGTTCCCGTGTCAGCCGGTGTCAACGGCGGGTACAACGCCTCGTCGGCAGCCGAAAACAGCTCCTCATTTGCGATCTCGAGCGCGTTTGAACAATCCAATCAGGCCGTCTCGAGAATGCGGTCGCAACACAAAATTCGCATGGAAGTTCACGACCAAACGACGGTCGGGTATTCGTCGGTCCGGCAATTGAACAACAAAGGAAACGTGCGCCCAAGACGAGTCGAATTTCGCAAACTGTACCGCAAAGAAATGGCAACTCTGGAACGCCACAACTCGCGAATGTGCCTGAAGCTGGTCGTGAACGATCCCGCGCGTACCGTACGCCAACAGTTTCTCAGCAATTTGGCAACCATCGATCCCAATAACGAAGACTTATATCCCGCAGAATTGCCTGGTGATATCAGCGAAGCCATCGAACAGAAGTTCACCCGGACTTTGCAGCTGACCCAGCCGCCGGTCATTTTTCCGTTTGCGATGCATACGCTGCAAAGTTTTGATGTCAACATCAAGACCGAGGGCAATGAAAGCGTTCCCGGCAACTACGTACTCGCCGCTCAGCCTCAGGTTCGGATGTTGGAGATGAAGAACTTTCGCAAACAGAACTATCTCAGCGAAGGGACCTACGAAACGTTCACAGAAGATGACGAAACCAATGTCACGATCAACCCCGGCATTTCCGTATTCGGACGATATCGAACACACCACGGGAACGATCTCTATTGGTTGCCGCCCTGGATCCTGCAGAATCCCAACGGCAAGTCGAAACTGTACGTGCACTACGAGAACGTTTTCGGCCCCATAACCGGCGTCTTTCTCAAAACATCTTCGATCAAACTGGAATTCATTAGTTGGTGGCTACCGTCGAATATCGATCTCGACAACTACAACAACGAACGCAAGCTCCGCCGGGAAGAGCTGGAAGCAAATCTCACCGTCGAAAAGTTGTATCACCTGCGCGATATCGCCATGCAGGATTATCTCGGCGAAGTGTTGTCCCTATCGATTCGACAGAACCTCACTTTGGGACAAGATCAGGAAATCAATCCGCACCAGTTTCGCGAGTGGTTTGCCATTGAAGATGCCTTTGTCGAAAACGCACCGTATTGGTCGACCGATTCGGGCGTCTATCACTACGAATTGCTGCGACAGAGGATTCAAAACCTACCGTTGCCCATTGCCAGTTCCGATATCCTGATTCCGGAACTAACAAGTGCCCAGTCAGTCTTGTACTTGCCGATCCGTCATGGCGCAGAGGAGCAGGCGCTCGCGCTGCTTCCAGAACTGAGTCAATCCAACATCTCGAATATGGTTGACGATTTCCGCGATCACCATCGGCAGCATTTCGGGCTCACAGCGTACGCCTCACAGTTGCCCTCCTTCGAAGAGATTGCCGGTTCCGAGCCACCCGCAGCGACTCCATTGGGGGAACAGAATTGGAAATCGCCTTGGGAGCATCCACAGCGGCGTTTTTCTGTGTTGGCCCAATGGTCCGACTTTGTTCCCACCGACGGCGTCGATTGCGAAACGGCACTCGGAATCAGCTCGGCTGCGGACGAAGCACAGCTCAAAGCGTTGCATCAGCAAGCGAATCGTTCGGGGTACTGAAATCGAGTTACGCTGGTTTTCGAATACGGGCTTTGCAACGGGAATCGTTGCGAGAGACGTGCCATGAAGGTGAACTACATCAATTTCGGAACGCGATGTCGCCAAAAGGATTTGCCACGGCCCAAGGTTATGTTCTTCCCACCGCAAAGTCATTCTCCAATGAGCTGGTGAGCCGCCATGTTGGAATCGACAATTCTGCAAGAGCATGCCCAAAAAGCGATGGTCGAGGCGGCCGATTCCGACACCAAGCTGCAGAAACTAGCACGCACCGCCGTCGAAGTCGTCAACATCGGCGATTCGAATGGTCACGAAATTGTCTTGCCGCTCGATTCCTACGCGCGGTTGTACAAGCGGGTCGATCGTTTGTGGCATGAACTCATGGCGGTCGTCTTGCCGGGATATTTGCGCGACGACTACTACTCGACCAAACGACAATACGAACGATTGGAGCAACTGCGCAGTCATGCGTTTCGGGAAAACGATTCTGTTGTGTGGGGTTTACTGCTCATCAAAGTTCTTTACGAACCGCCCGATCCGGTCAAAGAGCTTTCCCCGGTCGTCCCGACCGTGAATCGATTGGCTTATGCCATGGGGTTCTTCCCCGATTTGGGAATTCCCTTCGACTTTGCCAATAAGAGCCTCGGTCTCGATTTGTTGCAAGAGCGGATCGGCGTCGATCCAGTCGTTCCGCCCAGAATCGAAACGCATGCTCGCGCGCAAGATACGGTGGGGGGATTCATCCATTTCTATCTTTCACGATTGGGAGATCTGCCACGCGTTTCAAAACGTCGACAACTCGAACTAATCGAGATGGAAGAAACCGGCATACTCGCCCTGCAGATGTTTCACTCGCTGGGAGAGGTCTACCGCGGCTGGCTGATGGTGGGCATGGCGTTTTTGGCGCCTTACGCCTTGGCGCCCGAATTGGTAGCCGCCGGGGGAACGGTGGCCATCGAGGGTGGGTTGGAAATGGCAGCCCAAGCGGAACTCGCCGCCGCCGTGATTGCCCAGCAACAAGTTGCCACACGGATGATGCTGCTGTTTATCGATGTGGCACCACCGTTTTTTGATTTGGCGATTACGCTTGGCAAAACATTTCTCAACCGGCCGGATGATAAACCTCTCACGCCGGGAGAAACCCTGAATTTAATTATCAGTGCTTTAGGGGCCATCCCTTCCGCCAAGCTTGGTTACTTCATGATGGGCTTCATGATTTTAACGCCGCTCGATGCCACGAAGGAATTCCTCAAATGGGTTGAGCATGGGATTGCCTCGTTGACGGCGCGGGCGAACGCTGCCAAAGCCGGACTGGAACTACAACTTTACGATTCTCTTCATACATTGATCGTCGATCTCGATGAGTAGTGACATTCGACAACATCCGAAAGTGCAGGCGCTGATCCAGGAGTTCGGCAGCCGCGTGAAAATCGAGGGTGTCGACTCAACCGGCCTTAAGAATTGCCTGTACGTGCGAGCCGATCACGTTTATGACGGCAAGCCACCCAACCGGCGGCTCATTCGCCGGCGGATCACCATTCAGGCGCTCAACGCTGCGGGCAAACCGGTCAACTTTCAGTTTGCCTGGGATAAGTCTGTTCCTCAGAAGCTGACGGCTGCGCTACCGGAACTGACGCCACAATTGGCTGGCGGCGAGCCGACACACCGCCGACAGAAACTCGCCAGCCTCTCCGACACGTTCCAGCGTGAGCAAAGTGCAGCCGCAACTGACGGGCGCCCGGCGAGGCTGCAGGCTTTCGAATCGCTCGACACGACGCGCCCCGGCTTTCCGCCGAATCTTTCCCCCGACTATTTTCGGGCCAATAACACGTCCACGTTACCGACGGCCGTCACATGGATCGACACGACCGATCCGGAGAAGCCACGCCGCGTGATCTTTCTTATCGAGCAGGACGTCGGCAAGATCGAAGGAGTCGATTCCAAGGGAAACCGCGTCGACTACACCATTATATCGTACGAAATGGGGGATACCGAAAAGGCGGCCATGCGGAACAGCGACGGTACCTACAAAAGCGGATTTCGTCAGCACACCGAAAGTCACTCGGTCGATGCCAAAAACACCACCATCAAAAACGTCGACCCCAACGGCTACATCAGCGGCGACGAAGCGGCCGATCATCATACGAAAACAATCAAATCAACATTGGCGGCGGCCAATTTTCTGAATGACGAGTTTCATGTGCGCATCGACGGTCCCGCCGAGTTGACCATGATGGACACTCTGCAAAACCCAAACGAAGGCCGCGTGCTCGACGACATCGACGGCGACAAAACCACTCGTTCGCGAGTTTCGATCGCCACGCGCGCTCCCGAAGTCGACTCATCCGATACGCGAACGATCTCGAGGGCGGAAGTTGAGTTTGACTACGACAAACAGGGCAAAATGACGGGGACGCGCCTGAAGGGATTGCCGGAGTTGGTTCGGGTGTTTGACAAGATACCGACAGAAGGCCTGAAAAAGATCCGCGAACAGTTAGCCAGCCTGCAGCGATTCTTAGGGGCCAAAGACTTCGAACGACCTCGCACGATGCTGCGCCGCAAGTAGGATGCGATGACGTCCTACTTTTCAACCGTCATGGCGATACAGAACGGTGCGACATTCGTCATCGTCGACGTGTAGTCGATAGCCGTCACTTTGAGCTCCGGTTTGGGATTCGCCCACGACGTGGCGTACAACCGCAGGCTGGAACCTTGGACTTCTGATCGTCTACTCGTGCCGGTCCAGGCGATTTGTCCCTGTGGGCAATCCGGTTCATCGCGTTCCCACCACTCCCGAACATGTTCGCCGTACACGATCGGCAGCGTTGTTTCGCTGCCATCTTCGTAATGCAGAATCAACTCGCCGACGGTCAGGCCGTCACTCCTGGACCGACCTCCATAGCCGGTGGAGTGCAGCAAGTGCAACCGCTTAAACTGTGCATCGACGGGAATGTTGTCAATCACTTCGGGGTAATCATTGACCAAGTGTCCCGGAATTAATTCACCTCTATTCAAATGCAAACATCCTGGTCCAATGTCAAACGGAACCCCGGCGAATTCGCGCTCGCCTTGAGGTAACACCGCCAGTCCCTCATCTTCGTCGATATGAAAATCGCCGGCGACATCGATATTGGCATGAGCCTGCAGTTCGAGTCGTTGAAAGGATTCAACGTCATGCTGCATCGGTCGACCAGAGGCTTCCTGCCAAGCCGGCTGCAACTCCGACGGAAGCAAATTCCAAACACGGTCGGCGATTTCTGCAGGCAGGTCGCGGGCCGCTTTCCCAATAAGCTTGTCGTTGGTCGGAATCTGCTGAATCGCCTCGGCCCAAGCGTCTGCCGCCTTATCCCAATCCTCGAGTTCCGTATATTGCGTGGCGTCCCACATGCTGGCGGCATCGTGAGGAATGCGGATTCTCACGTTGTCAAAGTAGACAGCCGAACGGCGTGGCCCCAGCCCATACAACTGCATCAAGGGTGCATTGATTTTGTGAACGCGCTGTGAGTACATTTCCTCGCCGTCGACGAATAACGTCACACGATGCCGTTGCCGCAAAAAACGGACGTGATGGCGTTCGTCAGCCTTAAACTCGATGTCGGTATTTCCCGCAACCCAGGAAGACCTATTAATCGCCTCCGGATCTCGGTGGAGCAAAAATGCCCCCGTTCCTTTGTCGAATCGTTTTAAGCCACCCGGATGATCAAAGTTGGAGAGGACAGCCGTGTATCCTTGTGTGAGATCCGCATTGGTCAATTTCACCTCGCCGGAACTCCCGGCCGGCCACCAGGCGTCGAATTCAATTTCCACGCGATTCGGTAACGGCAACTCTTCTAGCGTAATACGCCCTGACGAGAGATCCCACAAATCGGGCAGCGTCAGTTCGCCACGCAGTCTCCCATTTTCGATTGTCCAGTCTCCCTCGGCGGTCCAATCCGGGCCCAATTCGGTCCGCTCAAAGTCATCCTCGAAAAGCACTCTCCATTCGCCTGTATCGGGCAGCGGCAAATCAATGGAATCAGCTGTCGTATTGAGCAACTGCTCCGCTTCGCGTCTCGCGATTTCTGCATTCAGCCAATCATGCGGATAAGCCGTACGTCGGCTGGCGATGTGCCGTAGATCGACCGCATCGATCCGATCGACCCCTTGGGCGAACCGTTCGCGAGCCTTCTCAGTCTCGCCCAAATGGTGTAAGGCCATCGCGGCAAATAAATTGCCCAACGCCGAATAGACTTCAGAGTACTCGCCTCGCGTGTCAAAAGTGGGAATGCACTCGTCGAGATTGGCAATCGCCTCGGAGTAGTTCCCTCGTCGGTATTCGGCGATCCCTTTGATCATCACGTCGTGTGGCCGATTACTGTTGGATGCGACCTCTTCGAAAGCGCGATCCGCCAAGGCCAAAGTTCGGTCCAGGTCGTCCCCCTCCACCGGCAATAACAGGCACAACTTGGCTGTTCGTTCCGGCGTACGAGGTTCATCCGATTCGAACCAGCGGTCGAGCATGTCGTGGGTCAACTCCCGGTATTTCTCGATGTTGCCGGTGTAGAGCAGTACGCTGCCGAAATGATAGCGGCTCCAGTGATCGGTTGGGTCCGCCTCGACAATCACTTCGTAATCGGCGATCGCCTCCTCCCATTGGAAATGCTTCGAATGGACGCGGGCCGACTGTCGGCGCAGTTCGAGGTTTGTGGGCGCAATTTCCAGCGATTCGTTTAAAATCTCCAGCAGCCGTTCCGGTTCAATGACTCGCAGAAAACTGAAAACCTGTAATGACAAGACTTGAGCCGTTCGCTGTTTGTCATGTGCCGCCAATTGCAGCAACTGCCCGGCATACCATGCCTCGGCTTGGCGGGCCGTTTCGGCTTGCTCGTCCGTTGTCGACCGGCGCTGTTCAGAAAGAATCGGGATTTCTTTCTCCAACCATCGCGAGACAGTCGTTTCGTCGAGGATTTGGACCGCTCGTTTAATGTGCTGTTCGGCTTGATCCCATTGACCCAATTCGACGAGCGGCCGCACACGCAAAAGTTGCGGCTGCCAATCTTGCGGGCGGTCGGCGATCCACCGTTCAAACCCGGCATCGGCTGCGGCCCAATGTTGGGACTCGCGAGCCATTAGCGTTTGCAATTCCGAGTGTGTCAATGCCTCCAGCGATGCACGTGAATCCAAGTCGTTGCTCGTCTCGAGTTGCTGCAGCTGTGCGCCTGGCTCCAACGGTTCGACGTTACCTTCATCATCGAGATTCAAACCGGTCAGCGCCTCGACGCGCGCCATGATGCTTTCTGGGTCGCCCGACCAATTTGTCGGCAGAGACCATTGCCGCACAAGTCCATCAACACAGGCCGTGGCAATCGCCTGCGATTGATTGTCAAAGGCGATCGCGGTGATCGCTCCCGGATGCTGCATGGGAGCCCCGAGAGTTTTGCCATTTTGCAAATCCCACACCTCGACGGTGAATCCATCAATCGATAGCGCCAGTAAATGGCCGTCGGAACTGACGGCTTGCAAAATCCGGTTGCGTGGCCCCGATTGTGCCGACGTAACGGTGACGTTGGGTGATGTCAGTTCGCGGATGACGCCACTTTCAGGGTTCCAAAAATGAATCCGCTCCATATTCTGATGACCGAAAACGAGCGCGCCATTGTCGAGGAATTGTGCATAGTGAATCGGTTCGGTCCGTCGTAGCCGCAGGGGCAAAGTTTTCGGCTGACCGGTCGCGGTTTCGTAAATAAATAGTTGTTGCAACCCCGGTGCATTCGGCTGTTGTCCGCCCCGACCGGGTCCGTTGCGGTTGCCGTCTTGCTGACCGGACTGGTTGCCGCGGTCGTTGCTGCTTGCAGAGCTTCTTGGGCTCCGGCCGCTGTCGAGTTTCGTCACCACAACTTGCTCGCCATCGGGGCTAATGGCGAGTGGTGCAACAATTCCTGCATGGTCGATCGGCTCTCCAATCCGTTCACCGTTATCTGTGCGCCAGCACCGAATCTGCGTCGTGCCGTTATTTCTCCCTCCAGTGAAAGTCGCCAGAAATCGGCCATTGGAACTCAAACAAGCGGCGGCTTGATTGTCGGAATCAGGCAGCTCAAGTTGGTTCTTGAATTCCCCTGATTTGATGTCCCAGCGTATGATTTCAACCGGGCCATTTTCATCGCCTCCCATCACCAGATCGTTCTCGCTGCCAAATGCGATCGCCCCAAGTCCGGTTGGGGCTTGGCCATTTCGCCCCAAACTGAATGCGACGAATCCCAACGGCCATTGACTTGTCGGCCCCTCATTGGGCAATACCGTGCGTCGCAGTTGTGCCCGTGGCAATTCCCAGATTCGCAAGCTGTTCGTTGTGCGGACCGTGATCGAGTGTTCGTCGCCGCTCAGCATCCCGGCGCGAGCCGGGCCGGGCATCGGCAACGGCGGCGTGAGTGGCTTTCCCGATCCGGTATCCCACACTTGGATCTGACTGCGAATGGTTCGCTCCAAAAGAACACCTTCATCGTCGTCGATCGCTGGAGAGTCCTCTCCGAAAATCGATCCGGTCACGATTTGCGAACCGTCGTCGCTGGCGTCAAATAGGCGGAGCTGGCTTGCCTCGCGCCCGAAGTCGATGCGGGGGCCGGTGGCTTCTCCCGATTCTACGTCCCACACCTGCGCGAAGTCCCCCTCACGGTCGTGCACGAGAAAGGCAATACGGCCGGCATCAGGTGTGCATGCTAATCCCCCGAAAAACTCACCCGGTACAACGATCGGCTGCCCGACCGGGTCACCGGTCCGCACGTTGTGCAACGACCCGGTAAACTGCGACGCTCGCAAGCCGGTTCGGCCATAAAAAGTACTGTTGTCTAAGATCAAGATCCGGGTGGCATCGGGCGAAAAGATGGTACTTGCTATGATTCTTGCCCGGCTGACAATTTCGACCTGTTCACCCAAAGACTCGGCTGTCGTCGAGTCAAATGCCCGAATTGTCACCACGACGGCGAGATTGCTGCCACGGGCCAGTTCACGCCGATTGGTCCGCAACCTGGGTGTGGCGACCAAGACTTGGCTGCCGTCAGCGTTGAATGCGATTTCGGGCGTTAAGAAACGTGAATCACCCGCCGTAATTGGTTCCGATTCGCCAACTTGTTCGCCTTTGGCGACGTCCCAGAATTGAAGCTCGAACGAAGTTGATTGCAACTGACGTGACTGCGACGGACGGTTTTCGGTCGATGGCTCGCTTTCGGGAACGACGATTGCCAGCGTTTGGTTAATGGGACTGAGTGCCGCCACTGAGCTACGCGGAAACGGAATTGGTCGCCCGACGTACCGTTCCTGGTCGACGTCCCACAGCCTTAACTGACGAACCTGGGAGAACTCTGTATCATCTGCCGGTATTCTGAGGATCTCTGGTATCAGCATTCGTGTTCGATCGCTGCTCCAACTTCGGCGAGTTAACGATCGCGATGTGAATCCAAAATTGCCAAGCACCCCGCCTCGACCGTTACCAGTCTGTTCCAGCGCCGTTCGGCCGACGCGAGTTCCTCGACGGCCACTATTTGCTGGCCCACCCGATTGTGCGCTGGATGGAGGCCCGGACCGTAAGCCTATCGTTTGCTGTGGCCGGTCATTGTTGATCGGCACGACGCTACGCAGC
>JANQRQ010000206.1 GCA_028284485.1 Planctomycetaceae bacterium | reverse complement strand
CCAATCGTGTAACCGACAATTTTCAATTCCGGGGAAATGACTAACGTGAACTCCGGTTCGGGAACAGACCAGCGGCTATCGGCGCGAACCCGCACCGGTTGGCCCGGACCAACAACCCGATTGGAATTCCCTTTATAGAACAGTTCCGGGCGGTCGGCCGTGTAAACGCGATCGTAATGACTGGCACCGGTTTCCGACTCTTCCATGCGGGCCACCTGGCTGCGTTTGTAGGTCACACCGGCAGCCCAGACTTCCTGCTGATCAAGCGGGGCCAAAAAGGTCACTTCGCTCGCCGCCACAGGAGCTGTATCAGGTTCGACCAAGAACTTTGACAAGCCCAATGGATCGGGGGAATGCAGCACATCGGCCATTGTCTGACAGTTCTCCACCTGTCGCAAATCGAGAAGTCGGACGTCGTCGTTCTCGATAACAGCCAATCGCTGCTCACCGTCAACCAAGGCGACTTTGGCAATCTTCATTTCGTTATCTTTCGATGTTCTTCCAAAGCTTTAAGTGTTCGTTCGAAGTCATCGGGCAATGGGGCTTCGAACTGTAATGCTTTTTTAGTCTCAGGATGCTCAAATTCCAATCGAAACGCGTGCAATGCCTGCCGCCGAATTAAAACGGTCCGGTTTTGCGATTCGAGGCGTTTGGTTGAGTCGGCCTCCGCAAGATCTTCCAGGGAGAGGTCCGTCCGCCCACCGTATAGCCGGTCCGCAACAATGGAATGTCCCAAATGCTGCAAGTGAATTCGCAGCTGATGGGTGCGACCCGTTTTGGGGCGCAACCGCAGGTAGGTGAATCCGTGAAACCGCTCGATCACCTCATAGAATGTCACAGCTTCGCGCGCATTTCCACCTGGCGGACAAACGAGCATCTTTTCTCGATGCTTCGGATGAACTCGTACAAACGTCTCAATAAAATCGCTGTCGAACTCGACCTGACCCCAGGCCAACGCGCGATACTCCTTTTTGACATCGCGGGCTTCGAATTGACGACTGAGATGATGATGCACTGTGTTGTCTTTCGCGATCACCAGGACACCACTGGTATCGCGGTCGAGACGATGCACAATTCCCGGTCTGAGCGTTCCCGCCACGTCGCTCAGTTGATCGAAATGAAACTGCAGCGCCCCGGCGAGTGTCCCACGATAGTTCCCCTTACCGGGATGCACGATCATTCCGGCCGGCTTGTTGATGACAACGATCGCGCGATCCTCGTACAGCACATCGAGCGGGATCTCTTCAGGAGGCAGGCTGCTGTCGGGCGCCTCGGGTGGCCGAAACGAAAGCCGGTCGTTCACACGCAGTCGCCGTCCCGATTTGGCGGGCAGACCATTGACCAACACGTGATTGGCGGCAATCGCCTTTTGCAACAGCGATCGGCTGTAGTTCGGATAGAGCCGGCAGAGGTAATGGTCGACGCGCCATCCATGGGCCCGCGCTTCGACCGTTAATTCAATCGTTTCCGAAGAAGTCGGCTCGCTCATTGCGGCGGCTGAGAACTCTCGGCTTCCTCCGCCTCGGTTTCGTCGCCAGCGCCGTCCGACGGCTGGTCGTTGTCATCTGCATTGCCGTCTTCCGACGCAGATGTACCATCAGCGTCCGGTAATGACGGTGCCGTATCTTCAGACAATCCCGACTCTTCGATTTCCGGAAGCTCCATTCCAAACGGAGCCAAATCGTCGGGGATGTCCGGCAGTTCGGTCGGGTCTTCCTGGAAGTCGGGAGTGTCGCCGGTCACACCGTCAGTCGGTTGCTCGCGGTCTTCTGGTTTGGGATTCTGCTCGTCAAACCAGGCGTAGAACTGTTGCACGCCTCCCTTTTTCAAATCTTCAACGCGATTGTTGGCAAGATTCTTGTAAACCGTATCGGGAAACTCTTTCAGCAACTGCTCGTACGCCGAGATCGCCGGTCCGGTGTCAGCATTCGACGTCGTCTCCAGCGTAACCGCCAGTCCGTACAAAGCGCGCTCGCGCATGGCGGGAGTGCCCTGACTGACTTCTAAGACTTCTCGAAACTCGGCTTCGGCCTGCTCGAGGTCGCGATCAGAACCAGAGCGATCCGAAAACGAAAGCTGGATCCCCTGCCCCAGCATGCGCTCGGCATGAATTAGTTTCGCCCAGTGACCTGCGTCTGTTCCGGAGAACTCCTCGGCGACGCCGGCAAAGTCCTCGGTCGTTGTGCTGGTCAGCATTTTTGTCCATTGCTGCTGGGCTGCAGAGCCGGACGATCGAACCCACCAAATCGTTCCGGCTGTCACCAGCAGTATCGCCACCAGGCCGAGCAGCATGTTGGTCCCATGCTGACGCATGAATGGTTCGATTTTGGCAGCGACCTTGTCCAGTTCGCTTGTCTGTAACTCGTGCCGTTGTTCACTTTTCATAGCGCGCGAATTGCCCTCAAAATCAGCGAGGCGACCTCAACCGCGCGAGTATATGACGCGCCCGCAAACCCGTCAAGTCGTGCCTAAACTACGCCATATCCGGCAGTTTCACACGATCGCCGCCAAGCAACACGATATCGGAAGCCTGACGATAGGTATTCTTGAGTATTGAAACGCGACTCGGTCGTCAAAAGTGCGAATTCCCTAGGCCAACAGCTTGGTGACGACCTTGCCGCCAACGTCGGTCAGGCGATAGTTTCGTCCCTGAAACTTGTAGGTCAGCCGCTCGTGATCCAACCCGAGCAGATGCAAGAGTGTGGCGTGCACGTCGTTAACGTGCGTGCGATCTTCGACGATGTGATACCCCAAATCGTCGGTGCGTCCGACAGTGACGCCTCCTTTGATGCCTCCGCCTGCCAGCATCATGCAGAATGCATCCTTGTGATGATCGCGACCGGCCGTCTTGCCCCCATTGCCTTGGAGCATCGGCGTGCGTCCGAATTCGCCCGCCAACACGATGAGAGTTTCGTCCAGCAGACCGCGCTGTTTGAGATCGCGTATCAACGCGGCAATCGGTTGATCGACCTGCTTGCACTTGGCCGGCAGCCGATCGCGCAGATTGCCGTGATGGTCCCAACCCTGGTCGTACAATTGGACCACCCGCGTCCCCCGCTCGATCAAACGCCTGGCGAGCAAGCAGTTGTTGGCAAAGCTGGCCGCCCCCGGTTTCGTACCATAAAGTTCGTGAATGTGCTGCGGCTCGGCGGAGATATCCATCAACTCCGGCACGCTGGCCTGCATGCGGTAGGCCATTTCGTAGGAAGCGATCCGTGTGACAATTTCGGGATCACCCAGTTCCTGAAGTTGAATTTCATTCAGTCGGCGAATGTCGTCGACGATGCGGCGGCGAGCTTCTCGGTCAATCCCTTGCGGATTGGTCGCGAACAAAACCGGCTCGCCCTTGGTGCGGAATTGCACTCCCTGATAAACCGACGGCAAGAAACCGTTGCCCCACAGCGATGTGCCCCCACCCGGCGTTAGCCCGGTTACCAGGACAACAAAGCCAGGCAAGTCGCGGCATTCGCTGCCCAAACCGTATGTCAACCAGGACCCCAAACTGGGCCGCCCTTGCCGACCGAATCCGGTCAACATGAAGACTTGGGCCGGACCGTGATTGAATTCCTCGGTGTGCAGCGACTTGAGGATCGCCACATCGTCGGCCACTTGCGAGATGCTAGGCAGCAATTCGGAGATTTCGTTACCCGACTCGCCATGCCGGCGAAACTTGTACGGTGTCCCCATCAATTTGGGATCTTTCCCCAAGAACGCAAACCGCTGACCTTCGACCAGTTCGGGCGGGCACAATTTGCCATTGTGTTTTTGGAGAGTCGGTTTGTAATCGAATAACTCCAACTGCGACGGTGCCCCGACCATGTGCAGGTAAATCAAGTTCTTCGCTTTGGGAGCAAAATGAGTCGGCTTGACGGCGAGCGGATCAACGGACCGCGGAGCTGCTGTTACCTGCTCGTCGGCCATCAAGGCGGCTGCTGCAATCGAACCGACACCCAAACCGCTTTGCCGCAGAAATTCACGGCGGGCCAATACTTGTCCGTATTCTTGAAGTAGGTCACTCATTAATCAGCCCTTCGTGACGACTTCATCGAGGTTGAGCAAAATGTTCGCCACATGAATCCAAGCCGCAAACACGTCTTCATCGATAGAATCTGGTCGTCGCCATTTCTCAATCAACTCTTTGGCAGCCTGCGGGTCGGTTGAATATCGTTGATGTTCCTCATGAAAACGATTCACGAGGATATCGACCTCGGTAGAACTCGGATGGCGGGCAGTCGCCAACCGAAAACCGTATGCCACTCGATCGGCAGGCTGTGCTGACTCTGAAACTTCGGTGAGCATGCGAGAGGCCAATGCCGTCGCCGCCTCGAAAAAGGCAGGGTCGTTCATCAATGTGAGCGCCTGAAGTGGCGTATTCGACCGCGAACGCTGCACGGAACAAGCTTCGCGACTGACCGCATCGAAGTTGACAAAGCTGGGATAGGGAACGGTCCGCCGCCAATAGACGTATAACCCTCGCCGCAACAAATCTTCGCCACTACTCGTCGTCCAGTCGTTGCTCGCGACGCCGATATGATTCCAGACCCCATCCGGCTGTACCGGAAAGACCGGTGGGCCATGCATTTTGTCGCTGAGTAAACCAGCTGCAGCCAAAGCATTGTCGCGGACCAATTCAGCCGTCAGCCGATACCGGGGACCGCGTGCGTACAATTTGTTGTACGGATCGACGTTCAGCAAATCCGTTGACACGCGGGATGATTGACGATAGGTCGCCGACGTAACAATCAGACGATGCAGTTCTTTCTGACTCCACCCCTGTCGCACAAATTCGGTGGCCAGCCAGTCGAGTAATGCCGGATGCGTCGGCGGTTCGCCCTGCTTACCGAAATCTTCGATAGTTTGCACAATCCCTTGCCCGAACAACGCGCTCCAATGGCGGTTGACGGTCACGCGGGCGACCAAAGGATTGTCTTCGCTGATGAGCCAGCGGGCTAAAGTCAGCCGATTGGCATTCGGGGCCTGTGGCATGTCATGCAGGATTCGGGGCGTACCGGCCTG
>JANQRQ010000199.1 GCA_028284485.1 Planctomycetaceae bacterium | reverse complement strand
GGCAGCATATTGCACCCGAAAGTGGCAAAATAGCTCCAATCGCCAATGCAACCGGGCCAACAAACCCAGCAATGTCGCCATCGTGACTGCCACCGTCGCACATCGCAGCAGCAACAATCCGAAGCGCACTACGCCGTGCGAATCGGAATTCTCCGGTTTTGTATTCTCTTCGGGGGAAATCGGGCTCATTTGGCTGCTGTAAAACTCATCGGGGCTGGACGTTGCGGGGTCATGGCTCGCCTCTATAATACAGCTTATTACGCAAATTCCCGGCCATGGTGTGGAGAATTTACCCGCTATCGGTCAGTTATTTGAAACGGCAAACTCCAGAATTGCGCAAACGAGCACAGCGCTGCTGACCACCTGTGCAGCCGAAGCGCATTCCGCTACAGCGTGTTACGCTGACTCGTGGCCGCGACAATCGCGTTTTGTACGATGATTGCTGACTTCCACGAGCCAGCACGACTACAGAATAAAGTGAATCGCTCTAGTCAAAATGACGTGGTGATACCACGCCGTTGGCTGAATTCCGCGAGCCATTCCCTGTCGACCTGATTTGTTGTCGGCGCCAGGCGGCTCTTCAGGGAAACGGCACGGGCGGAATCTCAGAATCGTGAGGAATAAGAAGGTGTTGCGAACGCATACGTGCGGCGAGTTGCGCGCCGGCGATGTCGATAGCCAGGCAACCTTGTGTGGCTGGGTCGATAGCTGGCGCGATCATGGCGGTTTGGTCTTTATCGATTTGCGCGATCGCTACG
Source organism: Planctomycetaceae bacterium (assembly GCA_028284485.1). GTDB lineage: Bacteria > Planctomycetota > Planctomycetia > Planctomycetales > Planctomycetaceae > JANQRQ01. The sequence goes on along the minus strand of JANQRQ010000199.1, from coordinate 34,924 downwards.
GCATCACGCAAGTCGTGTTCAATCCCGACGAAAGCGAAGAGATGCACGCCGCCGCCCGCTCTCTCCGAAACGAGTTCGTCATTCGAGCGACCGGCAAGGTGACACATCGACCGGCCGACATGGTCAATCCGAAGCTGGTGACCGGTGAAATCGACCTTCGCGCGCGGGAACTACAAATCCTAAACAAAAGCAAAACGCCCCCGTTCGAACCGGGAACGACCGACTTGCCCGGCGAAGAACTGCGGCTGAAGTATCGATTCCTGGATTTGCGGCGCGACGAATTGCAGCAGGCGATGATTCTGCGTCACAAAATCACCAAAGTCGTCCGCGACTATTTTGACGAGCACGGTTTTCTCGATATCGAAACGCCGATTCTCGGCCGCAGTACGCCCGAAGGTGCACGTGACTATCTCGTGCCGAGCCGCATTCACGAAGCCAGCTTCTATGCGTTGCCGCAATCGCCGCAAATCTACAAGCAGCTATTGATGGTGGCGGGATTTGACCGCTACATGCAAATCGCGAGATGTTTTCGGGATGAAGATCTTCGCGCCGACCGCCAGCCGGAATTCACACAAATCGACGTGGAGATGGCATTCGTCGAGCGGGACGACATTCTCAATGTCATCGACGGGTTAATCGCCCGCCTGATGAAGGAAGTTCGTGGCGAAGAAATCGAGTTGCCCCTACCGCGATACGCGTACCACGACATGATGGAACGATTTGGTTCCGACAAACCGGACTTGCGTTTCGGTATGGAATTGGTCGATGTGGGCGGGATTGCGGCCGAGTGCGATTTTGGTGTTTTCAAAAACGTGGCGACGGGCGGCGGTCGCGTTCGTGGTTTGAACGCCAAGGGCGCAGCCGCGACCTACAGCCGGAAGATGATCGATGAACTCACCGAGTTCGTCGGCGAATATGGCGCCAAGGGGTTGGCCTTTTTCCGCGTGAAAGATGGCGCTCTCGACTCGCCAATCGCAAAGTTCTTCTCGGAAGAGCATCAGCGGCAATTGATTGACAAGCTGGACGGAGAGCCGGGCGATCTGCTGTTTTTTGTGGCGGCAAAGCCCGATGTGACCTCGGCGGCGCTGGCAGCCTTGCGAGGCCGGTTGGGTAAAGAGCTGGAATTGTACGATCCTAAGGAAATGAACACGTTTTGGGTGATCGATTTTCCATTGATTAGCTACAACGAGGAAGAAGACCGCTGGGATGCGGAACATCATCCGTTCTGCTATCCGGTGCAGGAAGACATCCCGCTGCTCGAATCCGATCCCGGCAAAGTTCGTGCGCAATCGTACGATTTGATTTGTAACGGCTACGAAGCAGCCAGTGGCAGCATTCGTATTCACGACCCGGAAGTTCAGCAAACGGTATTCGACTTAATGGGAATCAACGCCGAAGAGGCGGAAGCCCGCTTCGGATTTTTGCTGGACGCGTTGCGGTATGGTGCACCGCCGCACGGCGGGGTGGCATTGGGTCTTGACCGTTGGATCATGCTGTTCTGTGGCGACGATAATATCCGTGATGTCATCGCGTTCCCCAAAACGCAGAAGGCCGCCGATATGCTGAGTGGTGCACCTTCGACAGTCGACAGTCGCCAATTGCGCGACCTGCGCATCAAAGTCGATTTGCCGAAGTAGACACGTTGCACTTCTTCTGTTGGTGGCACGATGCGTGGACCTTGACCTGGCGCGCTTTCCACGACGATGACCCGGCGCGCCAGTCTTGAATCGGCGTGTTCGAGAATGGTAACCCGACGCGTCAGTCTTGAATCGGTGTGTTCGAGAATGGTAACCCGACGCGTCAGCGAGGGAAAAGTTTACTGCGACAATGTATGTCGTGGCGGCACCAGGTTCTCGTCCACTGCTTCTGCCTTCGGTTGCGCTCTTTGGAGTTGCGCATTTGCATTTTTTGTGGCTAAGGGTTTCATACAGTTCGTAAATCTCTGGAGCAAATACTCGTTTTCAACACTAATCGGATGTTGACATAACTTATTCCCTCACTTACGTGTCGGGTTACCTAAATTGAAAATGCGCAACTTCAAAACTTGCGATTGAGGCTTCTGATTCGGACGGGATCGCCGCATTCCAATTTTCGTTAGAATGTAATAGTCCACATTCCACGCTTCATGATGCATCGGGCCCAACGACATGACTGCTTCTCCACTTGCGACACGGACTGCGAAATACACGGCCCTCGATGCACCGACCGGATTTGAGGAACCGGTATTACGTGCCGTGCGGGACGATTTGCAGCAGTGTTCCCAGCGTGTCGAAGTCGACGTACGTGGCAACGTCTTCGGCTATCAGGACGGAAGCTCTGCAGATGGGCCGCTGATCATGATCACGGCACACGCGGACGAAATCGGCTTTCTCGCGACGTCGATTTTGGCGGGCGGTTACCTGCGCTTCACAAAGTTAGGCGGCCCGACCAGTATGGTCTTGCCCGGCCAGCGTGTACGCGTGCTTTCACGCAGCGGGCCATTGGAAGGGGTGATCGGTGTCAAACCGGGGCATATTCTCTCCCCTGCAGGGGCTCATCAAGTACCGCCGATCGCCGAGATGTATATCGACGTCGGCGCAGAATCGGCAGAGCAGGCGGCCGAATGGGGCATCGAAGCGGGAACGCCGGCCGTTTTCGTCGGCGAATGGACCGCCACGCAGAACCCGAACCGATTCTTCGGAAAGTGTGTCGATAATCGGGCGGGCATCGTCGCCGTTTTGGAAATTGCTGAGAGATTGGCCAAGGTTGAGGCGGCAGCTTCGTTTGTCCATGCGATTGTTGTTGAGGAAGAAGTCGGCCTGCGCGGTGCGGCTGTTGCTGCACTTGATGTGAAGCCCGATGTGGTGATCGCCATCGATACCGTTCCATCGGGGGGAACGCCCGATCTCAAGCCGGACGAATTACCGTGGTCGATTGGAGGTGGTCCATTACTTAAGGTGCGGGAAACGCGCGGGCTGTCGACGCATGGACCGCTGCGGGAACTGTTCCGTCAGACCGCTGAAGAGAAAGGCATTCCGCTGCAACTCATCGTCGACACCGCCGGAATGACCGACGCCGCGTCGGCTCAACAGGCCAGTGGCAACATCGCCGCACTCACGATCGGGTTAGCTAGGAAATACTCGCATTCGGCCGTCGAAATGTTCGACGTGCGCGATTTAGATCAGATTGTCGAATTAGTCTTTCATGCCGTCGGAAAAATCACGACGAAACAACAGTTGCTGCGGATTTGAATAGATGTCGACCGGAACGGAGGAACGATACTCCGGCAACAGCGAGATCCGTCGCGGCAGTAATGCCGGAATTGCTCATGGTACGGCCTATTCGAACGTTTCCTCAGAAATTTCTCTCCCATCTATGGCGTTAAAAATATTGCCACGGCTATCTAAATAGACTGATCCGCGTTTGAGAAAATCCGCATTTCCCCAATAGTCGCGAAAATACTCTGAAGCGAATGCGCCCTCGCCATCCAGTGCTGTGACTGAGACCCCTCCCCCTACTTCCGGATCATTGTCGACAACGCAGACCCTACCTGCGTCCTGAACAAAACAGACGTCGATGCAGTGGCAATCTCGTTTGGGATGCCGGTAATGCGCAAGCATTGATCCATCCTTGGCGATGAGCCGGACACCCTCATCCCTTTCGGCTAGAGCAACCACACCGTCGAAGTAATCAGCGGAGAGTACAGCGTTGTGCATCATTGGAAAACAAGCAAGTTCCTGTTTGGCCGGATCGAAGAACCGAATAATTCTCTCTCCCTCACGCTGATCGACAAGGATTAATAGGTCATCCAGCACAAAGATCTTGTCAGCCGAAGTATACCTCCAAATCTCTGATCCATCCGCTGCATCGAGTTCCATGATCCCATCGAATGTATCCGGTTCGTCGATCCGATAGTCTTCCGTTTCCGCTCCGAGGAAGACGGAGCCCGGAATACTCGTTGAATACCGCACGTGCTGCACGCCCAAGATGTCTTCCCTGTGCCACAGCTGTCGCCCACTGCCCACATCGAAGCAAGAGACGCCACCCTCCCAGCAGCCGGTGAAGCATCGTTTCCCATCTGGAGTGACAGCGATCCTCTCCGACCCACCTTCGAAGGCGTTCCGCAACACGCCAAGGCAACGAGGTCCATTAATGTCCCAAACTTCAATATCTCGGTGGTTATCGCTTCCGGCATAGATTGTCCCGGACCTAATAGTCTTAAGATCGTAAAAGAGATCGTGCATGATTGCTGCCCAAGTCCCAGGACTCCCGGATTGGCGCGGGTGACCACGAATGATTTTTTGCTACAGGGGCGACGAAGGCGATTAGAGACACCTAACATACTAACCAATTTAGTCGCACTGGCGTCGATTTGTTCACACCGTAACGAAATAGCGTTATAAGTATCGTTCGCCATCAAATCCACGATGTCTGACGGACAAGGATCGATGCCAGTCTCTCAATGCGGCAATTCCGATCTGTTACGGCACCCTCGAAAGCGAACCTATTGAAGATATCTGCCGTCATGTCACTGACAGGAAACAACTCGAGGAACATCAATGAACGAGAACGAGGTCGGTCAGTTTTTTGACGCGCTCACGGACGATTACACAGCGACGATCGAACGCTGCTTTCCTCGCTACCGAGAAATGTTGTGGGCGCTGTTGGATTACCTGCCGAAAGATCGGCAATTCGAATCGATTCTCGAACTGGGATGCGGAACGGGTAACTTTTCCGTGCTGCTTCATGAAGCCTTTCCCGATGCAAGACTACGGCTCGTAGATATATCGGGCGAATCACTTGATGTGTGCCGATCTCGATTCCCCGAGGCCAACGATGCGATCGAATTTGAGGAACAGGACTTTCGCGAGTTGACCTATGATAACGGCACGTTCGATCTGGTCGTTTCCAGCATTGCTATTCACCATCTCGTGCCGGACGAAAAGCAAAGGCTCTTCCGCCAGTGTCGGGATTGGCTGACTGACGATGGCATCTTCAACTTCGCCGACCAATGTGCCGGGGCAACGGATGACTTGTATGCCCGCCACATTGCCAACTGGCAACAACTCACATTCCAAGCCGGTTCGACGGCTGAGGAATGGGAAATGTGGATGCAGCATCAACAGGAGCACGATCACCACGACACGCTGGCAGACCAACTTGCTTGGCTGACCAAAGCGGGTTTTACGGTTGTCGATTGTCCGTGGCGGTATTTGCTATGGTCGGTCATTCAAGCGCGGAAGTAGACGGCGCGCACACGCTCCCAAATCAGAACATTCAAGCCTGATGCGCCAGCGAAGGATTTTTAAACTCTGCGCTCTCTGCGTACTCCGCGGTGAAACGTCTTCAGTAAGAACTGTTTAACCACAGATTACACTGATGCACACGGATGGTACTGAACTGCGAAACGATAGATTGATTGGCGTCCATTCGCGGATCTGAATCAGATCTACTAATTTCTTAGATTTTCTGTTGACGTATCTAGCGTCTGGCGTAATACTGCGCTATCAGATCTAAAGAATTAGTAGGCAGGAGGCGGATTTCATGGCGCGGCCTCAGTCGAAAAACCCGACCGAGTTGGAATTGGAAATCTTAAAGGTCCTGTGGCGGATCGGCCCTGCGACCGGACGGGCGGTGCGTGACGAATTGGCGGCCGATCGCGACTTGGCCTACACCTCGGTGATGACAATCCTCAACATCATGGAGGAAAAAGGCTATGTCCGCCGTAAAAAGTCGGGCAATAGCTTTATCTATTCGCCCCGCGCCAAAAAAGAGACCACGACCCGTCGCATGCTGGAAGACGTTGTCGACCGGGTCTTCGAAGGTTCGACAATCGCCGCGATGGTGAATTTGCTGGAGACGTCGGACGTTGACGACGAGGAACTGAAACAACTCCGAGAGCTGCTCAATCGCAAGCGGAAGGAGCAATCGTCATGAACGCATGGCTTCCATTAGATTCTTCCTTTTGTGAACGGTTGCTGATCACGTTCGGCCATTTTCTGTGGCAGGGAACGCTGTTGGCAATGGTCACGCTCGTGGCGGTGAGCTTATTGAGGCGACGTTCATCGTCGGCTCGTTACAACGTGGCGCTGGCCGGTTTGCTGGCGATGACGGTCTGTCCCATCGTGACATTCGGGTTGGTCGAAGTGGAACCTGCTTCGGAAACGGTGAATGCCTCTTTACCTGCCGCGCATGTGGTGTTGGGCGAAACGGAACATTCGTCTGAAGAACTCGCCGGGGGCGAGCCGAGTGACACTGAAGTCATATCGGCACCGTTTTACGTGACGGGATCGCCGGACGATGCGTCGGCGGCGGGTACTCCAAACCAACCGAATGCCATTCCTGCAAATCTCAACGGAGATGTCGTTCCCGATTCGATCGAGCTGGCGGACACACCGGCGATGGCCATGACGGCGATCGAACAAGCTTGGCAGCGTTATGCACCGGGCGCCGTCGTTGTCTACCTGATTGGTGTTTGTTTGTTCTTATCGCGGTTTGGAATGGGCGTACTCGGAACGGCACGGTTGCGAAGGAACTGCACTCCCTTAAGCGATTTCATGCTACTGGAGGTTGTCAATCAAAAGGCGCTTGCGCTGGGCCTGGGTGCGGTGCCTAAGGTTCTGACAAGCGCCCAAGTCACCGTGCCTTCGGTCATCGGCGTTCTGCGGCCGGTCATCCTGCTACCACTTTCGTTCTGCAGTAATCTATCGACCGACCAGGTCGAGGCGATCGTCACGCACGAATTGGCGCATATCCGCCGGTTCGATCACCTGATCAACGCCATTCAACGCATCATCGAAGCGCTATTGTTCTTTCATCCTGGCATTTGGTTGGTGTCACACCGCGTGCGGCTGGAACGAGAGAATTGCTGTGACGACTGTGTGTTGGCCTTCGGTGCCGACCCCCTCAGCTATGCGTCGTCGTTGATCGACATCGCCGAGCAGGGCCGGGCCTCTCAATTGGCGACCACCGTGGCGCTGCAAGCGGGGCAGCACGGATCGGTGCTGCGTCGGCGCGTGCATCGGCTGCTGGGGATTGCGGCCCTCGAAAAACTGAGTTTGACCCGGGGCGGATTCGCGCTGGTATTGGGACTCGCGTCGATTGCTGTGTACGGGGCATTGATCTTCAGTGCCCAGGCAGAAACCACCACTTCAGACAACGACGACGCTGTCGAAGCCTTCCCGGACGAAGCGGCCTATCAGGCGACTCTCAAAGATGGCACAACCGTGGAGTTAGTCGGCGTCAGTACGCATAACACTAAAGACAGTGCTGAACAGTGGTGGCGACCAGATGGTAGCCCGATGGAATCGGACCCGTATACCAACATCGGCGGAACAGTTTATCCCGATGACCGGGAGATTGCGCGGGAGTTCGCTGTTCGGATTGCCAACATTCCTGGTGGGAATCATGTCGACACGGTTTGGCATGTCGACCCCGCTTCGGGTGGAAGCACCGGGGGAGACTTGGCGACCGATGACAGCGGGCAGCAAATGCCCGATACATACGGGTTCGCAACCGGCATTCCCAAAAACACGAAGAACTGTACGCTGCAGATTGCCATCGCGACCGGCGAATGGCAAACGATTCTGACGCATCACGGGCGTAGCTCGTCCTCCAGCAGCTACCAGCATTACGCATTCTCGTTTGCCAAACTAGTTCACGAGGATGACGGCACGCGACTGATCTTCAGTCATAACGTGGCTGACGAGGCGCTGCGAGTTGTGGCCATCGATGGCGACGGCGTCGCCCATAAGCCGGGCCGCACACATCGGGGCAATGCCGGCGACGTGCGTCAATTCGAGGCGTACTTTTTGAAATTACCACCTGAGGAGATTGAAGAATACCGAATCCAGACTCGGGCCTTTCAAACAGTACAGTTTCGGAACATTTCGTTGCATCCCGATGAAACTTCGGAAGTGCGAGTCTCGGTCATCGAACTGGAGACAGAGCAGTCGCCCACAGAATTGTCAGACGGAGGTGATGGCAAAACAGGTCCAGAAGCCGCAGATTCACAGCGCGAACTCAAATTCGTGCGAGTCGTTGTGGAAGAGGATGGCGTCATCCTTGACGGCACCAAAACAACGCTTAAGGAACTGCCGACGCTATTGAAACGGATACGCAACCGTGGGCAGGTGGTTTTGGAGTATGCGGCAGCCTCGGGGCAACTCTCGCTGGAGAAGGTCGATCCAATCTTCGGCCGAATCATTCAGCTCAGCGGGGAACTCGGCTTTGCGTATCCGAGTTATGTCGGGATTCAGACGACTGAAGCTGAAGATGTCGCCAGCGAAGGCCGAGCTGCAGAGCGTCGTCCAAGCGACGACACTGCCGAAACCAGCGAAACGAATCCAACGTACCGCTTCGGTCCGGTTGTGGAGCGGACATTAAAGATCGATTGGGCGAAGAATTCCGTTGTGTTCCCGTTGAGCACGGGAGATGTCTTCGAAGTCCCTGGCAATCCGTACGCAACATGGCGCCGGGAATGGGCAGCGGCTCACGGACCGGTCGTCCAATGTTTTCTGTTTGAAGACGAACCGTACGTCGCTTTACGAAACGTCTACGCAGCGCGGTCAGAAACGGCGGAAGACTGGGAAAACGTGTCGGCCGATGAAATCGTGCAGCAATATCGCGAAGGTGGCTTCGCCGCTCTGCCGTTCGAGTTGAACACGATCGTGGACTTGGACAGCCAAAAAATGCCGGTGACATTTCACCTTGCCAATCTCGGGACGCTGCAGATCACAAGCTACGATAAAGAACGAGGGGAAATCGCGCTGCGGTATAAGCTAATCCGCGGTCAGGCAAAATTCTCCGAACCGGCCCCCATAACACCCGCACCCCAACCACTGACAGAGTCCGAAAGATTCGTTACCGGTCGATGGATCGGCGGCGGCATCCACCCGTTCGCCATGGAATTGAACGGTGATCGCAAGCTGACGCGCTGGAACTACGACGGATCGATCCAGACAGGTCGTTGGCAAGTGAATTCTGACCACGAAGTGGTGCTGACAATCACCACGAAGGATCAGCGAACGCCACAAGAGCCGGCGACCCGCCTACCGATCGCCGAGATTTCTCAGAGGCAAATCAAACTGAAAATGAAGTTTGAAAGTAACGGGAGGTCTTATGAAGTTGTCACCCCGTTTGTGCGGTTGCCTGCCGACCAACCGACCCCACGATTCGGGTATCGCGGGGATGTGCTCGACGAAACGTCACTGAACCTTTCGAAATCAGACAAGCAAATCGTGGGAACGTGGGGACGCGGCAGCTTTCTGGCGTATTGGGCGGAAACTTTTCTGCCGGACGGCACCTACTATTTCTCTTCGAACCTGGGAGAGATCCGCATCGGCCGCTGGAAACGAAACGGCGACCAACTGAGCGTGACCGCGCGACCGGGATTCAAAACCGAAGGGATCTTGAAGGGTCCTGTACCGCATCTGACAGAGGATGGGTCGGCCAATTCGATGACGCGCACGGTGGCTTGGATTCGGGGGGACAGCATCGCCTACTCGTATCCGATGGTGAAGACGAATAACCCGTACTCCACGGGCACTGTGGTGTATCAGCGGACGACGCCAGATGGCGCAGACGCCAATGCTGCCCGTCAGGAAGTTGATGCTGACGAATCGGCCGCTGCAGTTCCGGACGCCGGCGATGACGACACGCCGCCGGATGAGGTTACGATTCATGTATCGAAGGAGGGAACGATTCTCGTCGAGAATGCGGAGATTTCGCTGACGGATTTAGAAACCTATTTGTCAGAAATCCGAAAAGCGAATCCTCAGATTCGGTTGGTCGTACGCATGGCACCGGGAGTAGAGCAATCGGCGGCAAAGGATCTGGCAATCACGGTTCGTGCCGCGGGAATCAATCGGCTGTGGTATGGCAATTCGGTTGACGAGACGGAGCTACGGGAAGTCACGCTGGAAGAATCGTTGGAGCAAAGGATTGCCCAGCGCAAGAATCCTGCGCTCCGTCGACAAGCGGTTGCAGAAATGCTGTCGAAGCTGACTGATGATTCACACGGCGGAAAGATCGAAGCGCTGCGGTCCTTGCAGAAAGTCAGTGACGTGCCGTTTGATCGATCGCAGTTCTTGAAGCCCGTTCGAGAATCAATCGATCACGAAAGCAGCCAAGTGCGTGCGTTCGCCGCCGCGGTGTTGCCATTAGTGGGAGGCACGCCCGATGATGTTCCCCGTGTTGCCCGGCTCGTTACCGACGAGGATGCCTTCGTACGGATGGCAGTCGCATCGTCGCTGTATGGTCTCGACCCGAATGGTGAACGTGCCGAAGTGGGAATTGCCATCGAGAAGTTACTTAACGACCAATCCGAACAGGTCCAACATGCAACGGTCAAATCGTTGTGGAGTCATCCAGTAACCGATACAGCGGAAGAACGGCTGATTGAATTGTCACGGCAGAGTGACCAACTGGGGTACGACGCGGTCTACTATGCTCTCAGCACGCGCCCCGTCGTCAGCAAACGTGTCGCTGAAAGACTGATTGAATTGTTGGAGGATCGCCGACTAGGCCGTGATGGGCGTGCCTCGTGGGGGCTGAGCCATCACAAGGCGTCGGATGAGGCCCGAGAAATCGTTGTCGATGCATTGGTGAGCGAAATCGACGAAACGCTCGATGCGTACCGGCGCAATCAGTGCATTTGGGGTCTCGGCTATCATGGTGGCGACGCGGCCATCGCGAAACTCAAAGAGATTGCCGCCGACACAACCGAAAGCCAAGCCATCCGCGCGGAAGCCCGCACATCGTTGCGGCGATTGGGATTGCCTGATCGATAGCCAGAAATCGTCGGCTACGGCTTGAATTTTCAAACCGCATTTCCGTTGTGGCAAAAACTGGCGATCGAATTCCCAATCGATTAGGCTTTTGAAATCCGCACGGTTCTCCGAGGCACGTGTTTTTGGTGTTTCGCGAATCGCGGATTCTCGCTCACATCGAATTGGACTCGACTCGCCATGCGCCAAAAAACAATCTGCAAGTTTCACATCTTGATCGCCGTGCAGATGGCGATCGTTATTGCTACTGACGGTTCATCCGCAGCGATTGGAGACGAATCGGACCGATCAAGACGGCCGAACTTCGTATTGATCCTATGTGACAACCTGGGCTGGGGAGACGTCGGCTGTTATGGTTCGACGAAGCATCGTACACCGCATATCGATCGACTGGCCAGCGAAGGAATGCGGCTGACGAGTTTCTATGTTACCAGCGGCGTTTGTACGCCATCGCGTGCGAGCATCATGACCGGTTGCTATCCTCGGCGGGTCAATATGCATATGAGTGACACAGGCGGTTCGGTTTTGCGCCCGGTTTCCACGAAGGGCCTGCATCCGGATGAGGTGACGATTGCAGAAGTTCTCAAGAGCCGCGGATACGCGACAACCTGTATCGGCAAATGGCATTTGGGGGATCAACCGGAATTCTTGCCCACACGTCAAGGCTTTGATGAGTACTTCGGAATCCCCTACAGCGACGACATGACACCACGCGTGGGACAAATCTGGCCGCCGCTGCCCCTAATGCACAACGAAAAGGTCGCTGAAGCGCCGGTCGACCGGCACTTACTCACAAAACGGTACACGGCCGAAGCGATCGACTTTATGAAACGCCACCAGGATGAACCGTTTTTTGTTTATCTGCCACATGCCATGCCAGGTAGCACACGGGCTCCGTTTGCCAGTGAAGCGTTTCGAGGGAAGTCGGCCAATGGACCATTCGGCGATTCGGTGGAAGAGTTGGATTGGTCAACCGGGGAACTGATGGCAGCCATCAAAAACTTGGGTATCGATGATCGAACCCTGGTGATTTGGACGTCCGACAATGGTGCTCCGCGTCGTACCCCCCCACAAGGAAGCAACAGGCCATTAGGCGGGTGGGGCTACACAACACGCGAAGGGGGTATGCGTATGCCCTGCATCGTACGCTGGCCGAGTCGAATCAAACCGGGAACGGAATGCGACGAACTGTTAACCTCGATGGATTTCTTGCCGACGTTCGCGCGGCTGGCGGGCGCTCAGCTACCACCAGATCGAGTTGTCGACGGCAAAGACGCATGGCCGGTATTAGCCGGTGAATCCGGTGCGACGTCGCCTCATGCGGCTTTTTACTATTACCATGTCGATCGTTTGCAGGCAGTGCGTGCCGGCAAATGGAAGTTGTTTCTGCCAATCGCTGAAGGCGAACCAAATCGAACGCGCGACCTTGATCGGAGCACGCCGTTACTGTTCGACGTTGCAACCGATGTTGCAGAGTCAAAAAATCTTGCGAAAGAGAATTCCGATGTTGTTCAGCGATTGATGGTGTACGCCCGACAGGCAATCGCGGATCTCGGTGACGGAACTGAATCGGGACAAAACCAACGACCGGCAGGGTTTGTGCAAAATCCCCAACCACAGATTTACAATCCGTAGAATCTGTTTCGATGCGCCAAGCACAAATGCGATCTGTCGGTATTTCTCACCGATCGCGGCAAGATTTCTCTCGATTTCTACCGTGATTTGGTATAATCGAACGGTTTCCCCTCGATCAAATTGCCTTTCGACTTACGGTTCGCTGGCGCAGCGATTTCACATCAGCGCTGTAACAGCCGAGGAGTTTACCAATGCAATATCCCAAACTCGCCAAAGATATCATGGTGACCAAACTGGTGACCTTGTCACCACAATCGGATGTCTTTGATGCTATCGGATTGTTGTTGAAGCACCGCATTTCAGGTGCACCGGTCGTTGATGAAAACGGACAATACATCGGGGTCTTTTCCGAACGTCAGTGCATGAACGTTTTGGTGAAGGCGGCGTACGAGCAAATCCCAACCACTCGCTTGTATGCGTTCGTTGATACGGAGGCGAGAACGATCGGCGAAGAAACCGACTTACTTTCCATTGCTCAGATATTTTCGTCGACGTCGAATCGCCGGCTCCCCGTTCTTAGGGACGGTGCCCTCGTGGGGCAGATCAGCCGCCGCGATGTCTTGCAAGCTGCTCACGAACTGATGCGCATCGCGCCGGACAACAACAGTCCGCTTTTGTATTTGAGTTCGCTACTCGAGCCCAGCGAAGCGCCGATCGCATAGCCGGCGACCTCACGCGTTCATATGGCGATCAAAAGTGCGGCGGTGGGCAGGGAATTGCCCGCTGTCGCATTACCGGTCATACAGCTCGACCCGGTAAAGTCTGCGCAACCGGCAAACATTCACACATCTGGCCCGATCCTTGCAGTCGTGGGTCTGAAATTCTCGGCGATTCTGCCGATCTCACTGCGGATTGGAAACAGTCAAGCAGCAATAACTGCCAGAAAAGTGGTGATTCCGTCCGCCCTTTGGAACTCCCACGCAGTGAAAATGCGGTAGAAGAATGACCGTCTGTAAGACCCTTCGCGATGCCGCATTCGCAGTAACAACTTTTTAGCGCAGCCGTTACGTCGAATCGGCTTGGATCGTTCCTGTTAAGCTTTCACGGTCGTATGGGTTGGCGCTGATTCGGTGAGTCCTTTGGTTACAGAAGCCTTTTGTCGACTTGCCATTACTGAGGAATCTTGGTGCGGATTGTACCGATACTGCTAAGGAACTATATCCGCCCGAATGCGCTCATAGGACGGGCCCGCCCGCATCGAATGAATTTACTTGGAAAACGGGCAATTCGGCGGAATCGAATTGGATCGAATCCGACTAGGATCTCGCTCGCGACTTTCCGAATGACTCGTTGCTGGGAAAGGATCCGGACGAGGAAATGAAAAACATGAGGAGTTAGACATGCGGAAGAGTCGTTTTACCCGGCTCATATTGCGAGCAACGGGCATAACAGCGATTGTCGGTAGCGTTGGGCTACTCTGTCCAGGTAGTGTCGCCGCCCAAGAGGCTTGCACAGTTGGTGAAGGATGTACCAGCTGCGCACCTACAGATTGTTGCGAGGAGTGCGACAAAATCTTCGCAAATTCAGCGAACGACCTCAGCTGCCAGTTACAGCGTCTGACGGCCGAATGCTGTGCCCCGGCTTGCGGGTGCGGTGTCGAAGGCTGCACAGGGTGTAGCGAAGGTTGCTGCGATACCGGTTGCTGCGAATCCGACTGCGGTTGGTGCAACCTGGGTGATCCTTGGACGCTTTCAGATGAATGCTCAACGATCAATCTCGGTGGTTGGTTCCAATTCGGATACCACACGGAAAACAACGGGCTGTTCAATCGGTTCCCGAACAATGTCAACCTGCAACAAGGTTGGATCTTTGCCGAAAAGGTCGCTGACGGCAGCGACGGCCTCGACTGGGGTTTTCGCATGGACATGATGTACGGTGTCGATGCGATGAGCACACAAGCATTCGGTAACAACCCGGGCCGCTGGGACTTTGCCAACGGTTGGGATCGCGGTATTTACGGTTGGGCACTGCCCCAGCTGTACGGTGAATTGGCTAGCGGGGACTGGTCGATCATCTTCGGGCACTTCTATACGATCATTGGCTACGAAGTCGTTACCGCTCCTGACAATTTCTTCTACAGCCATGCCTACACGATGTTCAATAGCGAACCGTTTACCCACACCGGTGCGTTGGCGACTTACTCCGCCTCCGATAACGTCACGATTTACGGTGGCTACACTCTTGGTTGGGATACCGGTTTTGATCGATTCAATGGCGGTAGCAACTTCCTCGGTGGTGCCAGCGTGGGGCTGTCCGACACGGTGACCTTCACCTACATTACGACCCTCGGTGACTTCGGCTGGCGTGGCGAAGGCTACTCGCATAGCTGCGTCTTGGATACTCAACTCTCTGACAACCTAAACTATGTCATGCAGAGTGACCTGGTGGAAACCAACGCCGGTGCCGACCATCAGTATGGTCTGAACCAATACCTCCTTTACTCGGTCAACGATTGCCTCGGCGTTGGTGGCCGAATGGAATGGTGGAAGAACGGCAGTGCCTCTCAGTACGCTGCCACATTTGGTGTGAACATCAAGCCGCACGCCAACTTGATCTTCCGCCCGGAAGTTCGTCACGACTGGAACCCGGCCGGTGCCAATATCATTGGCAAGAACAACTACACCTCGTTTGGAATGGACGCGATCATTACCTTCTAGTCGAAGGGACTGATTGCATATTCCAGCGTATCAATCAAAAACCGCCATTCCTGATTGGGGATGGCGGTTTTTTTTTCAATGTGCGGGTGTGGGCTCCGCGGTATTCATGTCCGATGCGTGCAGGAGTTTAGGGGATCACGTGAACCAGCATGAGGTCGTGGCCACTCGCTGACCAGTTCGTACTCGCAACTAAAACGATGCGGCTGCCTGATTGTAGGATGTTCAGTCTCCGCCCCCATTGCACCACGAACTCCAAAAGTTTTTCCGGGCTATCATGCACCGCTACCGTTTCGACCGGCGTCACCCCCCAATACAGGCACATGCGACGCGTCGTGGTGGCCTGGTCGCTTAGTGCGAGAATCGGAACACGGCTTCTCTGCTTGGAAACGGCCATGGCCGTCCGACCACTGTGAGTTGCGACGACAATTAGATCGGCGTTTAGCTTTTCGGCTGCTGCACCTGCACCCAACGTGACCGCCTCGGTAACAACGCGTGCGCGAGTTCGAGGTTGTCCCCACAACTCCGATGCCGGGCTCGATGGAACCAGCCTCTCTGCTTCCTGGGCAATGCGGCTCATCACAGAAACAGCCTCGGCCGGGAATTTTCCCACCGCCGTTTCACCGGAAAGCATCACAGCATCGCTTCCATCCAGTACGGCATTGGCGACGTCGCTGGATTCGGCACGTGTCGGAAATGGCGACGATTGCATGCTATCGAGCATTTGCGTCGCGGTAATCACAGGCACGCGCGATCGATTGCACAATCGAATAATTCGTTTCTGCAAGATGGGCACGCGGGCAATATCCGATTCCACACCCAAATCGCCTCGGGCGACCATCACGGCGTCGGACTTGGCTACGATTTGCTCCAAATCGCTAATGGCCTCCATTTTTTCAATCTTGGCGACAATTCTAAGCGACGTGTCCGGACGAATTTGATTGATCGTGCTACGGAGATGATCGATGTCGTTCGAGCTGCGGACAAAGCTGAGGCCGACAAAATCGAGATCGTTGCCAACAATCCATTTGAGGTCGTCGTGGTCCTTTGCCGTGAGGCTGGGAGTGCTCAATGTTGCACCCGGAAGATTGATCCCTTGGCGACTGCGGATCAATCCCGCTCGCTCGACTTTGCAGACCAATTTACTAAGATCATCCGCCTTCTCGACGACGCGCATGGCCACTGTCCCGTCAGCCAGCAGGATCCTGTCGCCGACATTTAGCTCGTCGATCAATCCCTCGTAGGTGCACTTCAGAGTATGCGAGTCCCCGTCTTCGCTGGAGTTTCGGACGAACTGAAATCGCTCGTCCTCTCCGCAAAACATCCCATCGTCCCCGAGTTTCCCAAGACGAATTTTGGGGCCTGCAAGGTCACCGAGAATCGCGACCGGGCGATTCATTTCCTGCGATAGCTTGCGGATATTTACGGTCAGTTTTGCAAACCAGTCATGTGTCCCGTGTGCAAAATTGAGCCGCACCACATCGACACCGGCGATCAGCAATTCCCGCAGCGCCTCTTCCTCTTCAGTCGCTGGACCGATGGTCGCAATGATCTTCGTTTTGACCAGTGGGCGTTCGGTGTGCCGCGCGTCGCGGAGGTCCATAGTGATTGCGTCCGTAGAATTCTCGTGCGCGACGCTGTCAGAATTGGCGCCACTGCGGCGCCGAGGTTAGCGTTGGTTCGTCGTTACGGGCTTTTTGGGCGGGTTAAACAGTTTTTGATTAATTGGCTTAACGGCGGCACCGACAGCCGCTACGGGAATCTTCCCAGAGAGTGAAATCTCGGTTGGTCGCTCGCATTGGCTGTCGTTACAGGCTTGATACTTTACGATGATTTCAATCTCTTCAGACTTCCCTGCCGCCATTTGAGGGACCGCCAATAGCCCGCGGACAGCGAGCTGTTTTTCGTAGACATGAAAAGGCTCATCAATTCCTTCCAATTGCAGTTTCTTCCCCGCCGGGAACGCCACTTTCGTCAGCTTCGTACCATGTTTTGATTTCACAACGATTTCAGTTGGTCTGGCAAAATCGGGCTTGGCGGGATTGGTATTGATGTGCCAGCCTTCGACGATGTCGATGATGAACATGACGTCGCAGTTTTTGCCGGCCGGAAGGCGATCGACGGAAAGATACACTTTCGGATGAATTCGCTGATTCTTGGCTTTCGGATCTTTCGGATCCTTTGTTTCTGCGGCCGCAAGAATGATCAAGTCGCTCGGCTTTTTCGGCTTCTTCTGTGATTGTGGCTGGCCTGACGGTTCCTTTTGAGCGTTTAAGTACTCTCCCAACGCCAATGCCATTTGTGTCATGCTGCGCGGCGACCTGACAACCGCAGGCGAAAACAATTCCAGAATCTCACGCGAACGCGTTAGCAACTCTAAGTCATTCGTCAGTTCCGCCAGTCGAATCAGGTTGCGCGCGCTCACACCATTCCCCGAGGGAATCACCGAATCGTATGCGTTCTTTGTGCGCGCCAGCAGTTCTTCGTGATGGCGGCTTGTAAAGAAAAACCCGGTTCCACCTTCGTCCCAAAAGAGATCGATTTGATCTTTGGCTAAAGAACTTGCCTCAGCAAGCCACTTTTCTTCATGGGTTGCCTCATGCAAATCCAGCAAGCCTTGGATGAAGAACGCGTAGTCATCCACGTACGCATTCAGCTTCGCGGTGTCGGCCCGATAAGTGCGCAATAGCCGACCGTCATCGTCACGCATATGGGACAGAACAAACTCCGCGGCCTTCGAGGCAGCGTCGATGTAACGCGATTCGCCAAATGCATCGCCACCATGTGACAACGCACTGATCATCAGCCCGTTCCAACTCGTGAGAACTTTGTCGTCCTTCAAAGGCGACTCACGCTCATCGCGGGCGGCAAGTAGTTGGCCGCGCATGTTGCGCAGCCGCTCGTTCAAGTCAGCGAGAGGGATGTCGAGTTCGTCCGAAATTTCAGACAACGGCGTGGGCAGATGTAAAACATAACCGTGCTCGAAAAACTCCGGTAGATTGAGCCCATAGGCCTCCTTAAAGACCTTTGCCTCCTCCACGCTGAGAATCGATTCGACTTCAGCGGGTGTCCAGACGTAGTACTTCCCTTCAATCTCATCGGTCTCGGCATCGAGGGCCGAATGAAATCCTCCCTGAGGATCAGTCATATCGCGAAGCACAAAATCAAAGATATCGACCGTTACATCGCGATAGCGTTCATCGCCCGTCTGACGATACGCCTCGACAAAAACGGCCGCCAGTTGAGCATTGTCGTACAGCATTTTCTCGAAATGAGGAACTCGCCAGGCACGGTCCGTGCTGTAACGATGGAATCCCCCGGCGAGGTGGTCGCGAATCCCGCCCGCGGTCAACTTGCGAAGTGTATGGTCGAGAATTTCACCGGCCTGTTCGTCGTCGTAATTGATGGCTGCGTACTGCAGTAGTTCCAGCTTGGCAGGAACAGGGAACTTCGGTGAATCGGGGCTGCTGGCGTCGAAATCGATTCCACCAAACTCAGGGTCGTAGCTCTTTTTGAGAGCATCGATTGTATCGATCACCAATTGCCGCTCGAGTTCGGGGCGATCCAATGATAAACCGGGCCGCATTGATAGCCGAACTTGTTCGGTGAGTAACTCGGCATTGCTATCGATTGCTGAACGGTGTTCCTCCCACAAAAGAAGGACACGCGTGAGGACTGTTCCAAAACCAGTTTGTCCTTCGCTGTCTTCAGGCGGAAAATAAGTTCCACCTGCAAATGGTTTGCCCTCGGGCGTCATAAACATCGACAAAGGCCAGCCGCCGGTCTGCGGCGACCCGGTAATTTGGAAATAGATTTGCAGCGACGTCATGTAGATGTCGTCGACATCGGGGCGTTCTTCGCGATCGACCTTGATGTTGACGAAATTCTCATTCATCACGCTGGCGATCTTCGGATTGGAAAAGACGAGCCTTTCCATCACATGGCACCAGTAGCAACTGCTGTAACCAATGGAGAGAAAGATCGGCTTATCTTCCTGCTTCGCCTTTTCGAAAGCCTCGGGCCCCCAGGGATACCAATCGACCGGGTTGTGAGCGTGCAACAGCAGATACGGGCTGGTTTCCCTGGAGAGACGGTTCTCGGTCGGAAGTTCGCCAACCTTTGCCGTACTATTTTCCGCCTTCGATGAATCCGCCCCGTCAGAAGGCATCGAGCATCCCAACAGAACGGCAATGAACAGCACGGGGAAACTCGAATGGATCGAAAACATCTGTTTCATGTCCCTGCAGCCTCCAATTTCTGCCGGAAAGCAACGAACGAGAGTTAGTCGGGCACGGGCGTTTGGTCCACGATCCGCTGAATGATTTCTCGAGCTCGACCGCGCTGCCCTTCACGAATTAGCCCACGACAGATCACGCGATGTGCCAGCACCGGTACCGCCAATCGTTTGACATCGTCCGGAATGGCGTAATCGCGATTCTCGATCAACGCTAAACTTTGAATAGCGCGATAGAAGGTGATTGCGCCACGCGTGCTAACACCGAGTGCCAATTCTTCATGAGTACGAGTGGAATCTACGATCGATAGCAAATAATCGGCAATGTCGTCACTCACCGAGATGTTGCGCACGTTATTTTGCAATTCGCTCAGTTGATCGATCGTCAGCACCGACTGCAGCTTTTCAACCGGCTCGAATTCGCGATGGCTGTTGAGCACGTCGCGTTCGGCATCGCGATCGGGATAACCAATTTCGGTGCAAAGCATGAACCGGTCGAGTTGGTTTTCCGGAAGAGGGAACGTCCCCTCATACTCAAACGGGTTTTGAGTGGCGAGTACAAAAAACGGCGTGTTTAGCTCGTGAGTCGTTCCCTCGATTGACACCTGGGACTCGTCCATGGCCTCGAGCAGAGCGCTTTGCGTTCGTGGCGTTGTCCGGTTGATCTCATCGACGAGCAGAATATTGGTGAAGATCGGCCCCTTACGCAGTTCAAACTCGCCCAGGTTCGGAAGGAAAACACTCGAACCCAGAATATCACTTGGAAGCATATCCGGCGTGCATTGCAACCGCGTGAACCGGCAGTTCAAACTTCGCGATAAGGCCTTGGCCAACGATGTCTTGCCGACGCCGGGAGCGTCTTCGATCAGAACGTGCCCCTCAGCTAACAAGGCAACGACAGCCAAACGAATCGGCAGCGGTTTTCCCAACAGGACGGTAGCAATATTCGCTTCGAGAGCATCGATAACTGTATTTGTTTGGGTGGCCACGCAGGACTCCGCACCGGGACTTTAGACAATGATCGTGAAATGGATGGATAGGAGCTTCAACTCACCAAATGCAGAGTGGGAATTCCATAATCCAATGGGTCAATCTCAGGGCAAACGATTATAGGAGAATTGATGCAAAAATAGAAATCGGCGACCACATTTGTTCACATTCTTCTAACCGCACATTCTCGGCCAGCGCGTTCGTGGTCAAAATAGTAGTTCCATTCGCGAAATCCCAAGCGTGCTGCCGCCAAATAACTTGCGCAGATTACTCAAGCAAACGTCGCAGCCGATTCTAGTGATTGTTCGGGATTTTCCGCTTTTGACGGATCAATTGGATGGGTCTAGTTCTCTTGATTATGGCAGTGATTGTGGACGAATCAATAGTACCATGCATCCCCGAATCTGCCACTGCCGACACGTTGCGCACCGAGCGGCCCTTCTGGTCGCCTGTATATCTGTCGCAGGATGCACGCAACTTAACGAATTCGTCGGGAATCGGGGAAAGTTGGCCGCCCCGTCGTCGGTTTCGGCGATACCTGCTGGTTGGTCGCAGGAAGCCACCTCCGTCGATCCGGTCGCCTCGCAAACGGCCCGACGTAGCGTCGTCGTCAAGGAATTGACAAATTTGGAGCCACCACGTCGTTTCACGACACTCCACGCCGGATATCAACGTATTTCCGATGCTCCGCGCGAAGAAACGGATGAAATCTTGCCCACGGCCTTCGAGGCTAGCGCACCCGGAGAACCACATGAAACTCTCGACTTGATCAGTGGCGGCTACGTGCCTTTGGGGGCCGACCTCGAAGAAATCGGCTGCGGCAATTCTCCATACCTCGATCCGCATTCCGACTGTTCCGGCCTACTCTGCAAGCGATATACATTTCGCGAAGACCTCAAGGAGTTCTTTCCAGCACTGCGCGACGATACCCGATCTCTGCTCACTTGGGAAAACGCGTTGTTCCTCGGGGCGGCCGCCGGTGTGGCGATTACGTTTCGTCAGGACCTGGGCCGAAAAGTTCGCGAGAACACAGCCCGACACCCAGATCGCTGGGGGGGGACAAGCGAAACGCTCGGCAAGTTCGGCGACTTGCCGATTCAGATTCCAACTTTGGCTGGGTTGTACGGTTATAGCCTGTGGAAGCAGGACGACGAACTCCATAGCCTGAGTGGGTCACTGATCAGTTCCTACACAATCACCGGAGTGACGACTGTTTTAATTAAAGCCGCGGTCAATACGGATCGACCGACGAAAGAGTGGAATGGCGGCGAGTTCGGCTTTCCGTCGTTCCACACAGCCAGCAGCTTTACCATCGCCAGCGTACTCGATGAATACTACGGCCCGAAAGCCGGTTTGCCGGCGTATGCCTTTGCCGGCTTGATCGGTTGGAGCCGCATTGACGAACGCGCCCACGACCTGTCCGATGTGGTGTTCGGCGCGGCGCTGGGCTATGTCATCGGTAAGACCGTCTCGCGACGCCACCTCGCCATCGATTCGTCGATGCAACTCCTTCCCTATGTCCACCCAACCGACGGAACAGCGGGGGTGATGCTGGAGCAGCGGTTTTAGTCGCGTCAACGAACCGGCGTTCCGCCTCGCAAGAGATTTGCATGGCCTCTTGCGAAGCGAGAATTGGCCAAGGTTCCGTTAACTCAATTCGCCCGCGTGATAACGTATCGCCGAGCTTTGGGCTGGTTGATCTCAAAGATCTGATCTTCGAGCGATTTTGCCTCTTTTTCAAACTCAGCGATACGATCTTCGCGGCCTTCCATTTGCTCTTCCATTTTGGCCAATTGATCAGCCTGCTCAGAAGACTCGGGCATTGCCTTCAGTCGCGCATACTGCTGGAAGACACGCCATTCGTTTCGCAGCTTGCTGATCGGCCCTTCGTTGCGTTGTTTATTCAATTCGGCGACTTGCGCAGCTTGCTGGTATTGAGGCGTCGTCGTTTTCGTTTGCAGCTGGATACGACGGGCGAACGCCGTCGCCTGGAATTTGTCCACAACTTCTCCATCGATCGCCAGTTCATACTGCCCCGGTTCCAAGCCGGAGATTTGTAGCGTTTCGCGATTGAAGCGGAAACCAATTCTCGACAGCTTGGCCCCTTCTTGAGCATCAGCCGGCACAACCCAAGGCAGGCTTTCCGCCGACCAAGTGAACTCGAGTCCGTTGTCCGTCCAATTCAACTCGGTCAATTCCCCACCTTTAACGACCGACTGTCGACGCTGGCGGCGGTTCTTAAAAATCTGAATGCTCGAAACCGGTCCCGCTAGCCCTGTGTCAGCAACGATTGCCGCAGCCATCACCAATTGACCATCCGGACCGGGATGGACGGCATCAGCAATCATTGTGAACTGCGGATCCGTTTTGCGCTGCCCGATGGTGAGGTTATTCAACGGACTATACATATCAACGAAGCCATATCCCGATGATGCGGCCACGTCTCGCAACCAACCGCCGTAGTACGCCAAAACCGAGTTGTACAGCATGACAGAATCTTCAGCACGATTGCGGCGTGGTCGCATGCGGGCGGCCCGCGCATCGAACATCGTCGGTGTCATCAATATCGGAGTGGCACCGATTCCCTTGATTTGCTCGATCAGCTCGGTCATGTCCGTTTGATACGTATCGTAAATCTCCTGATTGAACGGTTGATAACGGCCGTCATTCATCCCCAGCAGCACGGTGACATACTTGGGCTTGTAGAAAGCGACATCGCGCTCGAATCGCTGCAGGGCATCCCAAGCCTTCGCGCCACCGACTCCCGAGTTGTGGATTCGCAAGCGAATGTTCGGCATACGTGTATAGAGAAAGTCTTCGACATACTGTGTGTACAAACGCTGGTGGGTAATACTGTCTCCCAAAAAGACGATGCCGTCGCCGTCAGCCAGTTCCAGTTTTCCAATCGGCGCAGGGAACTCGTCAGCCGACGCGATTGAACAGGGAACGAACAATACAGCCAGAATGACGAAATAAAGCACTCGAGCATTACGGATCACAGTTTTACTCTCCTGTTGAATTTGAAGCCTTCACTCGCCATTCGCCACGAGAATGAGTCTTCCCATTGGCGGTGTGTGCGACAATAGCTGTTGAGAATGTCTCTTCAGAATGCCCGAGATTCAAGCAGGAAGCAAGTCGCTTTTTTAGTCGGTCATCGCGGGTTGGCTCGATAGGTCGGTACGCCGAAACGCAATCATCTCGTCGTCGACCTTAAATCCTGTTGTGTCGGCAATCCACAAGTAGCTACCCAGCGCGGGCAAGAATTTCGGTGGCGCAGTGAATCGCTGCTGTTCGACGTAGTTCGCAGCCGCTTCCGGATAGTCGTTTCGTAGCGCATTCCATTCGTGAGGTCGCAATGCCAACCATTCCGGTTTTTCGCGTGCAATCAACGTTTGCAGCGACTGCGGCGGATCCTGCAGTGCCGCTACACTGCGTGGGCTTGCCAATCCCGGATAATCCAGCATGGTCCTTTTTGAATAGTACCCGAGGTAGCCCAGGCATTCGCAAGCGATCCATTCATCTTCCGCAACATTTTCGTTCAACCACAGCCCAAGTTCGGTGCGCACCGCCAATTCTGCATTGGCCTGAATCAATCGTTCGGCCGGAAACGTTCGCGTCAACGCGCCGGCATACAGCACGAGGTAAATCATAGCCACAACATTCGTACCTCGACGCATGAGAGGGGAACTGATCCCGCCGGCGACACGGTCCAAACCGACCGCGAACAGGGCCGCAACACATCCCAACCAAGGGGGCAAATACCAGGCATGAGCGCTCGACATGAAGATCAGCACATAAGCCGCGTAGGTCAATACAAACAACGGAATCGCGACTGCCACCTTACGTCGCAGCATGGCAATGATGCCGATACACGCGCCGAGAACATACACGAATTGCAACGGGCGAGCACCACGAACAAAGTTCACCGTGCCCGTTCCAATGCCGCCAAACGAAGGGGAAAGCCACGCTCGCAATAAGTTCCATCGCTCCAGTAGTAAGGCTGACATTTGTGACAGCTCGAACGATCCCGTCAGCAAATTCGTATGAATATTGTCTTTGGCTGTTACCGTATGAGGCACAAAGCTGCCATAGTAGGCGGTCGTAAAGATAATCCACGGGACGAAAACGATGCCCGCAACCATGGGGACAATAAAAACGTCTCGCCAGCGGCGCATCATCAACAAACCGAACCAGACGGCAGCATCCAGAAACAACGCATCGGGACGGACCCACATCGCGACTCCACAAGCGATGCCTAATGCCACCGTGCGCTGCTCGACGAACAGCAACATCACAATCCAAGTGATTGCGACCATGCATTGCGTCTCCATACCAGCCATACCGAACAAAATCTGATGATGTTCGAGAGCCAGGTATCCGAGCGCAAAGAAAAGCAGGACTGGGGGCAACCGAATACTCGGATGCGTCAATAACCGGTAGGCGCATAGAATTGTCACCGCAGCAGCCAGAAGTGACACAAACTTCTGAAAGGGAACACCGGATTGCGAAACGACCAATTCTGCCGCAAGCGGAATCAAAACGCTCACCGGCGATGTGAAGCCGTGGATCGGCGGATCTTGCGACGGATGATGCGTCAGCCCGTTTCCCTGTGCGGCATTCTCGGCGTGCCGCACGGTGATTAAGGCGTCTTCCCAAGTCCGCTCGGTGTACACCCAAAACACAACCCGAACGGCGACCGCCAGTCCAAGCATTGTCCACAGGATCCATCGATATTCACCGTCCGTCGGCGCATTGTTTCCCAGCTCGACATTCGGTGCCGATTCGGTCTCTGGGGCCACTAGCGCGCCTTTCGGTGGACGATGTAAAATTCGTTGATTGCTCGGAAAAACGGGATGACTTCAAGAGTCTTTGGTCAACCAAAACGTGAGTGAGGGACTGGAGCGTTACTTCCACCTGCCACGTCAACCATTAGATAACCATTCTGTCTCGCGTGCCCAAGATAGGCAAGAACCACGAAAGACACGAATGACACGAAAAGAATGAGAGCGAGAGTTGAAATGCACAAAACGGTCGGTTCGGCTCCTTCACACTCACAAGTCTCAACAAGATATCTTTCGTCACTTTCGTGCCTTTCGTTCCCAGTCTCCTGGCTGGGAACCCACTACCCACGAGGCTCCTGCCTCGTTCTTTGCTGGCAAACATTTAGATGTCTGCGTTATGGACCCACTCATGCCGGCGATAAGTCCGTTCCCATCATGGATACATTGCCTGAGCCAGAGCTGGAAACTGCTGATTACGGTTTCTCGACCGCCACACTCGGCATTGGTCGCTGCCCTTTCCATATCTGCGTTAGCAGGCGAGGCCGGTAGAAGTCCGCTAGCTCGCCATCAACGGGAACGACTTTTAATCCTTCGTCGGGTCGAAACATGGCCAACGATCGACCGCCGTCGGAACCATCGAACAATCCCTCCGGCGTTACCGCTAGCCAATGGTGACCGGGCAGATTAATCATGCTGACCAACTCATCGCCGGTCGCAATGTCCCACAGGCGTGTCGTTCCATCCCACGACCCGGTCAGCACACGCTGCCCATCGGGGCTAAAGGCAGCCGAGGTGACTGCTCCGCTATGCCCTTCAAACGTGTGCAACATTTTACCGTTGGCGATGTCCCATAGGACGACATATCCATGATTCGTTCCTGTTAATGCCAACCGGTTATTCGGGCTGATCGCCACAGTGTGAATCTTGTTAAGTTCGTCTCCCTCGAAGGTGCGAATTCGGCGACCGGTTGCTAATGCCCAGACGATGGCAACTTTGTCGTCAGATCCGGTGATTGCCAATTTGCCATCCGAGCTGATTGCGACTGCCTTAATCGCTGACGAATGACCTTTCAAGATATGAATGATGCGGCCACTTTCCACCTCCCACAGAATCGCCTGAGCGTCTGATGATCCCGTCAGAATTGATTTGCCGCTAGGGCTGAACGCGACGGAGTTAACGAAGCCAGAATGCCGCGTGAAGGTGCGCAGTTCGTTTCCGGTCGTCGCATCCCACAATACCGCAGTATCTCCGTATGTCCCTGCTAGCAGGTGAAAGCCGTCAGGGCTAAATGCCGTACACAGTATTCGACTATCGATGTCAGTGAAATTGCGAGTTCGATGGCCAGTTACGGCATCCCATAGGATTGCGCCGCTATCGGGTGACGCGGTTACAATCTGCTCTCCGTTCGGACTGAAAGCTACCGAGGATGAATAGCCGTCGTATTCGAGTGGATCATCCCCCAGCGTGTGTTGCTTCCAACCGTGAGACATATCCCACAGAGCAGCCATACTGTTGCCTAATCCCATCAGCACTTGGTTTCCATCTGAACTAAAGGCCACCGAATGAATCGATTCCGCGAAGCCCTCCCACGTAAGGAGTTCGTTGACACTTCCCACGCTCCACAGATTGACCTCGCCGTTTTCCATCGATGCAGTGACGATCCGGCGGCCGTCGGGACTGAACTCCGCGTAGTCGATCTCACGGGAGCTAGTCTTAAACTTTACAACCTCAATTCCAGTCAAGACCTCGCGCACAACGGCTTCATCGTCATCCGAAGTAGTAAGTGCCAAGCCCCCATCGTGACTGAATGCAATTGGTACTCCGAAATCCGACCATGCTCTGTGAGTGTGGAGTTTCTCGCCAGTCCCCACGTCCCACAAAACCGTCATTCCATTCGATGCCCCAATCAGAACTTGCCTTCCATTCGCGGTGAAACCCAAAGTGCGTACCCATTCCGAATACCCGTCGAATGTGTGGAGCTTGCGCCCAGTCGATACCTTCCAGAGGATGGCTGTTTTGTCATTCGTGCCGGTCAACAGCATGCGCCCATCCGGGCTGAACACAGCCTTCCGTCCGAGACCAGCATCCCCTTTAAAGGTGCGCAGCTTTCGGCCGGTTGCCGCCTCCCAGAGAACTATTGATTCATCATAGTGTGACGTCAAAACGTGACGACCATTGGGACTGAATGCGACGAACGAAATAAGTGCGTCGTCGTTTTTAGATCGCACGCCAAACTCTCTGATTCTTCGACCAGTTCCTGTTTCCCATAATACGGCTGTATTGTTCGTACAACCCGTGAGAAGTTGGGTACTGTCCGGGCTAAAGGCCGCAGAAACTAAGTAATCACGGCCATTACCGAAGCTCCGTAGTTTCAGCCCGGTTGTTACATCCCATACGATGACTGTCCCATCAAATGATGCCGTCGCAAGCCACTTCGATTCCGAACTAAAGGCAAGTGAAAGAACAGGTAACGAATGCCCTGTTTGCACGACCAGTTCCGGCAGCTTTGTGCCAGGAGGAAGCATCGGCAGGACGACTTTCTCTCCCGCTTGCAGCAACAGTTCACGTTTCGCTTGCTGGTCGTCGGCGAAGGTTACGGTCAACGACTTCGCCGATCGTTTGCCCGGCGGCAGATCGTCAAAAACGATGCGACGTTCTTCCCCGTACTCCTTGCCGTCGATTTCAACGCGTGCCCCATCCGGCAGGTCCAGTTCCAAAATCGCCTGATCATCGGCAACCGTTGTTTGCCCCAATACAGAAATCGGGACAATCAGCGAACACGCCAGGAACAAGAACGTCGCAAATCGTACGAGCATGGTCGTCGTTCCACCTGCCTGCCAGTATGAGCACCAACCGGCCGTCCAGTATGAATCGTACGCGATCGCGACAATACTGCCCAGTTCTTTCCTGCTGAACGCACCCTGCCGAAACGATTCGGACTTGGGTGCCATGGCCACATCGCGCAGCAGTGTGGCCATGCTTTGGCGTCAATTTGCATGAGTGGAACGATTTAAGACGGTGTGGCTACAGCACTCGCTATATCCAGCGAGGACCGACCTAATCTGCCGCCTCAGATTCTATTCGCTTGTGTCTGAAATGGTTGGTTTGCCATCCGCAACGTTGTCGTCCGCCACAAAGCTGTTGCGAGCCAGCCATTCCTGAATGCGGTCGTTTCCACAGTTCTCGTAAGGCGGTTCTGATTGAGGATACGCTGCCGCCAGTTGTTTCACGATCTCGCGACTCACTTCGGGGGTCGATGGTTCCCCAATGCGGAAATGAGGGCATAGTTCAACCAAGCAACGTGCCAGGAATTCGTCGTAGCGTTCCAGTCCTTCGAGTTCTTGCGCGTCGCGAATTTCAATCGCCTTTCGAATCCACTGCAGAGCCGATTCCCAATCGCCGGTCTCTCCCAAACAGCGAGCCAGAATCGCTCGCGAGTTGCAGTGTTGGTCAGACGGGTCGGCCCGTACCAACGCCTGCAGGATCGGGATGGAGCGCTGCGCGAATGTTGGGGGATCACCAACAAAAGAGCGTTTGACGTGCATGTAGAGCCGTTTTTTGACGTGATAGTCGGAGCTTTGCAGAATCTTATCGAGTTCTTGGACATCAACCGGTGGTTCCTCGAGATCCAACTGTTGCTCGACCAATTCGATGGCACGACTTTGGGCTTTGATTTGCTGTTCAGCAGTGCTGAGCCGCTCGTCGACGGTGGTGTGCAACGTCTCGACTTGTTGCTCCACCTTTTTGACCTCGGTAAACGCATCACTGGCCTTTTGCATCATCGCGCGGCCGGCATAGCCCCCGACCAAGGCGACCGCCATGATCTCCAGCCAGTCGGTGTTGACGTCGTTCGATTCGGGGGATTGAGTTGCTGCATTCTGTCGAGGCTCGGTAATCGGTTCATGCGATGAATTGAAGTGCTTCGAACCGGGAACGTCTTCGGAAAGTCCCGGAGTGACAACAAAAATGACGATCGCACCTGCAATGCCATATCCACAATCGGCCAGGGATCCGAGTTCGAGAGCACCATTGGTCACCTTGGGCGGAGTGACACGCGACTGGCGCATCGCAAATAAGAGCCCGCCACTCGCTCCGCACAACCCGATAACTGATAGCGAAAACTTGATCGTATTGGTCGGAAACGAAAGGGCTGCGAACAGAACGGCCGCCACCAATAGAATGAGCGGCAGCAGAAACACCAAAACAATCCCCACTTCCCTCCACTTTTGCAGCATCGTGGCTTTGAAACCTTCCGGTGAAGAAACGTCTTCCTCCTTCCTCTTCTGCGGTTTCTCACCATGAAGTTTGCCTACCGGGGACGTTTCATCCGCATTCGCCATTGTTGCTCCCCTTGTCTTACGATCAATTTCGAATCAAGAGGGTCCGTCCTCGTGCGTTTTCGATTGCCTTCCGATTGCAAACTCGGCCTGACGCGAGAATCGCAGATTTGTGATATGTCTTTCCGTCGTATGGGATGTTGTTCCCACGATACATTTCAGCAACATCGACTGCCCGACGTTGTTGACTGTTCTGCCGAAGAATATGAACGCCATGGTCCTGGCGCACGCAGACTTGCCGCTGTTTTCCTATCCTCGTGAGTGTTTCCCCTCAAGCAAGAGCCTTCCTGCCGCACATTTTCTCGTGTCGGCAACATTGTCATCGAATTCGGGGCCAAGAATCGGACAGAGAATTCAGATCCGACGAACGGCTGAAGCAGGCCGAGACAAAAACGACCGACCGTAAGGCCGATGTCATCAACTCGAATCGGATCATAACTCCGCGTGCGATCCCCACATCGCGCAGCAGGGTGGGCATGCAAAGGGAGGGCATGCAAAAGGAACCCCCGGAGCACGTCCGCTGACTACTCTGCCAGCCGTGCCTTCAGCGAAGCAATCCCGTCGCGGTAGACGTCGAGCACCCGGGCCAGTTCTTCTTCCGATTCGAACGTTCCGTTCTCGGGAATGAGTTCCTGGCTCGCTTCCATTTCCGCGAGAAATTCGCGCGCGACAGCCTTGTCGAACACGCCGTTGCCATCGACTTCAACAAAAACCGGGCCCGTGTGTGCAAATAGTTCCTTCCCAAGTTCATTCAGCGGCGTCTTCGCTTGCAACTCGGGATCGCCGTTGACCGACGGGGGAGGCGTTCTTAGCGCCAGCCAACTCGCTTCGTCGATCGTAAGGCTCATTTCCAAAGTCGCTTCAAAATGTCCGCCGACAGGCCGAGTGCCAACGGACTGAATCATTTCCCCGTTCCGGATAAGTTGCAACTTTTGAAAATCGAGCCGACCCAAGCCGCGCGCCGTTACCGTGACGGAACCAGGCTGCTGCATCGCGATCGTGTCGCCACTTCTCTGGCCGTCGACCGAAAACTCGAGTAATGGACCATTGGTGATGTAGCTGCGGCCCGCCGCAAGCGCCTTGAGCCAATTCGCGGGTGTCGCCTCTTCCTGCATTTCCACATAGACGCGAGAAAAGTCGTACATGAACCAATCTGTTCCGGTCGAAAACGGCACACGCAATCCGGCATTCAAATAACGATAGAAGCTGTCCTTGTAGCTGCCGTGCGATCCACCATCGAAAATGTTCTGTGCGTCGACACGACCGTTGACCCAGTTGGGAAACGATTCGCGCCCCCAATTGTTATGACACCAAACGACCGTCGCACCATCACGCCGGGCGGTATCGATGCCGCGTTGAAGTGGCAAGCCGTCCGATCCCATCTTCATGATTCCCGGTCCAATGCTGACCGGCTGAATCAGCTTCTGAATGTTGAGCAACATCACGTGGCCGTAGCCTTCGCCGAATCCGGTAAAGTTGTGTCGATGTTCCTCGCCATTCCCCAGGTATACGCCGGCCTGCTTCGATAACTGGGCTAAGTCGGCCGAGGTATAACGGTTCGAAATGTAATCGACGTCTTCACCGGCCCGCTCCAAATACGACACAAACAAGATGTCGAGGCGGTCGCTGCGTGGGATTTCGACCAAGTACCGATCTGACATCGCGCGGTCGAGCTTCCGCAGGTGCAGATGGGTATTGGCGGAAGCAAGCCCCTGCGCCGCGGCATTGTAGAATCGTCTGACCGGGATTGTTGCAATGACGCGTTTTTTGTCAGTCAGATCAAGCCGCAATTGTGCTTGCTCGGTTTCCAAACCGGAAATCGCATCGATCGTGTAGTTTCCTGCCGGTAGTTCAAACGTCGACGACGCTGGAACAACCTGCCACTTGGAAATTGGCAGATTTTCGTTAAGGCCCAAGCCGCGCGACAGCAAGCCTGGTGCGGCGACAGGCTCGCCGGCTTCATCGATGATGCGAATCAGCCCGGGAACTTCCTGTCCTGATTCGGCATCAATCAACGTGAGTGTGATATTGGAGCTTTGCTGCGACAGACTGCCACACAAACCAAGCAGCCCGACAACGACCAAACTCGTAACCAGCTTCGAAGTCTGCATGGTGTTATTCCGATCGCAAGATTGTGCCTTCGATTTAGATCATCCGATTAGCCACAGAGATCGCAGAGTTTACAGAGAACTTGGTAGACGATTTGTCGAAATCCTCTGAAGCTTAGCGCCAACTCTCGAACCAAAGGCTCGAAAACTCGCAGAATCGGCGTTTGGGATTAGTTCTACAACAACCCTGGGATCGGTTCACTTTGCGAAGCGATTCGCACCACATCGGCCGGTACGCTACGAGCCAGTCGCAGTTCACCAACATCGAACATCGTGTGCATGACGGTCGAAAGCAGATGATCGATCTTCAGCGGTTGTGACAGCGGTTCGCCGGCATCGCGGGTCGACTGGCCGATCACCTGTCCCATATTCAGACCGCCGCCGGCGAGCATCAAAGGAGCCAGGTTTCCCCAGTGATCACGCCCGCCGTTTTTATTAACCTTTGGCGTGCGTCCCATTTCGCCACATGCGACGAGCAGAATCTTGTCGCTCAATCCGCGGGCGTCGACATCTTCCAAGAATGCAGAAACGGCATGGTCAAATGGCACACCCATGTAGCCCATGCCTTCTTCGACACCGGCGTTGTTGCGGTCGGCGTGCATGTCCCATACAAAACTGGTCGTCACGGTGACGAAACCGCAACCAGCTTCGCACAATCGCCGGGCTAGCAACAACAACTTGCCGAGCGTCTTCGCGTTGTCGACGTAAAAGTTGTAATTGTTCCAGCGTTTGCTGATGTTTTCCGGTCGGACGAGCGGCGCGGTATCGTAACGTTCGACGAGACGCGGATCTTCTTTCGAAAGATCGAATGCGTCGGCGACGCCCCCCAAAATCGTGCTGAAGGCTTGCTGACGGATCGAGTCGAGCCCGTCGAGTTGATTCGATTTGTCCGCAGCGAACTTGATTTGGTCGAGGCGAGAAAGCAGACGCCGCCGATCGTCAAGCCGATTCGCGGGCAGGTTCAACTTCATATTTTGCTGTAACGGTCCGCCGGCTCCTGGAACAAATGGCGCCGATCCGCTTCCCAATGAACCGGTGTTCGTCAAATCGCCAAACTGCAGCAAACGGGGCTTGGCCTCTTCGTCGATGGCCGTGGGAAACAAGGCCGCACTGGTGGGAATGCCGCTCTCCGGATGATTCGCTCCGACAATCCGTGAATAGATCGAACCGATGTTGGCTCCTTCGGTGAACGGCGAAACAACCGGCTTAATATCGTGCTTGCCGTCTCCGGTCGTGAATGATCGGACGACAGAAAACTTGTGAGCCAACGGTGCCAGTTTTTCAAACGTCGATCCGAACGTGACGCCAGGAAGCGACGTGGAGACTTCGCCGGTAACGCTGCGAACACCCGCCGGGGCCGTCATCTTGGGATCGAACGTTTCGGTCTGACTGGGCCCGCCATGCATGAACAGGAAGATGACCGATTTGTCGTGAACGTGCGACCCATAGACCGATGCAGCCGCCTTGACCGCAATCAATTCTGGCAGCGAAAGCCCACCAAGCAGCAAACCACCAACCTTAAGAAACTCGCGCCGATGTCGTCGTCTACCGTCATATAGACTGAGCATGGCCGACGTCTCCGTGTTAGTTTATGCACGAATCAACAGAGTTCATTCATATCAGAACGAGCCGATATGTTCCAGTTGATTGTAACCGACAACTGCTCGCAAAGGACTGGAATTTTTTGTCGATTCGAAGGAAGCCCGAAGTCACAGCGTGATACGCTGACTTGTGGCCGCGACAATCGCGTTTTGTTCTATAGATTGCCGGTTCCCACGAGCCAGAAGGGCCCACGAGAAAAAGTCAATCGCGCTAGGACCGCGGGGCAAGCTCTTGGAACAGCTTGATTAATTGAGGAATCAGCCGTTCGAAGGCCCGAGCCCGATGGCTGAGTCGGCTCTTGACGATCGGACTCAACTCGCCGAACGTCCGATGGTATTCACGAATGAGAAAATGCGGATCGTAACCGAAGCCGTTCGTTCCGCGTGGGTCGTCGACGATGCGGCCTCGGCAGCCGGCCTCTACCTGAAGTTGCACTTGGCCTTCCGGATCGGATAACGCCACATTGCACACATACCCGGCGTTTCTTTTGTCTGGCGCGATGCCGCGCAACGCCTCGATGAGTTTGGCGTTGTTTTCTTCGTCGGTGGCGTTCTCCCCGCTGTAGCGCGCGGAATAAATGCCGGGAGCGCCATCAAGGGCGTCGACCATCAAACCGCTGTCTTCACCGATCGCCCATCGGGACAGCTGTTTTGCGGTTTGCACCGCTTTCTTGGCAGCGTTTTCGGCGAAGGAGTTCCCGTCTTCAACGACTTCGGCAACGTCTGGGAAATCGGCAACACTAAGAACTTCGACGCCATGCGGGCGCAACAACTCGGCGATTTCGCGACTCTTCTTGACGTTTCGGCTGGCCAATACGATATCGGGGAATGATCGATCGCTGTTCATGACAGCCGAGTGTTGCCGTCACGACTAGCGTTGTCAACAGTCTTGGATGCCCCAAGCAGACTGTTGTTCCGTTTCTGGAGCGGCTTCTACCGATTGCGGTTCGATGCGCGCCTGCATACCGCGACAAACAGCCGCCAGCGATTAGCCGGCGGCGATCGCTAGTTGGCGGCGATGCGCTTGTTTCGGTGAAACTGGGGCACGTCGATCAACGTCGGATTGGGATCGAACACCCAAGTTTTTGCGTTCCCCGGAGCGGCAATATTCTCGCCCGTCAATACGTCACGCCCGGTCAATGGGTCGTGCCGAACCTTGGCGCGAAATATTTCGTAACCCTTTGCGATCTTGGGATCGTTGGGAGATTCGAACATTCCCACGGTGACAATCGATCGATAGCGCTCGTGATAGACAAACGCGTTGAAATTACGGGCGCGCAGAACACGTACTAATTGGGACGCTTCTTCGCCGGCTACGTCCAGCCTGCTGTTTCGCCAAGCCTGATCGCTTTTTCTCAAAACTCGCGTTCCGACTTGGGCCTTCGTACTGCCGTTTCCGTAAAATGAAGCCACGATCAGGCTGTACTTCGCCGGGTTTTCGAGCAACGAATACTCGATTCCGGAATTGAGTTTGAGCAGCAGAGGATCGACTTTCGCTTGGCGGGCCTCCTCGGGCGACATCATCGGGTTGACGGTCAGGAAGGCGCCACTTAACGGACCGGGACGACCCGGAGTCGGTTTGAACACTCCCTGGTCTTCCCAACTCGTGGGTTTAAACTTCTTGATATATTCCAGCGTCTTTTGGGCCACACCGTTTTCGACGTCGGTGTAATTGCCCGCGATCACACAAATGCCATCTTCCTGCTTGGCAAGGCGCTCTTGCGGGCGTCCTTGGCGGTCGATGGTGGGCACTCTTTGGACCACTTCATTCTGCGCGAAGGTATAAGCCGGAATTCCTTTGCGTCGCAATTCGTAGAC